>JBDTMH010000363.1:0-3764 GCA_039934375.1 Burkholderiaceae bacterium | reverse complement strand
TACTCGTTTGGCTCAGCCAACATCTTCACCATCAGGAGTTACACAGCATGAAACTGAAATCACTGGCCGCAAAGTTTGCGTTGACCGTGGCCGCGGCCGCCGCTGCTGCCTCTCCGGCCCTGGCGGCCGACTGGACGGTGGGCGCCAACATCGGCAATGTGCCATGGGAGTTCCAGGACGCTTCGGGCAAATTCGTCGGTTTCGAGATTGATCTCGTCAACGAGGTGGCCAAAAGGGCTGGCAAGACCGTGCAGATTGAGAACATTCCGTTCAATGGTCTGTTCCCCGCCGTGCAGTCCGACCGCATCCAGATCGCCATCTCCTCCATCACGATCACTCCCAAGCGACTGGAGTCCCTTGCTTTTGCGCAGCCTTACTATGACAGCGACCAATCGCTGGCCGTATTGAAGACCGCCAAAATCGACAAGCTGGAGGATCTTTCGGGCAAGACCGTCGGCGTGGACACCGCATCCACGGGCGACATTTTTGCGACCGCAAACACCGCCAAATACAAGATCGCCAAGATCAGCCGTTACGAAGGCCTGTCTCCAGCCATGCTCGACCTGGCCTCCGGCCGGATCGACGGCTACATCAGCGACATCCCGGCGGTCGAGTACTACATCAAGGACAAGCCGCAGTATCGTATTGCCGCGCGTATCCCCACGGCTGAACGTTACTCTTTCATGTTCGCCAAGAACTTCGCCGACGCCGGCAAGATCAACGACATCCTGACCACGCTGAAGAAGGAGGGTTTCATTGCTGCCACGCACAAGAAATGGTTTGGCACGACGCCGCCAGACAGTTCCTCCAGCGTCAAAGTCATGGACGTGCCCAAGCTCTGAGTTGTCAGACTGAAACTGCAGGCCTGACGCCATGAACCTGATCGACACGTTCTTCAACTGGCCCGTCTTTCGCGATACCCTGCCGCAATTGCTGGAGGGCCTGGGTGTCACGGTGCTGTTGGGTCTGGTGAGCATCGTCGCAGGGTTGGTGTCGGGCCTTTTGATGGCACTGTTGCGTCTGTATGGCCTTGCACCCATGCGAGTGCTGGCACGTGTCTACATCGACGTGTTCCGTTCCATCCCGCTGCTGGTGTTGCTGGTACTGGTGTATTACGCGCTTCCCTTTGTCGGGGTGCGTTTCACCTCCTTCACCGCAGCGGCGCTGTCGCTCTCGATGGTGTCTTGCGCCTACACGGCCGAAATCTTTCGCGCCGGCATAGAAGCCATACCCAAAGGGCAGTTTGAAGCGGCGGATGCAATCGGGCTGAGTTTCTTCAGCAGCATGCGCGACGTGATTCTCCCTCAGGCGTTTCGCATCGTAGTTCCCCCGCTCACCAGCAACTGCATCAATGTGCTCAAGGACACCGCACTGGCCTCGGTGGTGGCCATGCCCGACCTGCTCAAGCAGGCGACGCAGGCCCAGGCGCTCGCCGCCAATCCGACGCCGCTGATTGGCGCTGCCGTGATCTATCTCTTGTTGCTGTTGCCGCTGGTGCGATTGGTCGGCTATTTCGAAACCCAGCATCGCGCCAGCTTGCGCTGACGTCATTGCCAACGGCACCCTCATTCTCTATGGCCGCACTGATCCAGATCCGGGGCTTGCGCAAGTCCTACGGCAACTTCGAAGCCCTCAAGGGCATCGACCTCGATATCGCGCTGGGCGAGGTGGTCGTGGTGATCGGACCATCGGGCTCCGGAAAGTCCACCCTGATCCGTTGCCTCAACCTGCTGGAGGACTACCAGCACGGCGACGTGATCGTTGACGGAGAAAAGGTGTTGCGCGGCAAGGGATTGGCCAAGGTGCGGGCCGAGGTGGGCATGGTATTCCAGAGCTTCAACCTGTTTCCGCACCTGAGTGCCTTGGCCAATGTGGCACTGGGACCGATGCGCGTGCGCGGACTGTTGCGGCGAGACGCCGAAGAGCGCGCCCGTTTGCTGCTGGCAAAGGTCGGCCTGGCCGAACAGGCACACAAATTTCCCAGCCAGCTCTCTGGCGGTCAACAGCAGCGGGTCGCCATCGCAAGGGCGTTGGCCATGGAGCCAAAGGTCTTGCTGTTCGATGAGCCCACTTCCGCACTCGACCCCGAGATGGTGGGCGAAGTGCTCGACGTGATGCAGGACCTGGCGCGCACCGGCGTGACCATGGTGGTGGTCACGCACGAGATGGGGTTCGCCCGCCGCGTGGCCGATCGCGTGATCTTCATGGAGGCGGGCAGCGTGGTCGAGCAGGCGCCGCCCGAGGAATTCTTCGACACGCCGCGCGAAGCTCGCACCCAGGCCTTTCTAAAGGCCATCCTTTCCCACTGAACACACTCTGAACATACCTTTCATCATGTCCTTTTCCACCCTGAACCTTGAACTGATCCGAGCTGAATTTCCGGCGCTCCAAGATGGCTGCGTATACCTCGACAACGCCGGCGGCTCACAGGTGCTGCGCAAGGTGGCCGACCGTGTCAGCGACTACCTGCTCACGAGCAGTGTGCAACTGGGTGCCAGCTATGCGCAATCACAGGCAGCTGGCGAGCGCGTGCTGGCTGCACGCCGTTCGGTGGCCGAACTGATCAACGCACCACACGATGACGAAGTAGTGATGGGGAGCGCCAGTACGTCGCTGATGTTCCTGCTGGGTCAAGCCTTGCTGCCGGGTTTGCGTTCGGGCGACGAGATCATCGTCACCAATACCGATCACGAAGCCAATATTGGTTGCTGGATGCGCATGCGCAGTGCCGGCGCGGTAGTGAAGGTATGGGAAGTCAACCTCCAGACGCTTGAGCTCGACCTGTCCGACCTGGACCGCCTGCTCTCCCCTAAGACGAAATGGGTGGCCATCACGCATGCGTCCAACATCCTGGGTACGGTCAATCCCGTGGCTGAGATTGCGCGACGCGTACATGCGGTCGGTGCCCGTTTGTGCGTGGACGCGGTCGCCTACGCGCCACACCGTCTGGTCGATGTGCAGGCCAGCGGAGCCGACGCTTATGTATTCAGCTTTTACAAGGTATTCGGACCGCATTACGCGGTGTTGTGGATGCCCCGCGAACTGCTTCTGTCGCTGCCTAGCCTCAACCACTACTTTATCGGCCCCGATGTCGTGCCCTACAAGCTACAGCCGGGCAACGTGAATTACGAGCTGTCGTATGGATGCATGGGCATCAATGAGTACCTGGTGCAAGTCGGCCAGTCGCTCGGCGTGACGGGCACCGACCGGCAGAAGATGCAGGCGGCCTTCGACGCGTTTGAGTCGCACGAAAACGCCATGGCCGAACGTTTATTGGCCTACCTGCGCAGCAAGCGGTCGGTGCGGGTCATCGGTCACGACCGCGTTACGGGCGGCGACCGAGTGCCCACCATTTCCTTCATGGTCGGTGACAAGCCATCGGAGTCCATCGTGCGGCACATGGACCCGCACGGGATCGGCATCCGATTCGGTGACTTCTACGCCAAGCGCCTGATCGAAGCCCTGGAACTGCAGCACCAGGGCGGTGTGGTGCGCGTGTCAATAGCGCACTACAACACGATTGGTGAGATCGATCGCCTGATCAAGCGCCTGGACGAGGTCGTTGAATGACGCAGGACACTGTCCACGAACACGACGCGTCCTGTGGCATCGTTTGCGGGCATGACCTGAACCAAGCCCAGCCTCCCAGCCTGGCCGCGCAGGCATCGCGCAGCCGCTCGCCGCTGCGCGGCAGCGGTGCCGTGCTGATCCGTGGTGGGCGGGTGATCACCGCGTCCGACGACTATGTGGCTGACGTGTTGCTG
>JBDTMH010000362.1:0-3808 GCA_039934375.1 Burkholderiaceae bacterium | reverse complement strand
CCATGTCCACCTACCTCCGCAATACCTGGTATGTCGCTGCCCTGTCCCCCGACATCGGGCGCGCGCTCAAGCCCGTCAAGCTGCTGGGCGAAGCCATCGTTTTGTACCGGACCGAAGATGGCAAGGCGGTGGCCCTGGAAGACGCCTGCCCGCACCGCAAACTGCCGCTGTCCATGGGACGCATCAAAGGTGACGCGGTCGAATGCGGTTACCACGGGTTGACCTTCGATCGTTCGGGCGCCTGCATTGACGCGGCGACACAGACACGGATTCCCCCTTTCGCCAAGGTGCGCAGTTATCCGGCATCCGACCGCTACGGCCTGTTGTGGCTCTGGATGGGTGATCCGGCGCTGGCGGACGAGAACGCCATCATCGACATCCCGACCTGCAACAACCCGGGATGGAGCATGACCAAGGGCGACAGCATGCTGATCGAATGCAACTACCTGTGGATGGTCGACAACCTGCTCGATCCGTCGCATGTGGCCTGGGTGCATCGCAGTTCATTCGCCGGCGCCGGCACCGACAACACGCCGATGCAGATCACGGCCGATGCAACCGGAGTCGTCAACAGCCGCTGGATGCGGGACCAGCCGCCACCGCCGTTCTACGCCCCGCTGGTCAAGTTCAAGGGCAACGCCGACCGGTTGCAGCATTACGAGGTGCAGTATCCTGCGCTGGCGGTAAACATGGGTATCTACACACCTGCCGGCAAGGGTGGCCCGGACATGGTCGCGGACGCCGACACTTACCGAATGATCTCCTACCACTTCCTGACGCCGATCGACGAGGACAACACGCAGTATTTCTGGCTGCAGCACCGCAATACCGACCCACACGACCAAGACATCACGCGCAAGGTCGCCGCTGGCGCCAAGGCTGCATTCGAGGAAGACCGTGCCATCCTGCGCGCCGTGCACCAGGGCATGAAACACAAGACCACGCCGAACACCGGCCTGCTGCTTGACGCGGCCGCGAGCCGTTTCCGCAAGGGTCTGGCGGATCTGATTGCGCGCGAGAACACGCAGACGCAAGTCGCTGACGGCGCTGTAGTCGCCAGCTGACCAATTGCAATCGATGCGGCCATGTGCACACATAGGCCGATCGATCGGCACGTACACATGCAAGGAGTCATACGGTGTCCCGAAAACACATCCACCTCTGTGATACCCGCCTCAGCGACCTGGCGCTGGCGCGGCAACCATGATCGCCAAGGGCGGACGCGCCCTGTACGGCCAGGCGATCGGGATCCTGCTATTTGACGGGCGACGTTATCCGGTGCTGCCGGGCGACGTAGCGAACGCGTCGAGTTACGACTTTCCGGTGCGCCTCAAGGTGGTCGATGGGTTGTTCGATGTTCCCGCGACGCCGGATCGCTGGGTTGACGGCAAGGCGCCTGCGGGCGCCGATCTAATGCGCGACGCCGCGATCGCGTTGCGCGATGAGGGCGTGCGCGCCGTCGTCACAGCATGCGGCTTTTTTGTTTCAGTGCAGGACCATCTGGCGGCTGCCACCGGCGTGCCGGTCTTCACATCGCCGCTGCTGCTGGCGCCGCTGCTCAGCCGCATGCTGGGCAATCGCAAGCTCGGGATCCTGACCGCTTCCAAGGGTCTGCTCGACCGCTCGTTCCTGCGCGCCGCGGGCATCACCGACGAAATGAACATCGTCATCGAAGGTCTTGAGGAGTCGCGCGAGTTCTATGCCACCCACATGGGCGGCACCCGCATCGAAATGGACGTCGACCTGCTGCGCGACGAGGTGGTCGACATCGCCAGTCGGTTCCACCGGCAGCATCCCGACATGGGCGGCTTACTGTCCGAATGTTCCAACCTGCCGACGTTCTCGGCCGATATCCAGCAGGCGACCGGGCTACCGGTCTTCGACTTCATCACGTTTACCCGCTTCATCCACGCCAGTGTGGTCCAGCGCCCGTATTCGGGGTTTCTCTGACCACCGCCATCTGGCGGCGCACGGGTGTTCCGGTCCCCGATCCATCACGCTCACCACGCAGGAGTTTCCGATGCCACGCAAACACATCCATGTCTACGAAACCCGCTACCACGCGGTTGCCAAATACTCGAAAGCCATCCGCGCCAGCGGTGACTTCGTGTTCATGCAGGGCCAGGTCGGCACGCTGCTCGACGGAACGCTGATAGGTGAAGGGGATGCAGGGGCGCAAGCGCATCAGGCCTGCAAGAACATCCAGCACTGGATGGAAGAAGCAGGGGGATCGCTGCGCGACGTCTGCAAACTGACGGTTTATGTCACCGATGTGGCGTATCGACCGGCTGTCTACGCAGCCATCAACGAGTGGTTCGAGGGTGTCCACCATTGCTCCACGGGCGTTGTGGTCAGTGGTCTGGCCGACCCGTCGCTGCTGGTCGAGATCGACGCGATGGCCGTGGTCGACGTTTGATAGCTCCAACCCATCTCGGTGCAACTGGTGTCACAAGTATCCATCCACAACGCCAAGTCAAAGCAGGAATTCCCATGACCAGGAGCGCTGTCACTCCCACAATTGACCTGTCGGCTGAAGGCAGACAAGTTGGCGACTTGCGCGTCAAATGGTCAGATAACGCCGTCCCGTTGGGATACCATCCCGTTCCCATCGTCAGCTTCAAGAGCGGCGCCGGGCCTGTGGTGCTGATGTTTGGTGGCACACACGGCGACGAATTTGAAGGCCCGGCAGCGCTGATGCGCCTGGTCGACGGTCTCGACCTCGCCGACATTACCGGGCAAGTCATCATCGTTCCCGCATTGAATGCGCCCGCGTTTCAAGCGTCATTACGAGTTTCGCCTGTCGACGGCGTCAATTTGAACCGCGCCTTTCCCGGCAATCCCACGGGCGGGATCACCGAACAGATCGCCTATTACGTCGAAACCGAGCTGCTGCCGATGGCTGCCGCTGCGATCGACTTGCACTCGGGTGGCAAGGCGTCCTACTTTGCGCCCTGCACTTTGCCTAACCGCACCGCAGATGCGGCACTCTATGCACGCAACCTAGAATTAGCAAAGGTCTTCGGCCTGCCTTTGATCTGGGTGCTTGGCGGGTTGAACGACAACCGTTCATTGAATTCCGCTGCAGCGCGTGCCGGCGTTCCCATGATCGCAGCCGAACTTGGCGGCGGTGGTGGAGTCGACCCAGCCATTACGGACGCGACCGAGGCGGGGCTGTATCGCTTATTGCGCCATGTTGGCGTATTGCGCGGTGAGGTCCCACCAAAAGACGCGCCGCGCATGGTCGAGATAGCCTCGGTCGATCACAGCCTTTATGCCCAAGGCGATGGTGTTTTCGATCGCCGGGCTTCTGCCGGTCAGGTTGTCAAGAGCGGGCAAATTGCCGGACGTCTGCACTATGCGTCAGATCCCAAGCGGCCGTCCGAAAATGTGCTGTTCCCCGTTGACGGTTATGTCTTGGCCCACACCAATCGTGGTTACGTCAAGCGTGGCGATATGTTGATGCTTGTCGTGCAGAACATCGACTGATTCGTGCGGCAGCGCTGCGGCGCATCACACGCAGGAACGGCTGCTGCAGTTGCAGCGGCCGCTCGGGTATCCCGAGTGCCGCGATTCGATCTGGATCCGGCAGTTGCCTCGAGGGCTGAATGCTTCGCGGGGGTCTGATCGGTCCGATAGTGGGCGCGTGGTGTCTCTCGACGAACTAGCCTAGACAAGACTAGACAAGTGTGGTGCGGAGCGTCCATAATCGGTTGCAGGTGTTTTATGCCACTGCCAAGAAAAGAAAGAGACAGGTTCCATGAAAACCAAAGCCGCCGTGGCCTGGCAAGCAGGCCAGCCCCTGACGATT
>JBDTMH010000361.1:0-3856 GCA_039934375.1 Burkholderiaceae bacterium | reverse complement strand
CAAGAACATGTTCAAGCGCGGCAAGAGCTACATGAAATCGGAGAGATACAAATGAGTGTCTTCGAAGTCAAAAACGTGTCGCTGCGTTTTGGCGGCGTCCAGGCGATCAACGACGTGAGCTTCAACGTCGAACAAGGCGAGGTCTTTGCCATCATCGGGCCCAATGGCGCTGGCAAGACGTCGATGCTCAATGTCATCACCCGGGTCTTCGACGCCACCGCGGGCAAGGTGCGTTTCGAAAACCAGGACATCACCGCGATGCCACGCCACAAGGTGGTGCACAGCGGCATTTCCCGCACGTTCCAGAACATCGAACTGTTCGAAGGCGGCACCGTGCTGGACAATCTGCTGCTGGGTCGACACCGCTTTGACCATGGCAGCTTCGCGGCGCAGTGGCTCTGGACACCGGCCGTGCGCGAGGCTGAGGCGCGTTCCCGCGAGCACGTGGAAGATGTGATCGAACTGCTGGACCTGATGGCGCACCGACACAGTCCGGTGGCGGGTCTTCCCTACGGCGTGCGCAAGGTGGTGGAATTGGCCCGCGCGCTGGCGACCCAGCCCCGCTTGCTGTTGCTCGATGAACCAGCCTCCGGCCTGAACCCGGAGGAATCGCGCGACCTCGCATTCTGGATCGACGACATTCAGAAGGATCTGGGCATCACCGTCATCATGGTGGAGCACGACATGTCCCTGGTGACCCAGGCCGCCGACCGCGTGTTGTGCATGAACATGGGCGAAGTCCTGTCGCTGGGCACGCCGCACGAGGTACAAAACGACCCGGCGGTGATTTCCGCCTACCTGGGAAGCTGATCATGGGCGCATCGGCACAACCCATCCTGGCTATCAACAACCTGGAGACCTGGTACGGCCCGGTCAACGCGATCAAGGGCGTCAATCTGCAGGTGCGTGCGGGCGACATCACGGCGGTGCTGGGCGCCAATGGCGCGGGCAAGACCACCTTGCTCAACACCATCGCCGGTGTCATCGACCCGACCAAGGGCTCGGTCGAGTTCGACGGGCAAGCCATCCAGGGCCGCGACCCAGACCAGGTCGCCCGCAGTGGTCTGGTGCTGGTGCCCGAAGGCCGGCAGATCTTTCCGTTCCTGACGGTGCGCGAAAACCTGATCATGGGCACGTTCGCGCGCCGAGACGACAACGGCACCCAGGCCGATCTGGAACGCGTGTTCAGCTGGTTTCCGCGCCTGAAGGAGCGGCAGAACCAGCATGGCGGGTTATTGTCTGGCGGCGAGCAGCAGATGCTGGCGATCGGACGCGCTTTGATGGCCAAACCCACGGTACTGCTGCTCGACGAACCTTCGCTGGGTCTGTCGCCATTGCTGACGCAGGAGATCTTCAAGATCATCCAGAAGATCAACGGCGAGCTCGGCATGTCGATCCTGGTGGTCGAGCAAAATGCGGCCATAGCGCTGGCCACGGCGAACCAGGGCTACATCATGGAGCTCGGACGCATCGTGGCGGCCGGTACGACCGAGGAGCTTCGGGAGAAAGACGACGTCAAGGAGTTCTATCTCGGCGGTGCGGGCCACGACGACCAGGCTGGCCAGCAAAAAAAGCGCTGGAAACGGCGCAAGACCTGGAGGTAAGGTTCAACATGTCCACTGCCATGCCGCATAAGCACACGCCGGTCGTCGCCTACGGCCACGACACACCCCACAAGCTGTTTCGCGCCCGCAGCCGGGAATGGGCCGATCAACCCGCCTTGCGGCACAAGAAAAAGGGAATCTGGGCATCGACCCTTTGGGCCGACTACTACGCCAACGCGCGCGCCGTCGGACTGGCCCTGGCCGACCTCGGCCTGCAACGCGGTGACGCCATCGCGGTATTGTCGGAAAACTGCCCCGAGTGGCTGTACGCGGACATGGGCGCCCAATGCATGGGCATCCTGTGCGCGGGCATCTATCCGACCTCGTCGCCCGAGCAGGTGCAATACATTCTGAGCGACGCCCGGGCGCGGGTGTTGTTCGTCGAGAACCAGGAGCAATACGACAAGGTGAGCGCCATCCGCCAGAGCTGTCCGGAGCTGCAACGTATTGTCATCACCAACAACAAGGGCTTGCGCGAACTCGACGATGCCATGGTCACGGGTTTCGCGCAATTCCTGGCGCATGGCCAGACGCTGGCGCGCGCGCGATCGGCAGACTTTGAAGCCGCGATCGATGCCGGCGAGTCAGATGGCATCGCGTTCCTGGTTTATACCTCCGGCACCACCGGTGCGCCCAAGGGCGCGATGATCTCGAACCGCAACCTGGTCTTTCAGATCGCCAATGTGCATGAATACATGCAGCTGGCGCCGCTGGACCGCTCACTGTCGTTTCTGCCGTTGTGTCACATTGCGGAACGTATGGGCACGGTGTTCAATCCGCTGGCACTGGGCCAGATCGTGCACTTCCCTGAAAACGCGAGCACCATCTTCAACGATGTGCGCGAAGTGGCCCCGCAGGCGCTGTTCGGCCCGCCCCGATTCTGGCAAAAACTCCATACCCAGGTCATGCTGTATATGCAAGAGGCTATGCCGTTGGCACGCCGCGCCTATGAATCGGTGACGACGGAAGGTGCGGCACTGGCACAGGCCCGCCTCGACGGCCAACCGGTCACCGGCTGGCGCGCCACCCGCTATCAGCTGCTGCAAATTCTGGTGCTGAGCAATTTGCGCAATTTCCTCGGCCTGCAAAACCTCAAGAGCGCGATGACCGGTGCGGCGCCCGTACCGCCAGACCTGCTGCGCTGGTTCATGGCCATCGGCGTCGACCTGCTGGAGGCCTTCGGCCTGACCGAGACTACCGGCTTTTGCACCTCGATGCCACCGGATCGGATCAGGATCGGTTCGGCGGGTATCGCGTGCAAGGGAACCGAGATCCAAATCGGGCAGCACAACGAGATCCTGGTCCGTGGTCCGAACGTGTTTGCCGGTTATTGGAATTTGCCCGCACCCACGCGGGAAGCCATTGACGCCGACGGTTGGTTGCATACCGGTGACTGTGGCGAAGTCGATGGCGACGGCTATCTGCACATCAAGGATCGGATCAAGGACATCATCATCACCTCGGGTGGCAAGAACATCACGCCGAGCAACATCGAAAACCACATCAAGTTCAGCCAATATGTGTCCGATGCCGTCGTGATCGGTGAAGGCCGCCACTACCTGACCTGTCTGATCATGCTCGACCCGGACACGGTGGCCAAGTTCGCACAAGACCGCCAGCTGTCCTATACCGACTTTGCCAGCATGACACGCACCCAGGATGTGGTCGAACTGATCAACGCCGAGATCGAACTGGTCAACGCCAGACTGGCGCGGGTCGAGCAGATCAAGAGTTTTCGCATCATTGCGCAGCAACTCGATGCCGAAGACGAGGAGCTGACGCCCACGATGAAACTCAAACGCAAGGTTGTCGCACGCAAGTACGCCGAGCTGATCGAGTCCATGTATGTCGGCTAGTACCCGCGTCGTAGCCCTGATGCCCAGTGCCCAGTGCCTGGTGCCTGGTGCCTGGCGCCCAGTCCCAGGTGCCTGGCGCCTGGTGCCTGGTGCTGTCAAGATCCGCCCTGTCCCAATCATTTCAATGTGTAGGTATGTTCGAAAGGAAACCATGATGAAAAAGCGACTCGTACAACTAGGCTCTGCCGCCTTGCTCAGTCTGGCAATGGCCGCCGGAGCCCAGGCCCGCGGCGTGACCGACAAGGAAATCGTGCTCGGCACCCATCTGGACCTGTCCGGTCCCGTGGCTGCCGGCATGCCGCATATCCGCAATGGCATGCAGATGCGCATCGACGAGGTGAACGAGGCCGGTGGTATCAACGGCCGCAAAATCCGCCTGGTGGTGGAAGACAACGC
>JBDTMH010000360.1:0-3861 GCA_039934375.1 Burkholderiaceae bacterium | reverse complement strand
ACCCAGCCCGACAGACGCGCGTTCTCGCTGCGCAGCATTGGCGGCCCGTCGGTGATGCGGATCTCGGCGACATCGGACAACACCAATCGCGCACCGCGCTCGCTCACGACTGGCAACTTCCGCAATTTTTCCAGCGAGTCGCGCATCTCGCGCGGGTAGCGGACATTGATCGGGAAACGTTGCAGCCCCTCGACCGTTTCACCGATCGTCTCGCCACCCACTGCCGATGCGATCACCGACTGCACATCGGCAATGTTCATGCCGAATCGCGCCGCTGCGTCGCGGTTGATCGTGACGTCGATATAGCGCCCCCCGGTCAAGCGTTCGGCCAGAGCGCTGCTGACACCAGGCACGTTCTTCAAGACCCGTTCGATTTCTCCCGTCACACGGTCTATCGTCGCCAGGTCGGCGCCGGCAACCTTGACGCCCACCGGGCTCTTGATGCCGGTGGCCAGCATGTCGATGCGGTTGCGGATGGGCGGCACCCAGATGTTGGAAAGCCCCGGCACCTGCACCACGCGGTCCAGTTCTTCGACCAGTTTGTCCTGGGTCATGCCAGCGCGCCACTGATCGCGCGGCTTGAACTGGATCGTGGTCTCGAACATCTCCATCGGCGCCGGGTCGGTGGCGGTTTCGGCACGGCCGGCCTTGCCGTACACACTGGCAACCTCAGGCACAGTCTTGATGAGGCGGTCGGTCTGCTGGAGCAATTCGCCAGCCTTGGACGCTGAAAGACCCGGCAGCGCCGATGGCATATAGAGCAGATCACCCTCGTCGAGCCGGGGCATGAACTCACCCCCAATATGCTGTAGCGGCCACATGCTTGCCACCAGTGCGACTGCGGCCACGCATAGGGTGAGTTTGGGCCACCGCAGCACGCCATTGAGCAGCGGGCGGTAGACGGCAATCAGGAATCGGTTCAAGGGGTTGGCCTTCTCATCGGGGATGCGGCCGCGAATCAGATATCCCATCAAGACGGGAATCAACGTCGCCGACAAACCAGCTGCTGCGGCCATCGCGTAGGTTTTGGTGAAGGCCAGTGGCGCAAACAGTCGCCCTTCCTGCGCCTCCAGCGTAAACACCGGAATGAACGACAGCGTGATGATCAGCAGCGAGAAGAACAGCGCCGGGCCGACCTCGGCTGCGGCGTCCCCAATCACACGCCAGCGTGCCTCACCCTCCAAGGTTTCGCCCGGCCGCGCATGACCCCAGCGTTCCAGGTGTTTGTGGGCGTTTTCGATCATCACCACCGCAGCATCCACCATCGCGCCGATGGCTATTGCGATGCCGCCGAGCGACATGATGTTGGCATTCACGCCCTGATAACGCATGACGATAAAAGCGACCAGGATGCCCAGCGGCAACGAGACGATGGCGACAAACGCCGAGCGCAGGTGGAACAGGAAGACGAAGCAAACTACCGCCACGACCAGAAATTCCTCGAGCAGCTTGAAGCCCAGGTTCTGCACGGCACGCTCGATCAGGTTCGAGCGGTCGTAAACCGGCACGATCTCGACGCCTTTGGGCAGACTGCCTTGCAGCTCACGCAGCTTGGCTTTGACCGCCTTGATCGCTTCGAGCGCATTCTTGCCAGAGCGCATGACGATCACGCCACCGGTCGCCTCCCCATCCCCGTCGAGTTCACCAATGCCGCGCCGCATCTCGGGCCCGACCTGAATACGCGCCACGTCGCCCAAGCGCACGGATACGCCGGCGTCCGTGGTCAGCAAAGGCACCTTGCGAAAGTCGTCCAGTGTTTGCAGATAGCCCGAGGCACGCACCATGTACTCGGCCTCACCGAGTTCCAGCACCGAGCCCCCGCTTTCCTGATTGGCCCTGCGTATAGCATCGACCACCTTGGTATGGGGAATCCGATAGGCCGCGAGCTTGTCGGGATCGAGCAGCACCTGGTATTGGCGCACCATGCCGCCGACCGAGGCCACCTCCGCCACATTGGGCACCGACTTGAGTTCAAACTTGAGGAACCAGTCTTGCAATGCACGCAACTGTGAGGTGTCCATCTGCCCGCTTCGGTCAATCAATGCGTATTGGTAGATCCAGCCGACACCGGTTGCATCAGGTCCCAGTTGGGCCTTGGCATTCGCAGGAAGCCGGGCCTGAACCTGGTTCAGGTATTCGAGCACACGGGAGCGGGCCCAGTACAAATCGGTGCCGTCTTCGAACAGCACGTAAACGAAGGAGTCGCCGAAAAACGAATAACCACGCACGGTCTTGGCGCCGGGCACCGACAGCATCGTGGTCGTCAAAGGGTAGGTAACCTGGTTCTCGACGATCTGTGGCGCCTGGCCCGGATAGGTCGTGCGGATGATTACCTGCACGTCCGACAGGTCGGGCAAGGCGTCCAGCGGAGTTCTCAGTACCGAGATCACGCCCCAGGCGCTGATCATCACGGTGGCCAGCAGCACCAGAATGCGGTTGTGGATCGACCAGCGGATCAGGCTGGCGATCACGGTTTAGCGCCTGCAGGTTTGGTAGCCGATGCTTTCGTCGGGGCGCCTGCCTGCGGTGTCAGCAGTCGCACGGCGTCGAGTTGCGGCAAGCCTTCCGCATCCATGAAGAATTCAAACCCCACCCGGTCTCCAGCCGCCAGTCCACGTGGCAGTGCTCCGCCCTTGGGTGGTTTGAAATCCATCGTCATGGCGCCCCATTTCATTGATGGGATCGGCCCGTGCGAGAGACTGATCGCGTCGCGCCCGACACTTTCAACCAGCGCTTCGCCGCTGTGCCGCGGTGTCGCACTCGATGGCGCCGGTTCGGCATTCAACCGCGATTCGACACCTTTGAGGCTTGCTTCCGAGTCGATCAGGAACTGCGACGAGACCACCACCCTCTGGCCGGCTTGCAAGCCGCGTTTGATCTCGGTTTGTCCGCCGGTCTCGATGCCGATCTCCACATCCACCGGGTGGAAGCGGCCGTCGGCCTGGGCCAGCATGACGACGATGCGCTTGCCGGTCTGGATGACTGCTTCTGTGGGGATGACCAAGGATTTGTTCGAGCGCATGTCCATGAACTGCATCTGCACGAACATGCCCGGCACCAGCCGGCCGCCCGGGTTCGACAGTTCGAGCCGGGCTTTCAGAGTCCGCGTGGCGGGATCAACATCGGGCAGGATGGCTTGCACGGTGCCTGAGAAGTTCACGCCGGGCGCTCCCGGGCTTTTTGCCAGTACCTTTGCGCCTGGCCGGAGCAATGCCGCCTGGCTCTCCGGCACTTCGGCCTGCGCCCAGACTGTGCCCGTGCCGTTGATGCGAAACATGTTGGCGCCGGCCATCACGGTCGTACCTTCGCGCACCGCGAGTTCGCTGATCACACCGCCGATCGGCGCATGCAGCACGATGCGTGCTTGGGTAGCCCCGCTGCTCTCCACCAGGCGGATTTGCGCCTCAGTCATGCCGACCTGGCGCATGCGCTGGCGCGCACCGTCGATCAGGGGTGCGAGATCGCTGCCCTGCATGCGCCGTACCGACAAAAATTCCTCCTGCGCAGCGATCCAGTCGGGCACATAGATCTCGGCAAGAGGTTGGCCGGCCTTGACCCGATCCAGAGTGGCGCGTACGTACAGCTTTTCGATGAAGCCGGTTGCACGCGCCTGTACGACAGCCTGGTCACGCTCGTTCCACACGATGCTACCCACGGCCTGTACCTCTGGCGAAAGCACCGTCTCGGTGACTTCGGCGGTACGCAGACCCAGATTCTGCTGAATACGCGGGCTGACCGTGACGCGACTCCCATCGGAGCTGCCGCTGTCGGCATAGACCGGCACCAGCATCATGTCCATGAACGGCGACTTGGCTGGCTTGTCGAACTTGTTTCCCGGAACCATCGGGTCGTGGTAATACA
>JBDTMH010000359.1:0-3925 GCA_039934375.1 Burkholderiaceae bacterium | reverse complement strand
TGCGCAAGATCATGATGGACACGCTGGACGGCGACTACCAGGCCTTCAAGGCCAATGATGGAGCCTTCGTGCGCAAGAATTTCTTCGGTCGCGATCCGCGCACGCTGGAGATGGTCGCAGGAATGACCGACGACGAGATCTGGAGTCTGCGCCGCGGCGGTCACGACGCGCAGAAGGTGTACGCCGCATTCCACAAGGCGAACCAGGCCAGTGGCCAACCGACTGTGCTGCTGGTCAAGACCATCAAGGGTTACGGCATGGGAAAGGCCGGCGAGGGCAAGAACACTGCGCACCAGACCAAGAAGCTCTCGGACGAGGATGTGCGTTACTTCCGCGACCGGTTCAACATCCCGATCCCGGACAGCGAACTGTCCAAGATCCCGTTTTACAAGCCCGCCGACGACACACCCGAGATGCGCTACCTGCACGAGCGGCGCGAGGCGCTGGGTGGCTATCTGCCCAAGCGGCGTGTGAAGGCCGACGAGCAATTCACGATTCCGCCGCTGGAGACCTTCAAGGCGGTGACCGATCCGACAGCCGCGGGTCGCGAGATCAGCACCACCCAGGCATTTGTGCGTTTCCTGACGCAGTTGCTGCGCGAAAAGGAACTGGGTCCGCGCGTCGTGCCCATCCTGGTCGACGAGGCCCGTACGTTCGGCATGGAGGGACTGTTCCGGCAGATCGGTATCTACAACCCGGAAGGGCAGAAGTACACACCGGTCGACAAGGACCAGGTCATGTACTACAAGGAAGACAAGGCGGGCCAGATCCTGCAGGAGGGCATCAACGAGCCCGGAGGCATGTGCAGCTGGATTGCCGCGGCAACGTCGTACTCGACGAACAATCGCATCATGATTCCTTTCTACGTGTATTACTCGATGTTCGGTTTCCAGCGCATCGGTGACCTGGCCTGGGCGGCCGGGGACATGCAGGCGCGTGGTTTCCTGCTGGGCGGCACGTCGGGACGTACCACGCTCAATGGCGAGGGGCTGCAGCACGAAGACGGCCACAGCCATGTGCTGGCCGGGACCATCCCGAACTGCGTCAGCTACGACCCCAGCTTTGCCCATGAAGTCGGCGTCATCCTGCACCACGGGCTGCAGCGCATGGTAGAGCGCCAGGAGAACGTCTACTACTACATCACGCTGCTCAACGAGAACTACCCAATGCCCGGCCTCACGCCCGGCACCGAAGAGCAGATCATCAAGGGCATGTACCTGTGCAAACCAGGCGCCAAACGCACACCGCGCGTGCAACTGCTGGGTTCGGGCACCATTCTGCGCGAGTCCATCGCCGCACAGGAATTGCTGGATGCCGAGTGGGGTGTTGCCGCCGATGTGTGGAGCTGCCCCAGCTTCAACGAGCTGGGACGTGACGGCCAGGATTGCGAACGCTACAACCTGCTGCATCCTGACGCCAAGGCGCGCGTGCCGTTCGTCGCGCAGCAACTCGAGAAGCATACCGGGCCGGTCGTCGCATCGACCGACTACATCAAGGCGTATGCCGAACAGATCCGATCCTTTCTGCCCAAGGGGCGGACCTACAAGGTGCTGGGCACCGATGGCTTCGGCCGCAGCGATTTCCGCAGCAAGCTGCGCGAGCATTTCGAGATCAACCGCCACTACATCGTCGTGGCTGCGCTCAAGGCGCTGAGCGAAGAGGGCACCGTGCCGGTGGCCAAGGTCGGCGAGGCGATCAAGAAATATGGTCTGAACGTGGACAAGGTCAACCCGTTGTACGCTTGACGATAGAACCCAACCGGGCGGCCGTGGCGTCGCTCGGAAACTGCGGCGCGAAGCACACAACAGAATCTGGAGGCAGGAATATGGCGTTGGTAGACATTCAGGTACCGGACATCGGCGACTTCGATGAAGTAGCCGTCATCGAGTTGCTGGTCAAGCCGGGCGAGGTAGTCAAGATCGAGCAATCGCTGATTACCGTGGAATCCGACAAGGCTTCGATGGAGATTCCATCCAGCCATGCCGGCGTCGTCAAGGACATCGTCGTCAAGCTTGGTGACAAGGTCAAGCAGGGTGTGGTGATCGCACACATCGAGGTGCAGGATGAGGCTGCAGCCGCGGCGCCCGTCAAGGCCGCCGAACCCAACACTGCAGCGGTTCCTGCCCCTGCTACTGCGGCGCCCGCAGCGGCGGCCGCACCGGTGCCGGCTGCGCCAGCGCCCGCAGCCAGTGCGGCTGGGCCGGTCAACGTCATGGTGCCCGATATCGGTGACTTCAAGGATGTCGCGGTGATCGAGGTGCTGGTCAAGATCGGCGACACCGTCAAGGTCGAGCAGTCACTGGTCACGGTCGAATCGGACAAGGCCTCGATGGAGATTCCGTCCAGCGTGGCGGGCGTAGTCACCGAAATTTCCGTCAAGCTGGGTGACAAGATCAATATCGGTGATCAACTGGCTGTGGTTCAAGCTGCCGGTGGCGCACCGGCAACCCCGGCCCCCACGCCAGCCGCCGCCCAGGCTGCCGACAACCCGTCGGTGGTTCCGGCGCCGGCAGTTGCAGTGGACGGTACAGCCACTGTCAGCGCCACGCTGCCGGCGCACGATCCGTCGGCACCGATCAAGGCCGATCTGCCCCACGCGTCGCCGTCCGTGCGCAAATTTGCGCGCGAAATCGGCGTGCCGCTGGAGGACGTCAAGGGCAGCGGCGCCAAGGGGCGGATCACGGCGGAAGATGTGCAGTCGTTCACCCGCTCCGTCATGGCCGGAGCGGCGCAGACCCGTGCCGCCGCGGCAGCGCAGGGATCCAAGGCCGGGGCGTCCGGCGGCGATGGTGCCGGGCTGGGGCTGATTCCCTGGCCCAAGGTCGACTTCACCAAGTTCGGTCCGGTCGAGCGCAAGGACATGTCGCGCATCAAGAAGATCAGCGGCGCCAACCTGCACCGCAACTGGGTCATGATTCCGCACGTCACCAACCATGACGATGCCGACATTACCGAGCTCGAGGCGTTCCGTGTTTCGACCAACAAGGAGAACGAGAAGTCGGGCATCAAGGTCACGATGCTGGCCTTTCTGATCAAGGCCTGTGTCGCGGCGCTGCGCAAGTTCCCCGAGTTCAACGCCTCGATCGACGGCGATCAGCTGGTGTACAAGCAGTATTGCCACATCGGATTTGCGGCCGACACACCGAATGGGCTGATGGTTCCGGTGATCAAGGACGCGGACAAGAAAGGCGTGATGCAGATCTCCCAGGAAATGGGCGAGCTGGCCAAGAAGGCGCGCGACGGCAAACTCAGTCCGGCCGAGATGTCGGGCGCGGGTTTCACGATCTCGTCTTTGGGTGGCATCGGCGGGCGTTATTTCACGCCGATCATCAATGCGCCCGAGGTGGCCATCCTGGGTGTATGCCGGTCCACCACCGAGCCACTGTGGAATGGTTCGGCCTTCGTGCCACGCCTGATGTTGCCGCTGTCGCTGAGCTGGGATCACAGGGTCATCGATGGCGCGGCGGCTGCCCGCTTCAATGTTTACCTGGGCCAGATCCTGGGTGATTTCCGCAGGGTGCTGTTGTAACGCCGCATTGGCGCAAGCACCCTGGCGCTGGCGGTGCGTCGATTCCGATGACCGCCTCCCACTGGACTAGCAATATGAGAGGAGCGATCTGATGGCGCAAATGGAAATCAAGGTGCCGGACATCGGCGATTTCGCTGAAGTGACGGTGATCGAGTTGATGGTCAAGCCGGGCGACACGATCACGCCGGAGCAGTCACTGATCACGGTCGAAAGCGACAAGGCTTCGATGGAGATCCCGGCATCGCACGGCGGCGTGGTGCGGGAACTCAAGGTCAAGCTCGGCGACAAGGTGGCCGAAGGGTCGGTGATCCTGACTGTGGAGGCGACAGCGGTCGCGTCGGCGGCGGCCCCTGCGACAGCGTCGCCGGCACCTGCGGCGACTGCTCCGGCGACTGC
>JBDTMH010000358.1:0-3925 GCA_039934375.1 Burkholderiaceae bacterium | reverse complement strand
TGCCGCCGACGAAACCGACCTTGCCGGTCTTGCTGGCCATGGCCGCCATCATGCCGACCAGGAAGCTGCCTTCCTGCTCCTTGAACACCACCGACTGCACGTTGGGCAGCTTCACGACGTCGTCGATGATGGCGAACTTGAGCTTGGGAAAGTCCTTGGCAACCTTCTCGATCGCCGAGGCCTGGCTGAAGCTCATCGCGATGATCGGGCTGGCGCCTTTTTCGGCCATGCGGCGGATCGCCTGCTCGCGCTGCGATTCGTTGGACACCTCGAACTCCAGGTAGTTCTTGCCGGTTTCCTTCTTCCAGCGCTCCATGCCGTTGAAAGCCGCTTCATTGAACGACTTGTCGAACTTGCCGCCCAGGTCGTACACGATGGCAGGCTCGGCCATGGCCTGAAGGCACGCCGTCATTGCGACTGCCAGGATTCCGAGTTGGGTTTGAAGTTTCATGATGCCGTTCTTTCAATCAAGTTGGAGGTAAAGAAAACAATACCACGAGCTTAGGCCCGCGCAGACACAGCCACCATCGGTGCTTTCCCGGTGAACTGGCACTACCACACCGCATCCATCAGCTTGTCTTTCGCGCATCATAACCACCCAGAAGCGCGAATTGCTGTGCAATCGCGCTGGCCAGCCGGGCATTGTTCAGCACCAGTTCGATATTGGTCGCCAGGCTGTCGCCACCCGTGAGCTCGGACACACGGGCCAGCAGAAACGGCGTGACCTCCTTGCCCCTGATGCGGCGTTCGTCCGCCTCGCGCAGGGCTTGTGCAATGGCCGTGTCCACGCGAGCGCGTGGCAGCGAGAAGGCTTGCGGCACCGGATTGGCAACGACGACGCCGCCGTGCAGGCCCATGGCCCATTTGGCGCTCAGGGCCTGGGCGATCTCCAACGCCGAATCCAGCCGGTAATCGACGCCGAAGTCGCTGTCCACCGTAAAGAACGCCGGCAGACTGTCGGTTCGGTAGCCTATCACCGGCACGCCATGGGTCTCCAGGTACTCCAGCGTCAGCGGCAGATCCAGGATGGACTTGGCCCCGGCACACACCACCGCCACCGAGGTGCGCGCCAGTTCCTGCAGATCAGCGGATACATCAAAGCTTTGCTGCGCGCCGCGGTGCACGCCACCGATGCCGCCGGTGGCAAAAACGCGGATGCCGGCCATTGCGGCGATGATCATGGTGGATGCGACGGTGGTCGCGCCCGTGGCGCCGCTGGTTACGATGAACGGCAGGTCGCGCCGGCTGACCTTGGCCACGGCGACGCCCTGGCGACCGAGTTCCTCGATCTGCTGCGGATCCAGGCCCGCCTTGAGCCGGCCGCCGATGACGGCAATGGTGGCCGGTACCGCCCCATGCGCGCGGACCTCGTCCTCGACCCGCAATGCGGTCCTGACGTTCTCCGGGTACGGCATGCCGTGCGAGATGATGGTCGACTCCAGTGCAACCACCGGTGCGCCGGCGTCCAGGGCCTGTGCCACAGCGGGATGGATGTCGAGATGGGAATTCAGTGGCATGGTCGGATCGCGTCAAGTCAAATGGAGGAGGAGGAAGAACAAGTACCGCAAGTGTCGTCGGGGCCGAGTTGCGCCTGTACCCGCTGCTGCACCGCGGCCACCGACAGGCCTACGTGGTTGGCCTGGGGCGCGTCCAGCGTCATCGCGGCGCAGGCGGCAGCAAACGCCACGGTGGCGGGAAAGGCATCACCTTGCAGGTAGCCGTGCAGCAGGCCGGCCATCAGTGCGTCACCGGCACCGGTGGCATTGACCACTGCGACCGGCGCGGCGGCCTGCCAGCCACGGGGCCCGGCGCGCTCACTCCAGTACACGCCACGCGCACCCAGGCTCAACACCACGCGCAGCACGCCCTTGTCGTGCAACCACAGCGCCGCGCGCACCAATGCAGCATCGTCGTCCAGCGGCAGGCCGGTCAGCGCTTGCACCTCCAGCCGATTGGCCTTTAGCGTATGCACCTGGCCCAGCCAAGGCAGCAGGCGCCGGCACTTGTAAGCCGACACCGGTTCGGCAAACACCGCGCCCGCTTGTGCCTGGCCGAAGATCCAGCCCAGTGCCGGCTCCGACAGGTTGCAGTCCAGCAACAC
This sequence comes from Burkholderiaceae bacterium, assembly GCA_039934375.1. GTDB lineage: Bacteria > Pseudomonadota > Gammaproteobacteria > Burkholderiales > Burkholderiaceae_C > CAISIP01. Next base: position 1,824 of record JBDTMH010000358.1, on the reverse strand, counting down.
GGCCCGTGCATGGCGCACGCGCGCGAGGCTGCCCTCCAGCCGTTCAGGCGTGATGTGCGCCAGGATATCCATGTCGTTCAGCGCCAATGCCATGTCGCCATCCGGCCCATGGATGGACAGATAAGTCGAGGTCGCCGCATCGTCCAGCACCAGGCAGCCGCGCACATCGACGCCGGCGCGGCGCGTGCTCTCCAGCAAACTGGTGCCGAACAGATCGGCTCCGACCGCGCTGATCAGCCGCACATTGTGGCCCAGCCGCGCCAGGTTTTCCGCCACATTGCGGGCCACGCCGCCAGGCGCACAGCGGATCCGCCCCGGTGTCGAGTCGTGCGCGACGATGGTGTGGGATGTGCTGCCGGTAATGTCCATATTGGCGCCACCAATGGCCAGCACAAAACCCTGCTCGGTCAGTACATAACCGCGGCCCAGCACCAGGCCCTTGCGCACCAGCTGCATGATGTGACCGGCCACCGCGGCGCGGCTGATGCCCAGCCGGTCGGCCAGCGCCTGCTGGGCGATCAAGGGTTCGTCGCGCAGGATGTCGAGGATTTGCTGTTCGCGGCTGGCCATGGCAACAAATGTTTGGCGTATTGACTTGTGTTGCATTGTAGGCAGCGTTGACAATTGGCCCATGTCTTTTCCCCCATCCTGGCATCCGGTGCTGGCAGCAAAATCGCTGCGCGCAGGTGACAACGTCGTCCCGGCGCTGGTGGATGACCAGCCGCTCGCGCTGTGGCGCAGCGCGGACGGCGTCGCGCGGGTCTGGGAGGACCGTTGTCCACACCGCGGCGTGGCGCTGAGCCTGGGGCGGGTAGCAGGTGATCACCTCGCATGCGCCTACCACGGCTGGCAATACGCCGCCACGGACGGTCGATGCATTGCTATCCCGGCCATGCCGCACCAGCCGGTGCCGGGCAAGGTCTGCGTCAAGACCTACGCGGTACGGGAGTGCCAGGGTTTGGTATGGGTCGACCTGGCGCCCGCAGCCACATGCGAATCGTCACACGCGCAAGAAACGGCCAAGCACGGACCAGCTTGCGCGCACGAGGTTGCCAACCACCCCCCCGCGCCAGCGCCCGCACAAGCGGCGGCAGCAACAGCAGCAGCGACTATTACCCACTGCTTCCTGAGCACGTTTTGCGTCGATCGGCCGATCGCGCGGGTCGATCTGTCCTTGGCCGATGCCGATTTCACGCAGCAGTCCCCGTATGCCTGGCAAGGCACGCTGAACGGATCGGCAGTGCGGTTGTACACGCTGGGTGCGTCGGCGCAGTGGTCCATGCTGCATCTGTTTTCAGCGCAGCCGGCCGACGACGCGCAGCGCAAACGGTTGTTCATCGCAGCGCGCTCCTTGCGCGCGGCGATGGAGACTCCGCAGGGACTTTGAAGCCATGCCGTTCTGTACGCATGATCCCAACGTCCGCAACGACTGGCTGACCATCGGCGCCGCAGGCGCGCTGCAGCGCCATACAGCCGAACGCCCATGGACCACCCGCCTGTTGGGCAATACCGTGACCGCATGGCGCGGTGCGGATGGGCAGGCCATCGCGCAGGCCGACGACCGGCCGCTGCCGGTGCAGGAGCGTTACGGTTACTTGTGGGTTTGGACCGGAGACGGCCCGCAGCGCCCGTTGTTCGCGTTGCCGGAATTCGACGAACCGGGTCGGCGCATCGTCGACTGCGGCGGCATCGGCGTGGCGACCTCGGGTCTGCGCGTGGTCGAGAACTTCCTCGACATGGGCCATTTTCCGTACATCCACACCGGCACTCTGGGCAAGGTGCCGCATACCGAAGTGGCGCCGTACCGCGTCCAGATCGATCCGA
>JBDTMH010000357.1:0-3987 GCA_039934375.1 Burkholderiaceae bacterium | reverse complement strand
TGCAGCGCTTGCGTGATGCGGGCAACACGTTGGTGGTGGTCGAACACGATCCGGCTGTGATGCTGGCGGCCGACCGCATGATCGACATGGGCCCGGGCCCGGGTGAACGAGGTGGGCAGATCGTGTTCGACGGCAGCACGCAGGACCTGCGCGGCGCCGACACCTTGACCGGTGCCTATCTGGGCGGCCGCAAGCAGGTCGGCATGGGTTTTCAGCGTCTGGTTGCCCCCGCCACGCCACGCCTGGTGCTCGAAGGCGTGCGCGAGCACAACCTGAAGAACGTGTCGGTGGAAATTCCGCTGCAACGCCTGGTCTGTGTCACCGGTGTCAGTGGGTCCGGCAAGTCGACACTGGTGCAGGATGTGCTGGCGCCGGCGTTGATGCGCCATTTCGGCCGCTCGACTGAGTCACCCGGCCAGCACGATCGGCTGTTGGGCGCTGAACAGCTTGCCGACGTGGTTTTTGTGGACCAGTCACCGATCGGCAAGACCGCGCGTTCGAATCCGGTCAGTTATGTCGGCGCCTGGGATGCAATCCGCGAACTGTTCGCCAATGCGGCTTTGTCGCGTCAGCGCGGCTACACCGCGTCCAAGTTCAGCTTCAACAGCGGCGATGGACGCTGCGCCACTTGCGGCGGCTCCGGCTTCGAGCATGTGGAGATGCAGTTCCTCAGCGATGTCTATCTGCGTTGCCCCGATTGCGATGGCAAGCGTTACCGCCCCGAGGTGTTGGAGGTTCGAATCGAACGCAAGCGACCAGACCTTGGCGCAGTGGCGCAGGCTCCGGCGATCGGGCTTGCCGGGCCATTGGGAGTATCTCGGGTGCCGCCGGCAGGCAGCACGGATGACCATCGCCAGCGAATGACCAATCCCACGTTGGTACGGCGCCCGACGCCGGTGGCCAGCCGCTTTGCGAGCATGAACGTGGCTGAGGTGCTGAATCTGACGGTGAGCGAGGCTGCGCAGCTGTTCGCCGAGGACCGCGACGTGATTCGTGCGTTGCAACCGATCGTGGACGTCGGGCTGGAATACGTCAAACTCGGGCAGCCGGTGCCGACCTTGTCGGGTGGCGAGGCGCAGCGGCTCAAGCTGGCGGGGTTCCTGGCCCAGGCGGCGCGCGACGGTAGCAGCAGCCGCCAGCCGGTGGCCCGCAACGGCAGCCTGTTCATGTTCGACGAGCCGACGACCGGCCTGCATTTTGACGATATTGCGAAGCTGATGCGCGCCTTGCGCAAGTTGCTCGATGCCGGCCATTCGTTGCTGGTGATCGAACACAACCTGGATGTGATCCGCGCCAGCGACTGGTTGCTTGACCTCGGTCCCGAAGGCGGAGATGCGGGGGGCGAGGTGGTGGCCGTCGGAACCCCGGATGACTTGCGCCGGCATCCGAGCTCGTACACAGGGCGGGCATTGCGCGAATACGATGCCAGCGTGGGGCTGGGTGCGCATGCTGCGCAGGAGGCGCGTGCCCTCCCGGTGCGGGCGTCTGGTCGTCCGGTCGCCGGCGTCGTCGCCGCCGATAACGCGATCCGGATCGTCAATGCCAAGGAGCACAACCTGAAGTCCTTGTCGGTTGACATACCGCGCGACAAGTTCAACGTGATCACCGGCGTCAGCGGTTCGGGCAAGTCGACGCTGGCTTTCGACATCCTGTTCAACGAAGGACAGCGGCGCTATCTGGAGTCGCTCAATGCGTATGCTCGCAGCATCGTGCAGCCGGCCGGTCGTCCGGAGGTGGATGCGGTGTATGGCATTCCCCCCACGGTGGCCATAGAGCAGCGTCTGTCGCGTGGTGGGCGCAAGTCAACGGTGGGTACCGCCACCGAGGTATGGCATTTCCTGCGCCTGCTATATGTCAAGCTGGGCGTGCAGCATTGCATTCATGACGGCGCAGCGGTGGCACCCCAGACACCGGACAGCATCGCCGCGCAACTGATGAAGACGTTCCGCGGTCAGCATATCGGTCTGCTGGCGCCATTGGTGATCGGCCGCAAGGGCGTATACACCGAACTGGCCGACTGGGCGCGGCCGCGCGGGTTCACCCACCTGAGGGTCGATGGTAACTTCCTGCCGACCACCCAATTTCCGCGGATCGACCGGTTCAAGGAGCACACGATCGAATTGCCCATCGCCAGTCTGGATGTCACAGCAGACAACGAAGGCCTGCTGCGCGAGATGCTGACGCGCGCGCTCGAACATGGCAAGGGAGTGGTGCATGTGCTCAGCGACCTGGCTGGTCTGCGCGAGGCCATGCTGGCGGGCGAGTCTGCCGCCGCGATCGGCCGCCTGCAGGTTTTTTCGACCCGGCGTGCCTGCCCGATCTGTAGCACCAGTTATGCCGAACTCGATCCACGGTTGTTCTCGTACAACAGTAAACACGGCTGGTGTCCGGACTGTGTCGGTACCGGTGTGCGCCTGACGAAGGAGCAGCGCAAGGCGCTGGACGACTCCGTGCGGGATGACGACAACAAGGGGCGTGAGCAGACGTTTGCCGAGGTCGAGGTGGAAGATCTGACCAGCGATGCCTGTCCGACTTGCCAGGGGACCCGGCTCAATCGGGTGGCGCGCGCCGTGCGTTTCGGCGCGCCTGCCAGTTTTGTGTATCCCGCTGCAGAGGGCAGCGCAGTTGACTCAGCGCTGGCCAGCGCTGGCGCGGCGCCGGAGTCGGTACAGGGCATTGCTATCACAGCTCTGGCCCGAATGGGCATCGCCGAGATCCGTCGTTGGGTCGAGGGCCTGCAGCTGGCCGGGCGGCTAAGCCCGCGAGAGCAGGATATTGCGCGCGACCTGATTCCGGAGATTCGCAGCCGGCTGCTGTTCCTGGAAGAGGTCGGTCTGGGGTATCTGACGCTGGACCGGGGTGCGCCAACACTTAGTGGCGGCGAGGCCCAACGGATCCGGCTGGCGGCGCAGCTGGGCAGCAACCTGCAAGGCGTGTGTTACGTGCTCGACGAGCCGACCATCGGGCTGCACGCGCGCGACAACCAGATCCTGCTCAAGGCGCTCAAGAGCCTGAGCGACAAGGGCAACACGTTGGTGGTGGTCGAACACGACGAAGACACGATCCGCCATGCCGACCATGTCATCGACATCGGTCCGGGGGCTGGCAAGCGCGGTGGCCGCCTGGTCGCAGAAGGGACGGTCGCCACGGTGATGGCATCCGAAACATCGCAAACCGGCCGCTACCTTCTGCATGCGATGAAACATCCGCTCAAGGCGCGGCGACCGGTGCCAGCGTCCGACATGACTCGGCCGGACAGTGCCGTGGATCCAGCCGACACGCAAACCGCGTCATGGCTGCAGGTGTCCAACGCGCGGCTGCACAACCTGCACGGTGTCGCCATGCAGGTTCCGCTAGCCCGCCTGGTTGCGGTCACTGGTGTCAGTGGCTCGGGCAAATCGACACTGGCACGCGACGTGCTGCTGGCGAACGTGCAACTGGCGGTTGCGCGGCGCAGCACCAAGGCTGGACGGGATGCCCTGGCGGCCGGCGAGCAGTTGCCCTGGTCGGGTTGTGACGGCATCTCCGGCTACGAACAGGTGGACCGGGTGCTGGAAGTCGACCAGACGCCCATCGGCAAGACTCCGCGTAGTTGTCCGGCCACATACATCGGCTTCTGGGACACCATTCGCAAGCTGTTTGCCGATACGCTGGAAGCGCGGGCGCGCGGTTATGCGGCGAACCGCTTCAGTTTCAATACCGGCGAAGGGCGTTGCCCCGGGTGTGAGGGGCAAGGCATCCGCACCGTGGCCATGAGTTTCCTGCCTGACGTGAAAGTCCTGTGTGAGACCTGTCGCGGAACCCGCTTCAACCCCGAAACGCTCGCGGTGACGTGGCGCGGCAAGAATATCGGTGACGTGCTGCAGATGGAGGTCGATGAAGCGGTCGATTTTTTCGCAGCCATGCCCAGTATCAGCCACCCGCTGCAACTACTCAAGGACGTGGGTCTGGGTTACCTGACGCTGGGCCAGCCCTCGCCGACCCTCA
>JBDTMH010000356.1:0-3990 GCA_039934375.1 Burkholderiaceae bacterium | reverse complement strand
TTGGGCACCGCGTCGAGCATGGTCGAGCCCAGGGTTTCGCGACCGTTGGCCAGCAGCGCGCCGCGGTCGATCGAAGACCGCCCCTCGACCCCCTCGACTCGGCCTTCCCACAGCGGGTGGCGGCTGGCGACGACCGGGATCACCGCGAAGTTGTAGGGCGGAGGTGGCGACGGCACCGACCATTCGAGCGTAGCGGCGTCCCAAGGGTTGGGGCCGGCGACCGCACCCTTGCGCCAGCTGATGATGACGTCGATCACGAACAGCAGCACGCCGATGGCGAAGATGAAAGAACCAATGGAAGTGACCATGTTCACCGTGTTCCAGCCCATGTCGGCGCCATAGGTGTAAATGCGTCGCGGCATGCCAAGCAGCCCCGAGATGTGCATCGGGAAGAAGCCAAGGTTGAAGCCGATGAACATGGTCCAGAAAACCCAGCGGCCAAGCTTTTCGCTGAGCATGCGGCCCGTGAACTTCGGGAACCAGTAGTAGATGCCGCCGACCACCGGGAACACATTGATGCCCAGCAGCACGTAATGCAGGTGGGCGACGATGAAGTAGGTGTCGGTGAGCTGCCAGTCCAGCGGCACCGCGGCCGTCATGAACCCGGAAACACCGCCGATCACGAACAGCAACACGAAGCTGGAGAAGAACAGAAAAGGCGTCTTGAACACCGGGCGCCCGTACCAGATGGTGGCGATCCAGGCGAACACCGCAACTGCGCTGGGAATGGCGATGACGAAGCTGGCCGAGCCGAAGAACGAGAGCGACAGCGGCGGCAGCCCGGTGCTGAACATGTGGTGTACCCAAACCCCGAAGCCGAGGATCATGGTCGATATCGTCGCAAGGGCCACAGCGGTATACCCCATCAACGGACGCCGACAGAACGTGGGCAAGCCGTCAGAGACGATGCCCATCGCCGGCAGCACGATGGCGTAGACCCATGGGTGGCCGAACATCCAGAACAGGTGCTGCCACAACAGCGGTTTGCCGCCGGCCGTGAAATCGAAGAACAGGGTGCCGAACTGGCGGTCGAACCACAGCATCAAAAACGCGAGTGAAACCGCCGGCACCGCCAGCAGGTTGCCCACTGACGCCGTCAGCGTGCCCCACACCAGGATCGGCACGCGGTTGATCGACATGCCCGGCGCGCGCGTTCGGAACAGCGAGACGACGAAGTTGATCGAACCAACCGTGGTCGACAGCCCGAGGAAGATCATGCCGAGCGCATAGACGTCGATGTTCGGGCCGGGGTTGTAGGTCAGCGATGCATAGGGCACATAGTTGAACCAGCCGGCATTCGGCGCCTGCCCCAGCGGAAAGCTCACGTACAAGAAGATGCCAGAGAGCACGAACACCCAGTAAGACAGCGCGTTCAGCCGCGGGAAGGCCATGTCCCGCGAGCCCAGCAGCAGCGGCCACAGGAAGTTGCTGAAGCCCGAGAGAATCGGCAGGGCGTACAGAAAAATCATCGTGACACCGTGCATCGTGAACAGTTGGTTGTACTGTTCCGGCGTCAAGATCGTCTGATCCGGTCGCGCCAGTTGCAACCGGATGATCAACGCTTCGATGCCGCCGATGATCAGGAACATGAAGGCCGTCACCAGGTAACGCTTGCCGATTTCCTTATGGTCGACGGTGGCGAACCAGCCGTACCAGCCGGGGGCCGTCTCCCATGCCTTCCGCAGATTTTGCTCTGCGTCAGAACCAGGCTCGACGCTGCCGATGACCGGGGCGCGCATGGGGGGGCCGGCCGATTCGTCCGTCGACGCCGTGGGGCGCCTGGCGTCGAACGCAACCGAGCTGGAGGTTGCAGACATGGCGGGTTTCAGTTCGGGTTCCAGGGTGTCACGTAAAGCACCGCGTCCGAAGCGCTACGGTTTCAGCCTTCAGCATGCGGGACCGATCGAAGTCGAAACGAAACTCCCATGGCAACGGATCCGATTTTTACGCCATGGCCTTTGAAGCCTGCAGCAATGGTCGCAGCGATGGAACTGGCACCTCATTGGCGACGAACGACTCGAGCGGACTTCGAGTTTGCATTGGTGAGGTACTGATCATGCCGACCCTGGCGGAAAATTTATTGTACGCGGCCGGCAATGTCCAATTGCGCAGGATATTGACACCTGGGTGCCGACTCCTGGGTACCGACACTGCATGCCGACACCCGGCGTAACCCCGTCAGAAAACACTGCTGAATGAGCCGCCGTCGAGCAACAGATTCTGCCCGTTGATGTAGCCGGCATGGGCGCTGCACAGAAAGGCGCAGGCGGCTCCGAATTCTTCCGGCCGGCCCAGCCGCCGGGCCGGATGCTTGGCGATACGCGCAGCGCGCACCGCGTCGACGTCGCGCCCGTCGCGTTGGGCCTGCGCCGCAAAATTGCCGGCCAGACGTGCGGTGTCGAAGGTGCCCGGCAGCAGATTGTTGATGGTCACACCCTGCGCAACCGTGGAGCGTGCCAGCCCGGCCACGAAGCCGGTCAGACCGCTGCGCGCGCCGGTGGACAGTCCCAGGCCGTCGACCGGCGACTTGACCGCGCTCGACGTGATGTTGACGATGCGCCCGAAGCCGCGCGCCATCATGCCGTCGACCAGCTGGCGGATGATGGCAATCGGCGCCAGCATGTTGGCGTCCAGTGCCGCCAGCCAGGTGTCGCGCTCCCAGTTGCGGAAGTCGCCAGGCGGCGGACCACCGGCATTGGTGATGACGATGTCGAACGCCGGATGGGCCACAAAGATGCGCGCGCGGCCTTCGTCGGTCGTGACATCGGCCGCCACCCAATGCACCGGCGCCGACGCAGTCGCGGTCAGAGCCTCGGCCGCAGCCCGCAGCGGCGCTTCGGTACGGGCGACTATGACCAGCTCCACGCCCTCCACCGCCAGCGCGCTGGCACAGGCCCGCCCGAGGCCGGCACTGGCGCCACAAACCAGGGCCTTGCGTCCGGAAATTCCGAGATCCATGTCGCTTACTCCTGATCGCAGGCTGGCGTGGCAGCGCCGCGCAGGTCTACGTCCAGACGGGCCCAGGCGTCGATTTCGACACACAGCTGCGGGAACACCAAGGCCTGCACCGCCACCAGCGTCGAACACGGAAATGCGGCGCCGAAGAATTCCTTGCGGGCGCGGCCCACCGCATCCTTGTCCGCAATGTCGGTCAGATACACCACGGTCTTTACGATGTTGTGCCGGTGGCCTCCGGCGGCCATTACCAAGGCTTCCAGCTTGGCCAGCACCTGCAGTGTCTGCGCGTAGGCATCCAGCGGCGCTCCGGCAGCGGCGGCATCGCGGGTGGCTGGGTGCGCCGTCATGCCCGACAGCACCACCTCGTTGCCGATGCGCCAGCCATTCGACCAGCTGGCGCTCGGCAGCTCGGGTACGGCCGGCGCGGTGATGCGCTGGGCCGCAACGGCGGGGCCGATGGATGACACGGACGTCATGCGCAAAACCGCATCACACCGCGCTGGCCACCGCGGCAGCCGGCGCTTCGGTCGAAGCTTTGGCAGACTGCGTCGCAACAAGCTGCTTCTGCGCCAGGCTCTGCTTGTGCCGGCGCAGCCGCGACACCCCTACGTCGTGTTCGTAAAGATGCTCACGCTGGTTGGCATCGGGCTCCATCGACTCAAGCATGACCCGGTCCTGTTCCAGCACCACCCAGTGGCGCGCCTCGAGCCGGTTCTTGTAAAGGAAACGCCAGGCATTGCGCTGCCATCCGCTGACCTTGCGCAGCCGCCAGTGGAACACCGCTGCCACATTCTCGACAATCGGCGTATAGCTGCCGATGATGGTGAACGGGCCACCCGGGCCGCCGGTCTTCGGATAAGGAATGGCCAGCCGCATCCAGTGCAGGTCGGTATCACACCATTCGGTCCAGTCGAAGTTCACGCCACGCTGGCCCGCCTTCTCGAACATGAAGCCATGCTCGGTGCGACGCAACTGGAACTTGGCGCTGATGTCGCCCTCGCTCATCGAATGCGACTGCTTGTGCACGAAGGT
>JBDTMH010000355.1:0-4041 GCA_039934375.1 Burkholderiaceae bacterium | reverse complement strand
CCGTGTACCAACCAGACCCAGACTGGGCCCAGCACGGGTTCGGCGGTGCCGATCAGCGCAGCGATGGCCGCGGGCAGCAGGCGCACGCCGGTCACGAAGCACATCATGCCCAGCGCCAAGTTCAAGGCGCCAAACACGAACAACCAAGCCGCATCGGACGGACTCACACGGAGTGAACCCGCAAACAGGAAACCGATCACCAGCGTGAACATGGTCGCCAGGCACGCGGCCGGCAACATGCGCACATGGGCGTTGCGACGGGTCAATACGGTAGCCAACGCGAACGACAGCGCGATCAGCAGGGACAATCCGTCGCCAACCGGAGAGACGCTGCCATCGACAGAATCGGACACCATGACGCCGATGCCGACCATGACCGCGACGATGGCGACCCAGGTTCCCAGGCTGACCCGTTCGCCGAACAGCAGGAACATCATCAGCGCGGCAAACAGCGGTGCACCCGCCTGCATCATCAGGATGTTGGCCACGGTCGTGTACGCCAGCGCAACGATGAACGCGGTCGATGCGGTTGCGAAACACAGGGCCACACCCATGCCGGCCCAGCCCATTCCGGCAAAAAGCGCTACCGTGCCGCGCAATCCCTCTCGCCGGACCATGAAGCCGAGCAGGAATACCGCGGCGCAGACCGAGCGCCAGAAGATGATCGTCCAGCTGTCGCTGACAACCAGGAACCGTGCGATGGCGCCACCGAAACTCCATATCGCGGCCGCGCCAAAAACCAGCCAGGCGCCACGCCGATCCAAACCACCCGAGCCCATGATCAGACTCGAATCAGCGTTGAATCAATTCGACCTTGTAGCCGTCCGGGTCGGTGACGAAGGCGATCACCGTGGTTCCGCCTTTCACCGGCCCGGCTTCGCGGGTGACGTTGCCGCCGGCGGCCTTTATTTTTTCGCAGGCGGCGCGGGCGTCAGGCACCTGCAACGCGATATGACCGTAGGCGGTGCCCAGCTCGTATTTGTCGACGCCGTGGTTGTAGGTCAGCTCCAGCTCGGCGTGGTCCGGGTTGGAGCCGTAGCCGACAAAGGCCAGCGTGTATTTGTATTCAGTGTTCTCCGAGGTGCGCAGCAATTGCATGCCCAGCACCTGGGTGTAGAAATCGATCGAGCGCTGGAGGTTGCCAACGCGCAGCATGGTGTGGAGCAGTCGCATTTTGTCTCAGGGGTTGGAAGGTTTCGGCCACAGTCAGGCCGCCGCAAATTGTGGCATGTCGGCAGGCGCGCCGCGTCAAACGGTCTTTCCGGCGTGCGGCACCAGCACGCAGCCACCGATACGCCAGCTTTTGTCGGCCTGGCGTTGCAGCCGGTAAACCGCCAGCCAGGTGCTGCCGGACGGGTCGGTCATGTGCACCGGTTGCACCAGTTCGTCATCGCTGGCATCGGGTTTGAGAAACACAACGGCGCTGGGACGATAGACAACCGGATAGGCGCCACGCACCATGCGGATGAACTGCGACGCGGTACCGAACTGTGCGCGGATCGCATCGGTTGCCAAGGAGAAGGCCTGCTCGGCGTCGTCGGCCGCGAATGCGGCCAGTTGAGCCCTGACCACCTGCTGTGCGTCGCGGGTGTCCTGTTCGGTAACGGGCGTTGCCATTGCCGAGGTGCCAGCCAGCAGCGACAACGACAACAGCAAAGCGATTTTCAGAAGCAGCTTGCGCATGGCGACTCCTTCAAGTGGACGTCACGCCATCATGCACCCGATTTCATTTCCGGGTGGAGCCCTGTGTTTCAAAGACCAGGCAGGTTGTCGTGGCATGGGCATACAGGGTTCCGTCCGGCCCGACCAGGCGTGCTTCGGCGGTGGCCAGCTGGCGTCCGCAATGCAGCACCCGGCCTTCGGCGCGCACCCGCGGGACCCGGGTGGTGATGGCCCTGACCAGGTTCACCCCCAGTTCGGCTGTGGTGTAGCCGCGGCCAGACGGCATCATCGTGTGCACGGCACAGCCGAGCGCCGAGTCCAGCAGGGCCGCGAACCAGCCGCCGTGCACGCTGCCCAGCGGGTTGTAGTGGTTCAATTGCGGCGTACCCTGGAACACGGCAGTGCCTGGGCCGACCTCCATGATTGTGAAGTCCAGCGTGCGTGCCATCGGTGGATATGGCACTTCGCCACGCAGCATCGCCTGCATCACCTCCAGCCCGGTCTTGCCGGCCACCAGCTCGGCACTGATGACGCCGCAGCCGACGCCGGCATCAAGCGCCGCAAGCACCCGTTCTTCGTCCGCCAGCCAGGTGTCGAGGAGGTACTGCCTGTCAGCGGCTGGAATCATGTTGATCTCCATTTTGTTGTAGATAGAAATATTCTAGCTACAATTAAAAAATGAAACTCAGCATCCCACCTTCGCTACCGGAGCTGGCCTCAACGCAGCCAGCAGTTAGCCCCAAAGGCTGTACCAATTTTCGTCTGCACCGGTTGATGCGTCGGCTGGATCAGGTCTACGACGCCGAACTGGCCCGGGCTGGCCTCAAGACCACGCAGTATTCGCTGTTGTCGCATGTGGTCCGCATGGCGCCGGTGCGACCCGGGGTGTTGGCGCAGGCCATGGACCTGCAGCCTTCCACACTGACCCGTAACCTGCAGGCGCTGGTGGCCGCCGGTTGGGTCGAGGTGGGCGCTGGCAGCGACGCGCGCAGTCGCGTGGTCACTGCCACACCGGCCGGCATCGACAAACGCAAGCAGGCACAGCGCCACTGGAAGGCGGCGCAGTTGCGGGTCAATGCGCTGCTGGGTGAGCCGCAAGTGCGGGCCCTGCATGGCTTGCTCGAGGCTGCCTTGCAGCAGCTCGATGACGGACCGGCGCAAAGTGCGTCCGGCGCTGACCATGGCTGAACCTTCGACGCGCGGCCCGTCGCGCCGCTACGCCGTCTGGCTGGTGCTGCTGGCGGCGGCCGGTACATTCGGCCTGACCATGGGCACGCGCCAGACCATGGGTCTGTTCCTGGGCGCGCTCAACACGTCGACCGGTCTCGGGCTGGGGCAGATCAGCCTGGCCTTTGCGTTCGGGCAGTTGTTCTGGGGCTTGACCCAGCCGTTCGCGGGCATGTTCGCGGATCGGATCGGCGCCGGCCGGGTGTTGTTCATCGGCGTGGGCATGGTGGCGCTGGGCACTTTCATCACGCCGTGGATGACCAGCACCGCCGGATTGGTTCTTTCCATCGGCGTGCTGGCTGCAGGCGGCGCCGGCATGGCCGGCCCGGCGGTGCTGATGGCCGCGACCAACCGTCTGGTTCCGGGTGACCGGCGCGGCCTGGCCACAGGCATCGTCAATGCCGGTGGTTCACTGGGGCAGTTCCTGCTGGCGCCGCTGGCTGGTGTCTTGCTGGTGGGCGTGGGCTGGGCCAACGCAATGCAATTGCTGGCCCTGTGTGTGCTGCTGGCGCTGCCGGCGGCATACCTGCTGAAGGGCCATGCCGGACCCCTCGCGTCGGCCGGCGTGCAGGTGCAGGGTACCGGCGCGGCCATTCGTGCGGCCTTGCGCGAACCGGGTTATGGATTGCTGGCCGCTGGATTCTTCGTATGCGGTTTTCATGTGGCGTTTCTGGCCACCCATTTGCCGGGTGTCATCGCCGCCTGTGGCCTACCGGTGGAATTTGGTGCCTGGTCACTGAGCATGCTCGGTCTGTTCAACATCGTGGGCAGTGTCGGCATCGGTCTGGCGATCGGGCGCTGGCGCATGAAGTCGCTACTGTCGCTGTTGTACGCCAGCAGGGCGCTGGCCGTGTTGCTGTTCGTGCTGGCGCCCAAGACCGGTCCGGTGGTGCTCGTTTTCGCCGCGTTCATGGGCCTGACCTTTCTGTCCACCGTTCCGCCAACGGCTGGGCTGGTGGTCAAGTTCTTCGGCTTGTCGCACATGGCCACGCTGTTCGGTATCGTGATGCTGTCCCACCAGATCGGCGGCTTCCTCGGTGCCTGGCTCGGCGGCAAGGTGTTTGAGTGGACGGGTGCCTACGACGTTGTCTGGTACATCGACATCGTGCTGGCCATCGGTGCGGCGTTGGTGCATCTGCCGATCCGCGAGGC
>JBDTMH010000354.1:0-4056 GCA_039934375.1 Burkholderiaceae bacterium | reverse complement strand
ATCATGAGCGGTACAACGACCGAGCCGCTGGTGTTGTCCGTCGACGGCATCTCCAAGCGATTTGGAGGCTTGCAGGCTTTGCAAGGCGTCCACATGAGGATCAAGCGGGGGGAATTCCACGCCATCATCGGCCCCAACGGGGCGGGTAAGAGCACATTTTTCAATACCTTGACCGGGTTGCTGCAGGCCGACGAAGGCCGAATCGTATTCGAAGGACGCAATGTCAACCGGGTACCGCCGCACCGGCGCACGCAATTGGGCATGGGGCGCACTTTTCAAATCACCCGTGTTTTCCGCTCGATGACGGTGCTCGAAAACGTGCAGGTGGCCTTGATGGCTCAGGCTCGGCAAACCTGGCAGATATGGCGATCGGCAGATACGTACCACAGAGTGGAAGCCAGACGGCTACTCGACATGGTGGGGCTCTCGGAACAATTACCGCGTATGGCTAGCACCTTGGCCCACGGCGATCAGAAGCGGTTGGAACTGGCCATCGCGCTGGCCTGCCGTCCCACGCTCTTGTTGCTGGACGAGCCTACAGCAGGCATGGCTGCACAGGAGCGACTGGAATCGATTCGACTGGTGCATCAAGTGGCTGTGCAGTTGGGTATTTCCTGTGTATTTACCGAGCACGACATGGCAGTTGTATTTGCTGTGGCCCATCACATCACGGTGCTGCATCAGGGCAAGGTGCTGGCGCAAGGATCGCCGCAAGAGGTGCGAGCGAGCCCCCTTGTGCAACAGGTATATCTGGGTGAATCGGTCGATGCGGCGGGAGTTGACGCATGAACTTCGATACCCCCCCGGAGCATCAGATCCTGCGCGACAGCGTGCGTGCATTTCTGGACCGCGAGTTACCTGAAGTGACGATCCGTGCCTATGATCGCGCACGAAAGATTCCACGGTCTATCTGGCCGAAGATGGCCGCACAAGGGTGGATGGGTATTTCTGTACCCGAGAACTATGGCGGCGCGGGTGGCAGCATCACGGACGGTGCCGTGGTGTGCGAGGAACTGTCGCGACGGTTTCCATCCTTGGCCACCGATTGGCTGTTGACCTCCATGACCGCGCGCATCTTCATGGAAGTCGGCACGCAAGCGCAAAAGGATGAATACCTGCCCCGCTTGGCACGCGGTGAATTCCTGATGGGCTTCGGCATGAGTGAGCCTGGGGGCGGCACAGATGTGCTTGGCTTGAGGACGCGCGCCACACTGGCGCAAGGAGAATGGTCCGTACAAGGGCAAAAGCTTTATACCTCGCTGGCCGACGACGCGGATGCCATCCTGGTGTTATGCCGCACCGAACCGGAAGTTGACGGGAAACGGGCGCGCGGCTTGTCACTGGTACTGACGCCAAGGCAACAGCCGGGCGTCGAGGTGCGGAGACTCGAACTGATGGGCATGCGGGCGGCCTGTACCTGCGAGGTCTTTTTTGATGCCGCGAAAGCGCCCGAGCATGCCGTATTGGGAGAACGCGGACGTGGCTGGTATCACTTGCTCGGCAGCCTTGATGAGGAACGCATCTTGTGCGCAGCCATGTATGTTGGCATTACCAGCGCAGCACACGAACAAACTCTCAAGTACGCGCTGGACCGCACTGCCTTTGGCCGTCCTATCGGACAATTCCAGGCTGTACAGCATCCGCTGGCCGAGATGGCCACCGAGTTGGAACAGATTCGCCTGCTGACCAACAAGGCAGCCTGGTTGCTGAGCAACCAGCGCGAATGCGCGACCGAAGCCGCCATGGCCAAACTGGCAGCCACCGAAACGGCGGTGCGTGCAACGGACCGTTGCATGCGAATTCTGGGCGGTTACGGTATGGTCGAGGAATCTCCCATGGAGCGGCTGTTCCGCGACGCAAGGCTCGGGCCGTTCAGCCCCATTTCCAACGAGATGGTGAAAAACTTTCTGGGCGAACGCATGGGTTTGCCCAAGAGCTACTGAGAGGTTTGATCAGCGATGGATCACATCAGGATCACCAAACACTTCGTCACAGTAGACCAAAGACGGGTTCATTATCTGCGTTGCGGCCAAGGGCCGATTGTGGCCATGCTGCATGCGTCGCCGTGTTCTGCGAAGGTGATGCGCCCCCTGATGCAGGTCATTGGCCGACGCTTTACCTGCCTTGCCTTCGATACGCCGGGTTTTGGCCTGTCTGACAAGTTGCCGCAACCCAGCCCGTCTGTCGAAGACTTTGCGGACGCCTTGGCCGACACCCTGGATGCGCTGGGTATCACAAAGGTGGCCAGCTACGGTCGCCATACCGGTGCATCGATCGCCGTGGAATTTGCCGCACGCCATCCGGCCCGGTGTTCGATGTCGCTAGCCGATGGTTATGCCGTGTTTGCAAGCACGTATTCGGATGCAGAACTGGAAAAATATCTGGAACCTATCGTTCCAGTATGGGACGGCGGCCATTTGGTGCGCCTGTGGTTTCGCTACCGCGACCAGCACGTGTTCTGGCCATGGAACAAGCAACTGGATTCGCATCGTTCAGACACCGACGTGCCCGATCTGGACTTTCTGCATCGCGGTGTCGTGGAAATGCTCGAAGCTGGCGACGACTACCGCATCGGATACGCTGCGCCGTTTCGGCACCGCGCGCTGAACGTCATTCCCGACCTGAAAGTGCCCGTGTGTTTCGGCAATCGCCCGGGTGACAGCATGTACCTGACGCGCCATCTTTATCCCGAAGGTGCCTGGACTGCCGACGTGCCGCGCGAGTTCGCGGATGCGTCAGAGCGCGAGTTGGCATTGCTGCTGCAACACCCGGCTTCTTCCGCCGGGTCAGGCCCGGTGGCATGTACACCTCTGCCCGGCCGCTTGGACGAATACTTCATTGATGTGGAAGGCGCCCAGTTGCATGTGCGCAGCTTGCTGGGTACGGACCCAGATGCGACACCTTTGCTCATACTGCATCATGCGCCCGGCTCCAGCCGAATGCACAAATCGCTGATGCTTGCGGTTGGCGAAAAGCAAGCTGTTCTAGCCTTCGATCTTCCCGGCCACGGCGAATCCGACGCATTGCCGAACAATGCGCAAGACCACGACGCCTGGCTGCGTGCCGCACAACAGGTCGTGCGCGCGCTGGGACTGAAGAAGGTGCACTTGATGGGCCACAACGGTGCTGCGGCTCTGGCCATGCGGTGGGCAGTTCAGACACCAGAACAAATCGCGTCGCTGGTGCTCGATGCACCACTGTGGGTCTCCGACGATATGCGACAGACGTTGCTTGACAGCGGCATTCCCGAAGTGGAACCTAGTTGGGAAGGCGCCCATTTGCTTCGCGCCTGGCACCATTGCCGTGATGCAGAGCTCTGGTGGCCCTGGTTCGAACGCAACCATGCACACAAGCGACCGCAATCATCATCCATCGAACCGCAGGACTTGACCGCTCGCGTGCTCGAAGCGATCAAGCAACCCGGCAACTACGCCGATGCCTGGCGCACACACTGGGAGTTCGACGATTGGCAGTCGACCGCGCAGCTGAAAGTGCCGGCATTGCTCCTGTGCTCTGACAGCGACACCTATGCCCATCTCAGCGCCGTGATCCCCGATGCAATTGCGGCTGGCGCGTTCACCGGCCGCGTCGTATGCGCAGATCGCGAAAAGGCCGCGCACCTGCTCAACTGGATCGCGTCGCACCCCGCTTGAAGCTACTTCACCCTTACCGCCATTCCTGGAGCACCCATGACCATCACCGCCATCACCCCACGCCACTTTCCCTGGTTCGACTATCAGCGCTATTCGTTCTCGCTGGGTCTGAAGACCGATCGCGGAGCTTATTTGTCCGGACATACTGCGTCTGAGTACGACGCGCAAATACGCAAGATAGTTGTCCGCGGTTCGATGACCGATCAGGTGCGCACCGCCTACGCCAAGATCGGGGCCATCCTGGAGGCCGCAGGAATGGGCTTCAACGACGTGGTGCGTATCGTCGAATATGTGCGCCCCGAGGGCATTGAACGATATGCCGAAGCCGCAGCGGTCCGTGCCGAGATTTTCGGCGCTCATCAACCCACGGTGAACACCGTGCCGGTCAAGAGCCTGTTGCGGC
>JBDTMH010000353.1:0-4060 GCA_039934375.1 Burkholderiaceae bacterium | reverse complement strand
CCCCCCGAGGGGGTGCGAGGAAACTTGGGAGCGGCCCGGCGTTTCCTCATGAGACAAAGGCAGTGATCGCGGCGCGCATTTCTTGCGGCGCATCGCTGCGCACCGAATGGCTGCTGTTCTCGAATATGCGCAGCTCTGAGCCCGGAATCAGCTGCTGGATCTCCTCGCTGAATTCCACTGGGCAGATCCAGTCGTGGCGCCCGGCCAGGATCAGCGTCGGCGCCGTGATTTGCGCCAGTTCAGGACGCAGGTCGAAGGTCTGCAGAAAGCCGCCCGGCGCGAACGCCATGTTCAGTGCGTCGGGCGTGGCGATGCCGCGCTGACGGCCGGCCTGCGCCGCCAGCGGATCGTAGTTGCGCGCATACATCGGGCCCATGACCGCGTAGTAATGTGCCAGCGCTTGTTGCGTCTGGAGTTCGCCGGCCCACAATTGCGCACAGACCCGTTGCTGCTCGGCCGTACCGCGTTGCGCCACGATTTGCCGTGCCTTGGCGTTGAAACCGGCATGCGCTGCGGTGACGATCAACACCAGATGCGACACGCCGGCCGGGTAACGTGCCGCATGCGCCATCGCCACCATGCCGCCATACGAAGTACCGATCGACACGACGGGCCCCAACCCGAGGTACAGCCGCAAGGCTTCCAGGTCCTCGACGTTCTCGTCCAGCGTATAACGCGACACATCTCCGCGCGCCGAGCGGCCCTGACCGCGGTGATCGACATACACCAGTTGCATCACATCGGCCAGCGGCGTGAAGGCCGGCTTGAACCCGGTATGGTCCCCACCCGGCCCGCCATGCAGCACAACCGCCACCGGCCGCTCGCGCATCCGTTCGCCGTCGGGCACCAGGGCAGAGCCTTCGACGTCAAAGTAAATCTCGGTATCGCGGATTTTGGCGCGCATGGGGTGGGGCTCCAGGGTTTTGGCTGATTCTGCGCCAGGTGGGCATGACACGCACCGAGTCGCCAGCGCATACGGCATGCCGTGCATCAGTTAGACATTGATAGCGCTGCCTCCAACAGCGGTTTTGCCCACTGCGGCGTGGCACGCAGCGCCTCCAGCGTCGTGGGCCAGGTGAGTTTTCCCCGGCGCATCTCGGCGACCAGCAGCGGGTCAGCAACGACTTCGCCGGCTTCGACCTGTGCACTGTTGTCATAGACCTGCAATTGCGAGAGCTGCGGCAGCAGCGCGATCAGGTTCTGCAACGACGTGTGCCAGCGTTCGTGAATCTTGGCTTCGGGAATATCGTGTCCACCAGCCGCTACGCGGGCCTGCACACGCGCGATGTGCAGCGCGGGCGACGACAGGCCGCAGTACCAGAGCACCACATCATGCGTTGGCGCTGCAGCGGCGATCCTTGCCGCGACGGTGTTCCCGCCGAGGGTGGTTTCGAATGCAAAGTTCTGGCGTTTGGCCAGCGCCTCGTCAAGCCGGCGTAGACCTTCCTGCCAGGCGGTGGCATTGGCCTCGGTCTGGCCGCAGCCGGTTGTGGCGACCAGCTCGCGCGCGAACGTGTCGGGATTGAACCATGTCAAGCCCGCTTGCCGAAGGAGGTGCCCGCCGATCGAACTCTTGCCTGCACCATTGACGCCGGCCAGGACAAACAGGACCGGGCGACCCATCAATGGCTATCACCGGCCCTGACCTTGCCGCCCAACCGAGCGGGGCTACGCGCCAACGCACGCAGTCGATCACCCGCATCGGCCGTCTGCAGTGAAACAAGCCGATCGTCGAAGCGCTGCCTCAGCATATCGAGCGCGGGTTCTGTACGGGATGCCGCATCCTGTAGTGCCTTCATGATCGCGTCATACTCCGCCGCCGACAGAATGACCGCTTCGGGTTCATTGTGGTTGGTGACCACGACCTTGCCTTCACGACCGATGGAGCGCATGACGCCGCGCCAGCCCAATTTCTTGACGTCCGACGCCGGTGTGTGGTGCAACTGGTCGATTGCCTTGATTTGGAAACGCGGTGCCATGGATTCACTTCCTTTTCGATTGCTACGGTGAAATATACCCATATTTCTCTTTTTGGCCAATAATGCTGACAGCGTGTGTGCACCGACGTCAAATTGACCCGAGGGAGCAATGATTTACGCCGCGCCCTCCCAGGGTCAAATCGGAATCGGGATCAACATGGTTGCAGCAAGCAGTGTGAACTCATCAATCGGGATCACACTGCCCAATCAGTGGCATTCGCTTTCCCCCGCGCAGGGGTGGGGCCTCCTCGGCAGTGGCTGATTCTGCATCAGTGCCGTCAACCAATAGAATCCGCGACGCGCTTGTGAAACCCAGGCATTGTTTCGACCTGATCTTCGTCGCACTGGTTGCCCGTCCGGTCACGTTTCTGCCGTTCCGGTGGGCCAAGACGGGCTACGTCGAGCCGCCCTGCCGGAACTACGCAGCATCGATCAACAGGTACCGCAGCCTCGGGGATCGCGGCGGACTGGACCTTGTCTTGCACCACTGCCGCTATTCACGCATCGTGCCCATGCAGTATCAGCGCTGTAGCCAAGCCGATTCCCGACCCAGCGCCGGTAAACAGCACACGACGACCAATCTAAGCGTGGTTCATGGGGTCCTCTGCGCGGCGATTGGAAAGCGCGTAAATCTGATGGCAATGGATGCTTGATTCAATCCTGGTGATGCACGGTGTACGTCGTATGATCGGCCAAGGAAACACCCTGTGACAGAAGGCCATTGTCATGACTTTGATCGCTGTCAATGTCGGTCTCCCACGTGAAATTACTCATGGTGGCCGGGCCATTACCACCGGCATTTTCAAGTCCCCGGTCGAGGGGCCGGTGTGGCTGGGACGCCTGAGTCTGATGGGCGACGGCCAGGCGGACTTAAGGGTACACGGCGGGGAGGACAAGGCCGTGTATGTCTATGCGCATGAGCACTACTCCTTCTGGGCCGGTGAGCTCGGATGTCATCATTTTTCCTACGGACAGTTCGGGGAGAATTTAACGACCACAGGACTGTTCGAGGACGAGATTTTCATTGGCGATGTGTTTCGAATCGGTGTGGCGCGGGTGCAGGTGACGCAGCCGCGCTCACCCTGTTTCAAGCTCGGTATCCGCATGGGCAACGAAAATTTTCCTGCGCGTTTCACCGCCGCCAATCGCACCGGTTTTTATCTGCGCGTGCTGGAAGAGGGCAATGTGGCCGCGGGAGACCAGATCGTGCGCACTCAACCTGCGGCGAATTCCATGACTGTGCGCGAGGTGTTTCATTTGCGCCATGTCGGCGGCACGCGCGCGGATTACGAGCGTGCCGTTGGCCTGCCGGGAATATCGTCGAGCTGGCGTACCGCTTTCGAGACGCGCTCAGCGGAAGCGAGGTGACGCGTAGCCCGCGTTGCGCCTGCGGAGAACGCCAGCGCAGTTGGCCAAAATTTGACGCGTGTCGAACTTTGCGCGCGACTTGATGCTTGTGCGCAGCACCTGCCCGAACTCCACCTTGGCCGGGTCGCATTGGCTCATCAGCGCTTGCAACCCGGTTTCGCATTCGCGTAAGTGCCGGGCAAAGCGATGGGTGCTGACTGTGACGGCACCCGGCGACTGCCTGCGGGTCGCATTCGCCGGCCACGAAGTTGCGGATGATCGCCTGACCCGTGGGGCCCATGACGTCGCTGGGCACCTCGGTGAGTTGGATGTTCAACTGCATCAGTGGCCGACCTTGCGTGCGTCGCAGCAGCGAGATTGATCGGCCGCGCGAGGGGCTCGATTGCAGAACGCATGCCGATGCTCTCCACGTGCATCTACCATCACTCTCACAAGCGCCGCCGCTACGCCCGGTCACGCTCCCAATACCGACAATAAGAACGGCGAATGGCTCGAAGCGAATCCAAACGTCATGATCTAAATAGTGAAAATGGGGGAAACCCTAATCTTTCAGGGTTTACTTTTTCTTGTCTTTTTTTCTTGATTTCAAATTATTGGCTTTAATATTGCGACAGATCTGCATTGATATTGGCTTTGCGGGCGGTAACCACTGAATCAGCCGGACACTACTGCGATGAAAAACGAAATTACCCGTCGTCATTTCTCCGCCGGGC
>JBDTMH010000352.1:0-4067 GCA_039934375.1 Burkholderiaceae bacterium | reverse complement strand
TCGTCGAACAGGAAGAACACGCCACTGACGATGTCCTTGACCAAGGTCTGCGCGCCAAAACCCACGGCGATGCCCAATACACCGGCTCCGGCGACCATCGGCGCGATGTCCACGCCGAGCGCGGACAAGGCCGTCAGCACCGCGATCAGCGCCAGTGTGACAAAAGACACGTTGCGCAGGATCGGCAATACGGTGCGCAATCGTGTGGCCTGGCCCGCGTGCGCATCGCGTTCGCCGACCGACTGCGCCTGTGCCAACCGCCGCTCCAGCATGGCCTTGAAAACGAACCAGATCAGGTCCGCAAACAACGCGATCGTCACCACGCTGAAAAAGCCGCGCAATATTCTTGCCGTAACGTTACTACCGGTGAACAACTGCGTCAAAGGGATGCCCCAGTGGTAGGCCAGCAACAATCCAGCGGCGATGATCAGCACCAGGCGAATCGCCCGCACGACTGCCGTCGCCCCGATGCTGGGAACAAACGGGGCGCCCAGCGCTGCGTCGGGCCCGCGCTGGAGCTGGCCCGCAATGGCAACGATCAGGTGCATGCAGCCAAACAAGCCCAAGGCAATAGTACCCAGCCAGAACACCGGAAACGCACCGACCACGCGCAACAGCAGCAAAACCACCAGCGACACCGTCAAAAACCAGTTCATGGACACATGGCGCTCGTCACGCGGTCCGGGCCGTCGCCACACCATCTCCATGACCAGTGCCAGCTGCACCAGGTACAACCCATACGCCACCACTCGAATGACCCCCTCGTCCACTTGCTGGCCCACCAGCCACTCGATCAGCGCGTATTGCAGCGCGACCCAGACCATATTGGCGAGCATTCGCCGGTGCCAGAACCAGGCGGACGGTGTATCCATCGGCAGCAACCGAAACCGTGGCCCGCCGGGTGCGAACAGCACCCGACCAAAAACTCGCGCCATGCGAACAATGACCAATGCAACCAGAAGCCGCAACAACGCATCGCGCAAAACAGGGGGCCAGTCGAACGCCAGAAATGCGCCAATGCTGCCCACCGCAAATGCCGCGATCCAGCTCGCACCAAAGCCGAATCGCGCAGCCGCGGCACGCAGCCGCTCGGCGGGCGAATCCAGGCGCGAGGCCATGATCCACCGGCGCACACCGCCGGAGACCAGCCAGAACAGGCGCTCCACGCCAAATCCCAGCGCAGCGAATGCGGCCAACAACAGCAAAAAATGTTGCACGCCTTCTGTCGCCATCTCGCCATGCATTCGCGCGGCTGCTTTGCTCAGCGCCCCCGATACCTTCGGTATGGCCGCGCCAATCGAAGCCAGGTGCGTGCGGATACCGTCGATCTGGCCGGCCATCGCCGCCTGGTCGGTCGCCGCCTGCGCGGACAAGTCCGGTGCGGGCGCGGAGCGTTGCTGCTCGATCCAGTGCTGCACGTCAGGATCGGACAGGATCTGCAACAGTGCGCGCACCTTCTCCGGCGGCGGCTCCGAGGCAGCGGTGGCCGCCAGCGACAACACGACCAGGGCCATGAGGAGCAGGAGCGATCGCAGGTGGCGCATGACGGTATCGTTGGTGGATGGGGAACTGGCGCTGCGGCTCATTCTAGGTGGGCCAGACAATTGAAACCGGCGCGCGGCGCGCTCCGTCTGCGCGGCCGCAGCCTATGCCTCAGCGCTGGGCCTGGGCCGAAACCGCGAATACCGGAACTGCCGCGGATTTCCCCTTGAACAGGACTTCGCCCAACAGCTCCAACGGCACGCGCTCGTGCAGTGCGCGCTGCGTCTCGCCGTCGACGAGAATACCGCGCTGTGCTTCCTTGGTATGCGCCTCCAGCCGCGCCGCGAGGTTGACGGTGTCGCCAATGCAGGTGTAAGTGGCGCGCTGTTGGGTGCCGGTATATCCCGCCACCACCTCGCCCGATGCGATGCCAATGCCGATGCGGATCGGCTCCTTGTCTGTTCCCACGCGCTCGATGTTGAACAATTCGATCATCTCCACCATGTCCAGCGCCGCGCGCACGGCAGCCAGCGGCGCATCGTCCAGCGCCTGCGGTGCGCCGAAGATCGCCATCAGACCGTCGCCGATCATCTGGTTCACGACACCGCCGTGTCCGCTGATGGCGTCGAACATCAGCGTGTAATAGGTGTTCAGCAGTTCGATCGTCTCTTCGGGCGATTGCGATTCCACCAGCGAGGTAAAACTGCGAATGTCGGAAAACATCACCGTGGCCCGCACGCGCCGCCCACCCAGCGCAAAGCCCGATTCCTGCAGGTCGTCTGCCACCTCGGAGGTGGCGAAGCGCTTGATCAACTCCTGCTGCTGGTCGCGCAGGCGCTTCTTCTCCAGGCTGGAATTGATGCGTGCCTTGAGCAGCACCGGGTTGACCGGCTTGTGCAGGTAATCGTCAGCGCCCAGTTCGATGCAGCGCACGATGTCGGTGATGCCCTCTAGCGAACTGGTCACGATCACCGGCAGCGCGCGCAGCTGGTTGTCGCCTGCCATCTGCTCCAGCACGCCAAAGCCGTCAAGCTCGGGCATCTCCATGTCGAGCAGCACCAGGTCGAAGGTCTCGGCGCGCAGC
This sequence comes from Burkholderiaceae bacterium, assembly GCA_039934375.1. Classification (GTDB taxonomy): domain Bacteria; phylum Pseudomonadota; class Gammaproteobacteria; order Burkholderiales; family Burkholderiaceae_C; genus CAISIP01. Next base: position 1,501 of record JBDTMH010000352.1, on the reverse strand, counting down.
ATCTCCAGGGCCACCCGGCCGTTCTCGGCGGTTTGCACCTTGTGCCCTTGCAGTTCCAGGCTGCGCGTCATCAGCAGGCGATTGACCTTGTTGTCGTCGGCCACCAGCAAGCGTGCCCCGGCGCCCGACGGCGATCCGGCCCGCGCACGCGATGCCCCCGCGCTGCCAGTGGACGCACCCGGCGCCGCGCGGGAGGACGACTCATCCGCCACGGGACAACTCCTGCAACGCGGCTGCCACTTCCTGGTAGTGCACCTCCAGCGCATCCAATGCGGGGGCGCCGCCCGACATGCCGCTGGCTTCCAGCTCACGCGCCATGGCACCGAGCTGGGTTGCACCAAACGTGTTGCAGTTGGACTTGAGTGAATGCGCGGCACGGCGAAACTTGTCCGCCTGCTGCGCCTCCATCGCGCTGCGCAACTCGGCCAGCATGATAGGGGCCTCCTCCAGGAAAGTTGCGACGAGTTCGGTCACGAACTCCGCTCCCGCCGCATCCTGCAGTTCGGCAAAGGTGTTCTTGTCGATCGTATCCGGCATGACGCGTCATTCCCCTTGCTGTGGTGTTGCATTGTGCAGCGCTTCGACCAGCGCATCCACCAAAAAACCCATCCTGTGCGGGTGAAGGCAAGCGGCAACTCATGTTGCGCCGACACCGGCCCGCAATATGAAATCGGCAGGTCTGAGGACCGCTATGTCACGCCATGGATGCAGCACCAGCAAATCCTCATCGCTGCTGACCAGGACGTCAGCCTGGCATACCAGCGCCAACGCAAGGAATTTGTTGTCCATGGCGTCACGACAGGGCGGCTGCAGTGCTGCCTCGTCGTCGGGCGTGACGGGAAAGAAAACCATGCATTTGCGCAACACTGCGACAAAGCCTGAGCGCGCCGGCTGCGCAAGATAGCGATCAAACCGATCACGCTGCATTACCTGGTCAAGCTCCAGCCATGTCTGGACACTGGCACACACCAGATACCGCGCCAAAGCGAGCATCAAGGCCTGGTGCGGCACGGAGCCGGGCTTGAGCGCCGCGCCGACCAGCGAACTGGTATCGAACACCACGCGCCGGATCACACTCATCGCAGTTCATGGACCAGGCGATTGATTTCCTCGTCCGTGAGCGCGCTTGCCGCGGGCTTGACCAACCCTCTGGCTCGGTCAGTCCACTGATCCATCGCCTCCACGGCCTTGCCGCGTTTGACCCGGGCATCGAGCAACTCTTCCATGTCCTGCGGCGACACGATGAATGCCGCTGGCCTGCCATGGCGTGTCACGGTCACCGGCTCACGCCGAGCCATGTCCAGCAACTGACCAAAGCGGTTCTGCGCCTCCGCTGACGTCACAGAAATCATTGCATTTTCTCCAAATTAGCTAATTTGCCCATTTTAGACATAACAGCCGATTCTGGCACCTTTTGCCGGGGACACATCTGCACGTGTCAACCGTCATGTCCAGGGACAGTCGCAAGCAGCGCCTCAACGAGCACATCCACCCGGATCGG
>JBDTMH010000351.1:0-4070 GCA_039934375.1 Burkholderiaceae bacterium | reverse complement strand
TGGGATGATGCGCGAAATCGTCATAGATGCTGATGCCGGCTGCCGTTCCGGTGAGTTCCATGCGACGCCGCACACCCTTGAATGCAGCCAATGCAGTAACCGACTGCGCCACCGGCACGCCGGCATGGCGCGCTGCCGCGATGGCCGCCAGCGCGTTGTCGACATTGTGCGCACCGAGCATCGACCACTCCACACGCCCCTGCGACACGCCATCGAACATCACGTCGAAGCGGGAATGATCACCGCCGGCCAGCTGGGCCGACCAGCGCGCCGATCCTGCGCCACCGGTGAAGCTTTCGCGCGGAGTCCAGCAACCTTGCGCCAGCACGTCGTCGAGGTTCTTGTCGGCCGCGTTGTGCACGACGAGTCCGGTACCCGGTACGATGCGCAGCAGGTGATTGAACTGCCGCTTGATCGCATCAAGATCCGGGTAGATGTCGGCGTGGTCAAACTCGAGATTGTTGAGAATCAGCGTGCGCGGCCGGTAATGGACAAACTTGGCGCGCTTGTCGAAGAAGGCCGTGTCGTATTCATCTGCTTCGATGACAAAAAATGGAGATGCGCCAAGACGGGCGCTCACCTCGAAATTGCCTGCAACCCCGCCGATCAGGAAACCCGGCGCAAGGCCGGCATGATCGAGAATATGCGCCAGCATGCTGGTGGTCGTGGTCTTTCCATGCGTGCCGGCCACAGCAAGCACCCAGCGGTCATGCAGAACCGTGCGCGTCAGCCACTCCGGCCCGGACATATAGGAAATATTCCGCTCCAGCAGCGCCTCGATCACCGGCTTGCCGCGTGACATGACATTGCCGACGACGACCACGTCGGGCGCAGGATCAAGCTGGGAGGCTTCGTAGCCCTGCACGATTTCGATGCCCAATGCAGCCAGCTGGGTGCTCATGGGGGGATAAACATTCTGGTCCGAGCCGGTCACCCGATGACCGGCGGCCCGCGCGATTGCGGCGATGCCACCCATGAAGGTTCCGCAGATGCCGAGTATATGGACGTGCATCAGGATGCCTGCTTCAGCGCTTCAGCCATATCGGGAAAAATCGCGAACTGCATGAGGTAAGTCGCCAAACCCTGGGCAATTACCAGCACCACGCAGAAAAACATCGGCCAGTCTGTTGCGGACCGCAGTATCCGCGCCACTACTACGGTACTCCACACACTCAGCCCGACGTACGCCGCCTCGCCCAGGAAGAGCCAGTTCGATTCCTTGGGAAAATAACGCATCGCCCAGTACGCCGGCATGATCACGGGCTGGAGCACCAGCTGGCAGCCGAATATCGCCGTCATCATCTGCAGGAATCGTTCGGATCGTCCGACGATCTGCAACACACCCCAGCCCCACAACAATGGCACGACCAATTCGATGGCCGTCAATCCCACGTCATGGTCATCAACGCCAGGGATTGGCGGAACGTCCGGCAGAATGCTGCCGATGAGCAAGCCGACCACCGGCAGAGCGACGACCGTTGCCACCAGCCACGTCCAGGACACCGGAAGCGCTTCCGGACCACGACGCAGGAGAGTGATATCCCGAAACAGGGCGAGGGTCGCGGTAAAAGATTGTGTCGGAGAATCGCTCAAGAGCATCCTGATGCGTAAACTTGCGATTCTACATGAGCCTGACACCACTCTCTGACAGCGAATCCGTGGCGGCACTTGCCGCGCGCCTTTCCACAGCACCGTTCGTGGCCATGGACACCGAGTTCATGCGCGAACGCACCTATCGCCCGCAGCTATGCCTGCTGCAACTGGCAACCCCCGGCGAGGCGCTATGCGTGGATCCGTTGGCCAGCATAGCACTCGAGCCGCTTGCACCTGTCCTTGCCCGCAGCAGCACTCCCAAGATCATGCACGCCGCCCGACAGGATCTCGAAGTGCTGTGGCCGTTGTTCGGGCCGGTGGCTCCGGTTTTCGACACGCAGATTGCGGCAGCCCTTGCCGGCATGCCTGCACAGATCGGTTACAGCGATCTGGTGCGGCGGATTCTCGGCGTTGACCTCAAGAAAGCGGAGACCCGCACAGACTGGTCAAAGCGCCCATTGAGCGCAGCCCAGATGCGTTATGCCATCGACGATGTCATCCACCTGGGCGCGCTGCGTGATGCACTGACACTGCAGCTCGAAAAACTCGGCCGGCTGACCTGGCTGGAAGAAGAATTGCATGACCTCGCGCGCGAGGACCGTCTGTTCATCGATCCCGAAAAGGCCGTGGAAAGGCTGAGATGGAGCGCGGAACTGGACTCACACCGCGCACGTCTCGCGCAGCGGCTGGCCGCCTGGCGCGAGCGCCGCGCCATCGAAAAGGACCGGCCCCGCAGCTGGATACTGGACGATTCGGCACTGCGGACGCTGGTGCTTCGAGTTCCACGCACCCGGCTTGAGCTCGACAACATCGAAGACCTCTCGCCAGGTTTCCGCGAACACAGCGGCGAGACGATCCTGGATCTGATTTCCGCTGCAGAACTTCCGGCAACACTACCCCCGCCCTTGCAACGCACACGTCCCGACGCACAGCTTCAGGCGAAGGTAAAAAACCTGGCGGAAATCGTCCAGAAAAAGGCCGCGGAACTGGAGCTGGCTCCGGAGCTGCTTTCCACGCGGCGCGAACTGGAAAGCATCGCGCGCGGCGAAACCACGGCTGAGGTTCTGCAGGGTTGGCGCCGGACAGTGATCGGGAGCGAGCTGCTGGCAGCAGCCTGAGCGCGGCCGCTATTTCTTGCGGGCGGGCTTCCTGTTCCGAGCCGGCCGCTTTTTTGGTTTCTTTGCGAATGCTTTCGCGCGAACCGGCGCGCGTTTGGCCCTGACCTTTGACTTGGTCTTTGATCTGCTTTTGGCCGTTGTTTTCGTCTTGGCCTTCTTGGGTTTTGCCTTGGGTTTTGCCTTGGCTTTGGCTTTGGACTTCGCCTTTGGTATTGCCTTGGCCTTGGCCTTGGCCTTGCGCTTGCGTTTCGGCGCAACCCGCAATGCGGGTGCCGTCAGCACATGCACCAGCAACGCGGTGATCGAATCGATATCACCCTGTGCATCAATGCCGTGCAACAAGTCCTGCCTGGTGTAGTACTTGATGAGCGGCCGTGTCTGGGACTCGTAGACCTTGAGTCGTTCAACCACCGTCGCTTCGTTGTCGTCGGGCCTCTGGAACAGCTCCGGATTACCCACACAGCTGGGGCACACCAGCGGCGCGCCGACCGGCATGGAATAAATATTGAACACGCGTCCGCAGTTCTGGCAGCTGCGACGGCCGGCAATGCGCCGCGCGAGTTCGGCGTACGGCACATCCAGCTGCACCACCGAGGTCAGCGGCTTGCCCAGGTCCTTCAGCGCCGCGTCGAGGGCCTCGGCCTGGGCGATGTTGCGCGGGAAGCCGTCAAGAATGAACCCAGCCGCGGCGTCCGCATCGGCAAGGCGCTCGCGGATCATGCCCAGTACGATACTGTCGTCCACCAGCTTGCCGGCATCCATGGCGCCCTTCGCTGCCAGACCCAGTGGTGTGCCACGTTTCACGGCGGAACGAAGCAGATCGCCCGTGGAAATCTGGGGAATGCCGAAACGCTGCACGAGGCGCTGCGATTGCGTGCCTTTGCCGGAGCCAGGAGCTCCCAGAAGAACGATGCGCATGAGACCTGTTCGTAGTCGTTGAACCTCGGGGCACAGTACCGATACGCTCTCGCCCGGTCAAACGTCCGCAATGCCCGGAGCACTCATGAGCAGAACCACTTCCAGACCCCGTAACGCGTTCTATGCCCAGTCTGGCGGAGTGACTGCGGTGATCAATGCCTCGGCAGCGGGAGTCATTGATGCGGCGCGCAAGCACAAGAGATTCATCGCCAGGGTTTATGCGGGCCGCGACGGCATCGTTGGCGGGCTCACCGAAGACTTGATCGACGTCAGCGCCGAGTCAGCCGCCACCATCAAGGGTCTGCGGTACACCCCTGCGGGAGCGTTTGGTTCAGCCCGCTTCAAACTGAAGGGGCTGGACCAGAATCGCGCCGAGTACGAAAGGCTCATCGAAGTATTCAAGGCCCATGACATTGGCTACTTCTTCTACAACGGCGGCAA
>JBDTMH010000350.1:0-4079 GCA_039934375.1 Burkholderiaceae bacterium | reverse complement strand
GTGACAGCCCGCCGGTGTTCAACAACATCCTGGCCTACAAGGACGAGGTCGTGCCATGGATGCGCGACATGACCGACGCGATCCACGAGCACGACTGCGCGGTGATGATCCAGCTCACGCATCTGGGCCGGCGCACCACCTGGTCCAAGGCCGACTGGTTGCCGGTGGTCGCACCTTCGCACGAGCGCGAGGCGGCGCACCGGGCCTTCCCGAAGAAGATGGAAGACTGGGACATCAGCCGCATCATCCAGGACTATGTCGACGCTGCCGAGCGCATGGTCGCGGCCGGTGTGGACGGCGTCGAGTTCGAAGCCTACGGTCACCTGATGGAGCAGTTCTGGTCGCCACTGACAAACACGCTGGACGCGCCGTATGGCGGCAGCCTGGAGAACCGGGCGCGGTTCGCGTTCGACGTGCTGCGCGCGGTGCGCAAGCGCGTCGGAGACAAGCCGATCCTCGGTTTGCGTTATTCGGCCGATGACACGCTGGCCAACAGCTTCTCGGCGCAAGACGGCATCACGATCTCGAAGATGCTGCGCGACAGCGGCCTGGTCGACTACCTCAACATCGTGCGCGGCCATATCGACACCGACGCCGGCCTGACCGACCTGATCCCGGTGCAAGGCATGCGCGCCAATCCGCATCTGGATTTTGCCGGCGAGATTCGCGCCGCCACCGGGTTCCCGACCTTTCATGCCGCCAAGATCCAGGACGTGACGACTGCGCGCTACGCCATCGCGTCGGGCAAGCTCGACATGGTTGGCATGACGCGCGCGCACCTGACCGACCCGCATATCGTGCGCAAGATCATGGCCGGCAAGGAAGACACGATCCGGCCTTGCGTCGGTGCCAACTTCTGCCTGGACCGCATCTACCAGGGTGGAGAGGCGTATTGCATCCACAACCCGGCCACCGGGCGCGAACTGACGATGCCGCATGTGATCACACCGGCCCAGGTCAAACGCAAGGTGCTTGTCGTCGGCGCCGGGCCGGCTGGCCTGGAGGCCGCACGGGTCGCGGCCGAGCGTGGTCACGTCGTGGTGGTGCTGGAGGCAGCGCCCAAGGCCGGCGGCCAGATCCGGCTGACCAGCCAGAGCCCGCGCCGGCGCGAAATGATCGGCATCATCGACTGGCGGCTGGCGCGCTGCGAGGAACACGGCGTCCAGATCCGTTTCAACACTCTGGCCGATGCCGACACGGTACTGGCCGAGAAGCCCGATGTTGTCATCATCGCCACTGGCGGCCTGCCGCACACCGAGGTACTACAACAAGGAAACGAGCTGGTGGTATCAAGTTGGGACATCCTGGGCGGCGACATCAAGCCGGGGCGCAACGTGCTGCTGTTCGACGATGCCGGCGACCATCCGGCGCTGCAGGCGGCCGAAGTAATCGCCGCCACCGGTGCGCAGGTCGAGATCATGACGCCCGACCGCTCCTTTGCACCCGAGGTGATGGCGATGAACCTGGTGCCCTACATGCGCAGTCTGCAGAAGCGTGACGTCACGTTTACCGTGACGTTCCGGCTCGAATCGGTGCAGCGTGATGGCGACGGCCTGTTGGCGATTGTTGGTAGCGACTATGGCGGCGTGCGCAAGGAGCGGCGCGTCGACCAAGTGGTCGTCAACCACGGTACGCGTCCGCTGGACGACCTCTACTTCGAGCTCAAGGCGCAGTCGAGCAACCACGGCTCAGTCGATTACGCAGCGCTGATCGATGGCCAGCCGCAGGCCGCAGCATCGGCGGGATCGGGTACGTTCCAGTTGTTCCGGATTGGCGACGCGGTGTCGGCGCGCAACACCCATGCTGCCATCTACGACGCGCTACGCCTGGTGAAGGACCTCTGACCAAGACACACAAACCGGCTGTTCACGCGCACCGACAACAAACCGTTCATCCCGAGCCTGCCGAACGGTTTCGGCAACATCGCTCCGAACGGAAACCCATCTTCCGCACCGCCAAATCGTCGCCCAATGCCGCAACCATTTCCACACCTGTTCCAGCCGCTGCAGCTGCGCCACAAGCAGTTGCGCAACCGCATCGTGTTCGGCGCCCATACCGCCAACATGGCCGAACAAGGCATTCCGGGCGAGCGCCACCTGGGTTACTACCTGGAGCGCGCCAAAGGCGGCGCCGCAATGATCGTCGTCGAGCCGGTGCCGGTGCACGCCACCGCGGTGCTGACGCGCGGCAACATGCGACATTCGAGCGACGCCATCATCGAGCCGCTCAGGCGCATCACCGACGCCTGCCACGCCGAGGGCGCGGTGATGCTGCAGCAGCTCTACCACGTGGGGCAGCACGGCGATTTCGACAACTCGTATTCAGCGCACTGGTCACCCAGCGGCCTGCCCTCGTACCATGATGCCGACGGCAGCCATGCGATGACGGAGCCCGAGATCGAGGAGATCATCGACAGCTTTGTCGCCGCAGCCGTGCGTGCGCAGCGATCCGGCTTTGACGGCGTCGAACTGTTTGGCGCCTACAACGGCCTGATTGAGCAGTTCTGGCTGCCCTGGTCGAACCGGCGTGACGACCAGTGGGGGGGCAGCCTCGACAACCGGATGCGCTTCACTGCCGAGATCATCCATCGCACCCGCAGCCAGGTCGGCGAGGACTTCATCATCGGGCTCAATGCCAGCGTCGACACCGGCGTCGAGATCGCTTTGACGCTCGACGCACTGTGCGAGGTCGTGTCGTGGCTGGATCAACGCCAGCTGATCGACTACATCAGTTGCGGCACCGGTGGCTATTTCAATTTTGCCGAATTGATGCCGACGTTCCAGTTCGCCGACAAGCTCGGCGCTCCGCTGGCCGAGGCCCTGAAGAAGGTCGTCCGACACGCCAAGGTGCAAGCCGAGAGCCATATCCGCACGCCGGAGAATGCCGACTACGTGGTTGCGTCCAACCAGGCCGACATGGTCAGCATCGTGCGTGGCCAGATCGCCGACCCGCATCTGGCCAACAAGGCGCGCGCCGGCCAGGCCGACCGGGTGCGCGGCTGTATCTCGTGCAACCAGATGTGCTGGGGCCGGCGCTCGCGCGACTACTGGATCTCCTGCCTGGTCAATCCGTCGGCCGGGCGCGAGTTCGAATGGGGCGGCGACCGATCCACACCGGTTGCACAAGCGCGCCACATCCTCGTCATCGGCGCTGGCCCGGCCGGCATGGAGGCAGCGCGGGTCGCGGCCGAACGCGGCCATCGCGTCACGCTGGCCGAGGCCGGCCCCCAGCTCGGTGGTGCCTTCCGCCTGGCCGGCCTGCAACCGCGGCGCAGCCAGATCCTGGAGCTGCTGGAGTGGTACGAACGCGAACTGGCGCGGTTGGGCGTCGACCTGCGATTGAACACACCGATCGATGCCGACGACGTCGCTGCCTTCGCTGCCGACGCCGTTGTCATTGCCACCGGTTCGCTGCCCACCGGCACCGGCTTCCAGCGCCAGTTGCCGCAACAGGCCGAGCTGCCCGGCATCGACAAACCCAATGTCTGGGCTATCGAAGACGTGATGGGCCGCCTGGCGAAACCGGGCAAACACATCATGCTGATCGATGACACCGGCGACTGGCGTGGCGGCGGTACCGCCTGGCATCTGGCGGAACTGGGCCACCGGGTCACCATCGTCAGCGGCTGGCCGATGGTCGGCTACTGGATCCAGCGTACCGCCGGCGACGGCCAGCTGCGCGCCCGGTTGTCCCAACTCGGCGCCCGCTGGCTCACCGAATCGGTCGTCACCGCATGGCATGGGGACGGCGCCAGCGTGCGTTCGCTGCTCGATGGCAGCGAAAGCCGCGTCGATGCAGACGCCCTGGTACTGGCAACCACCAACACCGCGCAGACCGACCTGGTGGATGCCCTGCGCGGCAGCGTGGCTGAACTGCATGTGGTGGGCGACGCGACCGCCGCCCGGTTGGCGGTGCATGCCATCTACGAGGCGCGTGCGTTGGCGATGCACCTGTGACGCCTGCCCCCATTACCATGACGCGACGCTTGCCAACCCTTATGATCGCCCCCGGGTCGCTCACCGGAGGCTTGGTGTTGCAGCCCGTAGCACGGAGAGTGATCCCGTGAACATCGAATTCAT
>JBDTMH010000349.1:0-4117 GCA_039934375.1 Burkholderiaceae bacterium | reverse complement strand
CAGCGCCGCACACTATGCACGCGATCCGCGATCATCGGCGACAGATGCTTGAGATCACGCAATACATTGATCAGCCGTTTGAACGCATGCGACAGCGCGAGGGCGATCACCAGCACCATGACGACGCCGGAGATCTCATAGAAAAACTTCGTGAGCAGCGGAACCAGATCGAGCACTACACTTTTCCTCATCACGAGATGTCGCGGCGGCATACAAGCGCCACGGCATGTCGCCAGACGTTGGCTTGCGCACCATCGACCGGTGCGGCATGCCGCCGGCACGTCGAGCGCCCAGTTTAGCGGGCACGCGCGGGCCACCTTCCACTGTGCGAAACCACACCAGGGAGATTCGAATGGGTATCGTGGTCTGTGTGTTCATGTTGCTGGGGCTGCTGCTGCTGTGGCCCTGGTCGTCGCCTACGGCTCGCGGGCGGCAACGGCGCCGCGCATGGGCCAGATCGATCGCGATCGGGGTCTTGCTGGCAGGCGCATGGAATGCGTTATGGCATGGGCTGCGCCATCTCGACGCGTTCTGGGGAATTGCCGCACTGCTCTCTGGCCTGCTGATGATGGCTACCGCCGCGCGTGTGCTGCGGCGACTGCTGTCGATTCGCACACTGGCGAACCCGGCAGCCCCGGCTGCCAGCGGTGGCTTGACGGACCGGCTGTTGTTTGTCGGCCTGCTGGTCTGCTTCGCGCTGTACGCTGTGACGCTGTTCCGGCTGAATCTGGGTTATTCGATCATCGGACAATGACCTGGCCCAGGCGTGACCACGGCAGCAGAATCCGCTGCCCTTCGCCTCGCCAATGGTGCAGGGTCGGATGCTAGACTGCCCGACCATGGCCAGCCCTACCGACACCACCGAGTCCGGATACGGATGGGTGGTCGTCGGGGCCTGCTTCGTGAGCCTTGCCGTGATCTTCGGCGTCGCATATGCGTTTGCGGCCTTGTTCGAATCGTTCGCCACCGAATTCGCGGCGCAACGTGCTGACGTATCGCTGGTATACGGCCTGTCCGGGCTGATCTACTTCACACTGGGCATTGGCGGAGGCATGCTGGCGGACCGTTTCGGCCCACGTGCCGTGTGTTGCATCGGCATGGCGTTCATCACGGCAGGCCTGCTGGCAACGAGCTTTGCGCGATCGTTGGGCATGGTTTACCTCAGTTACGGTGTGGGGATCGGCATCGGCATCGCGCTGGTCTACACACCATCGATCGGCTGCGTGCAGCCATGGTTCACGCGTCGGCGCGGACTGGCAGCTGGCGTTGCCAGCGCAGGCATCGGCGCCGGCACCTTGCTCGTTCCGCTGCTGGTCACATTGGCGGTCGCCAGCCTGCAATGGCGTGATGCCCTGCGAGTGCTGGCGCTGGCGGTACTGCTGGTCGGCGTCAGTGCAGCGAGCCTGCTGCGCCGGGCTCCGTCGGCGACTGCCGGCACACTGCGCCATGTGCCGGGCGTCACGCTGCGCGATGCCCTGCGCAGTCCTGGATTCTGGTGGTTGTACCTGGTGGCGCTGAGCGGCGGGCCGACCATGTTCATACCGTTTGCCCATGTCTCCGCGGCGGCCCGTGACATCGGCATCCCGGACGCACGGGCGGTCGGACTGGTCGGCATGATCGGTATCGGCAGCCTGTACAGCGGCGCGGCGCTGGGCAACTTGCCGGGCCCGGTTCTCGCCGGCGCCGTGTTCGATCGCGCCGGCAGCTACACGCCGGTCATCGGCGGCTGCATTGCACTATCGGGCGTATCGGTCTGGGCAGCGTGGCGCTTGATCGAAATACGCCAACAAGGCTACTGAGAAGCCGGCGCATCGGCTGCGTCGTCGCGGTGCGCGCCCGAGTCCCCGCCCGCCACCACACTGCGGATCAGATGTCCGATCGTCAGGCCTTGAGCCAGAATCGAAAATGCGACGATGCAGTAGGTCAGCGCCAACACCACATCGCGCTGCGATCCGGCCGGCAGCGACAAGGCCAGAGCCACGGAAATGCCGCCGCGCAGGCCGCCCCAGGTCAGCACTGCGCCGGAACCGGCCGGCAACTTGAAGCCGCGACGCAACAGGCCCACCGGCAACCCCACCGTCAAGGCACGCGCGAGCAGGGTGATCAGCATCGCGACGGTGGCCGCGGCGAACAGGCTGGCGGAGAACGCCACGAGCAACACTTCCATGCCGATCAGCACGAACAGCACCGCATTCAGGATCTCGTCGATCAATTCCCAGAAGAGGTCCACGTAATGCCGGGTCTGGTCGGACATCGCCAGCGCCCTGCCGCCGTTGCCCACCATCAGTCCGGTCACCACCATGGACAGCGGTCCGGACACATGCAGGTGGTGCGCCAGCGCATACCCCCCCATCACCGCTGCAAGCGTCAGCAGCACCTCGACCTGGTAATGGTCGACGCTCTTGAGCAGAGCCACCGTGATGTACCCCAGCACCAGACCGAAGATCAGTCCGCCTCCCGCCTCGTGGGCCAACAACTGCAAACCTTCGCTGACAGTCGGTGTCGTGCCGCTGACCAGGGCCCCAAGCAGGAGAGAGAAAATCACCACGCCAACGCCATCATTGAACAGCGACTCGCCGGCAATGACCAATTCCAGATTGCGTGGTGCGCCAGCGGTCTTGAGGATACCCATCACGGCGATCGGATCGGTCGGCGATATCAGCGCACCGAACAGCAGGCAATACAGCAAAGGCAGTTCGACGCCAATCCAGGGCAACAGCAGCCAGGTACCGAAGCCCACCGCCAGCGTGGACAGAATAGTGCCCACTACGGCCAACGCACCGATCTGCCAGCGGTAGGCACGCAATTCGCTCAGGTCCACATGCATGGCACCGGCAAACAGCAGCAACGACAGCATGCCTTGCATCAATACGTCGGAGAAGTCGATTGCGCGCAGCAGCGACTTCTCGTACTGGAGCAGGCCGAAATCAAGTCCAGCCGCATGCAAGCCGACGATGGCCAGCGACAGCACCAGCGCCGCCATCATCACGCCGATCGTGATCGGCAGTCCGATAAAACGCTGGTTGACGTACGCAAGGCCTGCAGTCAGAACCAGGCAGGCGGCAACGATGTCGAACATGATGGTGTGCGCTCAGTAACCTGCCGCCAGGTCAACCTGGTTTTGCAAGGGTTCACCGGCGCGATAGTGCGTCAGATTGTCCAGGAACCGCCGGGCCGCGCGTTCGACCATCTGGTCCTGGGATCGGCCCGAGAGATGCATCGTGACATGGGCATTGTCCAGACTCCACAACACATGGTCCGCGGGCAGCGGCTCCGGCTCCATCACGTCGAGGAAGGCTGCGCCAATGCTTTGCGCCTTCAACGCCCGCACCAGCGCATGCTGGTCCACCACGCTGCCCCGCGCCACGTTCAACAACACGGCACTGCGCCTCATGGCCGCGAGTTCTTCTGCACCAATCATGTGGTGTGTCGCATCCGTGGCCGGAACCGCCACGATCACCCAGTCGAAATCACCGAGACGCGAGCGCCATTGCTGCGGCCCCAGAACATTCGCCGCCCCCGAGGACTGGCGCCGGACCACCGTCACGTCAACCTCGAATGCCTGCAATCGCCGCTCCACCAGTTTGCCGATGGCGCCATATCCCAGCACCAGGGCACGGCTGCCCGCCAGTTCGACCTTGCCCGGCGCATCCTTGAGCCATTCATGTCGGCTCTGTGCATGCACCACTTCACGATACCCCTTTGCAATGGTCAACATGCCCATGACCACGTATTCGGCAATCGTGACTGCATTGATGCCAGCACCATTGGTCACGACCACCTGGCGTTGCCGCAGCATGTCCAGCGGCAGATGCTCCATGCCGGTAATCATCGAACTGAGCCAGCGCATGTTGGTCGCGGCGACGACGGCCGCCGCCATCCCGTTCAAGTCGAACATGTCGAACCAGCCGATCTCTGCTCCTGGCGCCAGGGCCAGTGCCTCCTGCTTGCTCGACCACCAACGAATCTGAAGCCAGGGTGGCACAAGCGCATCGAGATGCTGACGCACCGATGCGGGCAATGTGGCAACGACGGGATTTCGGTCTGGCATGCAACAGGCTCCTCATGAGCCTGTCATGTTAACCATCGGTGCGCCAGTAAGACCCTGGCCGAGATG
>JBDTMH010000348.1:0-4127 GCA_039934375.1 Burkholderiaceae bacterium | reverse complement strand
TGTGGCGCGCTCAGGCCCCGAACATGCGGTTGCGCGCGTTCTCCAGGTGCTGGCGCATCGCCAGCTTCGCGCCAGCGCCGTCGTGCCGTCGCAACGCGGCGACGATGGCCGCGTGTTCGGCCTGAACCACTTGCTGGCGGCCCACACTTTTGGTCAGCGACAGATTGCGCATCAGGTTCATGCTGACCAGCATCTGCTCCTGCATCTGCGCGATGGCCGACACGAAGAACTGGTTGTGCGAGGCCCGTGCCAGCGCCAGATGAAACTCGAAATCTTCGCGTGCGCCCAGCGCGTGCTCGGCTATCACCGTGTCCAGGTTGCGCAAGCTTTGCTCGATCAACGCCATGTCTGCCGCACCGGCCTTGCCAGCCGCCAGCTCGGCGGCGCCTGACTCGATGATGAAGCGAAACTCGAAGCAGCGCTGCACGTCGGACAGATTCTCCAGCGGGGTGAAGCGCGGCATGTCCGGGTCTGGTCGGCGCTGCACGATGGTGCCCGATCCCTGGCGGGTGCTGGTCACGCCGTCGGCACGCAGCCGCGCCAGGGCCTCGCGGATCGCCGGGCGTGAAGCCGCGAATCGCTCGGTCAGCGCAAGCTCGGTCGGCAGCTTTTCGCCTTCGCGAAACTCGCCGGCGATGATGCATGCCAGTACCTCACGGTAGATACGATCCACGACGCCGGTGCGCGCCTGCGCGCCAACCGCAACGGTGTTGTCAATGTCGGTCATGGCTCTTCACAAGCTTCGTTCGAACGCCAGCAAGGCATCGGCCAGAGCCTTGATCTGGCCATGAAGTTCGGGTGGCGAGCCACTGAGCAGCGGCAACTGCGCACCCATGTCGGCGATGCCGCAGAAGCTCACGGCATCGTGCAATACGCGGATCAGTGACACCGACTCGCGCAGTGCCTCCAGTGGCATGAATTGCGCCATCAGGGTTTCGGCGCGGCCCTTGTCGCCCCGCTTGAGCGAGCGCAGCAACTGCATGCAGGCTTTGGGTGCGATGCAGCCGCAACCGGTGGTGAACGAGGCCAGACCGAACTGGCTCAGATGCACTGGCGCCGGTCGTTCACCCATACCGCTGACGATGCGCCGGGCCGAGATGCGCTCGATGAGGCGCTCCAGAAATGGGTCCCTGGCGGGGTCTTCGCGGATCACAGCGTACTTGACAACCATGACGCAACCCTCGTCCACCAGGCCGCCGAGTCGCTCGATGTCGATATAGCTTTCGCTTTTGAGATACAGCGTGACCGGCATCTGAGCCGCTTCGACAAACCGGCGTATGCCGTCGGCTACACCTTGCTCGCTGGTGAACCCTTGCATCGGCAACACCATCGCAGTCTGGTAGCCGCTGCCACGCAACAGGCGTGCCTGGTCCATCATCTTGCCGAAATCCGGTCCGATGGCCGGAATCACCCGGGTGTTCTGCGCGGCCACATCGGCCAGCATCTCCAGCATCTGCGCATAGTCGGCAATGCCGCAGTGGTACAGGTTGGCGTTGCCACCGTACAGCAGGATGCGCTGCTCACCCGATTCGATATGTCGCACCAGTTTGCGGTTCTGTTCGACATCGATCGACAGGTCAGCGCGCCGTGCCAGCGGTGGTACCGCCAGCACCGTGCTGGTGAATTCATCGAGTTGCAGGGCAGAGGTTTTCATGGTTGTGGCGTCAGGTCTTGTGGCGCTGCGGACGGGCGCGCGGGAAAATCACAATGTGTATGACGAATAATAATTTGTCATACAAAAAAAGTGGTTGTCGGCGCATGATATGGCCAATTTTTCCGATTTTGCAAGGACTATAGGGTTTAGCCTTAGTTGACAGGGTAAAAGTTGTCTGACAAAGTCGATCGCAAATCCACCCTGGAGACTTTCATGAAACGCCACTTCCCGCAGCAGTTTCTTTCCACCAATACCGGTCGCCGCACTGTCCTCAAGGGATTTGCCGGCGCCGCAGCGCTTGCCGGCTTCGGAGCTTCTGCATTGGCCCAGCAATCCAAGGAGGCGCCGGCACTGGCCAAGTTGGTGGGTGATGGCAAATTGCCGGCATTGGCCATGCGCCTGCCGAATCCGCCGATGGTGGTGCAGGTCGAAAAACTTGGCTTGTACAGCGGCGCATTGCGCCGCGGACTGCGCGGTAGCTCCGACCACAACGGAATCCTGCGCATGGTCGGCAATCAGGGCCTGGCGCGCTGGAACCTGGCGTTCACCGAAGTGCTGCCCAACGTCGCCGCCAAGTGGGAGGTCAATGCCAATGCCACCGAATTCATCTTCACGCTGCGCCCCGGCATGAAGTGGTCGGACGGCAAGCCGTTCACCGCCGATGACATCCTGTTCTCGATGAATGACTGCACCTACAACTCCGAGTTGTACAAATCGATTCCGTCGACGATGTCGATCTCCAACAAGCCGGCCCAGGTCACCAAGATCAACGACAGCACGGTGAAGTTCACCTTCGCCAGCTCCTACGCGTTGTTCCTGGAACAACTGGCCACGCCGCTGGGCCAGCATCCGACGCTGTTCTGCAAGCACTATTGCAGCCAGTTCCATCCCAAGTACAACCCCAAGGTGGCGGAACTGGTCAAGGCGGCCAACATGTCCGACTGGCCAACGCTGTTCCGCGCCAAATGCGGCGACATCGAGATCCCCTCGCGCTGGAGCAATCCGGACAAGCCGACGCTCGATCCATGGGTCGTCACCGAACCCTACACGGGCGGTGCCACCCGCGTGGTGATGGAACGCAATGCCTATTTCTGGCAGGTCGACCAGTCGGGCCAGCAACTGCCGTACATCGACCGCCTGACATTCAGCATTGCGCAGGACGTGGAGTCGCTGATGCTCGACGCGTTATCGGGCAAGCTCGACATCCAGGAGCGACATATCGATTCGCTGCAGAACAAGCCGACCTTGTCGCAGAACATGAAGAAGGGCGACTACCGACTGATCGAGCTCATCAATGCCGGATCGCAGCAAGTGCAGATCTACCTGAACATGACGCACAAGGACGCGAAGATGCGCGAGATGTTCGGTAACAAGCAGTTCCGCCAGGCATTGTCACTGGGCATGAATCGCAAGGAGATCATCGAACTGGTCTATCTGGGGCAGTCCGAGCCGTACCAGACCGGGCCGCGGCCCAGCCACCCCTGGTACAACGAGAAACTCTCGCGCCAGTTCACCCAGCACGATCCGAAACAGGCCAACGAGATCCTGGACAAGATCGGTTATGCGAAGCGCGACGGCCAGAACTTCCGCCTGCGACCCGACGGGCAGAAGGTGTTTTTCTCGATCGATGTGATACCGACGCTATACCCGGACGCTGTTGACTCGCTTGAGCTGGTCAAGCGCCACTGGGCCGACATCGGCGTGGACATCAAGGTCAACACCATCGAGCGCGCGTTGTACTACACCCGCGGCGACAGCAACGACCACGACGCAGCGACCTGGCCCGGCCCGGGCGGCCTGGACCCGATGCTCGATCCGAGGGACTATTTTGCCCAGCACACGCAGGGTTCGCGTTATGCCATTCCATGGGCGACGTGGTATGTGTCTGGTGGCAAGGACGGCCAGGAACCCCCGGAGAGCCAGAAGCAGCGCATGAAGCTGTACGACGCAGCGCGTGCCACTGCCGATCTCAAGAAGCGCGGCGAACTGATGAAGCAGGTGTTCGATCTGTGCGGTGATGCGTTCGAGACCATTGGCGTTTGCCTGGCGGTCAACTCGTTCGGCATCTGCAAGAACAATCTGCAGAACGTGCCCAAGAGCTACCCCAACGCCTGGTCCTGGCCCAATCCGGGTCCGGCGCTGCCACAGCAGTTCTTCTTCTCCCGCACCTGATAGCGGCTGGCGCCGGCAAACGCGATAGGGCGTATGCCGGCGTGCGTCTGCGCCCTGTGTCAAGCGTCTGAGAAAGATCCGGCATGTTGAAGTTCATTGTCAAGCGGCTGTTCTGGATGCTGCCGTTTCTGGTTGCCATCAGCTTCCTGTCGTTCGTGTTGATCCAGTTGCCACCCGGTGACTTCGTCACCAGCTATATCGCGACGCTGGCTGCCTCCAACGAGTTGGTCGATCAGAACACTGCGGCCGACCTGCGCAACCGCTTCGGGCTGGACCAGCCGATGATCGTGCAGTACTGGAA
>JBDTMH010000347.1:0-4157 GCA_039934375.1 Burkholderiaceae bacterium | reverse complement strand
GTCGGCCACTGGATGCGACCCAAGGTGTACCAGCGCGAGGGCGAAAGTTTCGATGCCGCGTGGCGGCGCGAGAGCCTGGCCGTGCGCAACGATGCCGGTCTGGTTGATGTGGGGACGCTGGGCAAGATCGACGTGCAGGGTCCGGACGCGCTGGAATTCCTGCAACGCGTCTACTGCAACAATTTTGCCAATCTGGCGGTCGGCCGGCTGCGTTATGGCCTGATGCTGCGCGAGGATGGAATTGTCATGGACGATGGCACCGTTGCGCGGCTGTCCGACCAGCATTACCTGGTGACGACGACAACGGTCAACGGCGGCAAGGTGCTGAGCCATTTCGAATGGCTGCTGCAGACCGCCTGGCCTGAACTGAAGTGCCACGTCGTCTCGGTGACGGAGCAGTTCGCCCAGTTTGCGCTGGCCGGACCGAAATCGCGCGATGTGCTGGCCGCTTTGCTGCCCGAGTGCGAGGTGTCGGATACCGCCCTGCCCCATCTCGGCATTCTGCAGACCGCACTCGAAGGCCAGGCCGTGAGTGTCTACCGGATGAGCTTTTCCGGCGAACGCGCCTATGAGATCGCCATCGGTGCCGACTGCGGCGAGAGCCTGTGGAAGCGCCTGCTGATCTGCGGCGAGCCACTCGGGATCACACCGTATGGGACCGAGGCCATGGGTGTGCTGCGAATCGAAAAAGGCCATGTCGCCGGTGGCGAACTCGACGGCCGGGTCACTGCGGCCGACCTCGGTCTGGGCAAGTTGCCGCGAAAAGCGGGCGGCTTCGTCGGCGCCGCGCTGGCGCAGCGCAGTTCGCTGCTAGAGCCGCATCGGCCCGCACTGGTCGGATTGGTTCCGGTCGACAGCAAGCAGTCAATTCGTGCCGGCAGCCAGTTGATTGGCGTGCACGAGACGGTACCGCCGGGCGCGGTCGTGGCCAAGCAGGGATTCGTCAGTTCGGCCACGCCGAGCGCGTTGCTTGGCCATTGCATTGCACTGGCGTTTCTCGAGAACGGCGGCGCACGCCATGGCCAGGAGCTGATCGCCGCTTCGCCGCTATCGGGCGAGTCGACCCGGGTACGGGTGGTATCGCCGGTATTTGTCGACGCCGACCACACCAGATTGAAAGGCTGATCGTGATAGAACGCCGCTCCGCGCTGGCCGCGCATCCGAAAATGATGGCCGTACCCGAGGCCCCGACCGCCGCCACCGATCAGGCGCGGCTGGTGTTGTCCGAACGGCGTGCGCTGTCCGTATTGCAGGTGTCGGCGTTTGCGTCGACTGCCGCCCAGGCGCAGACGGCGCTGGCCTCGGCGCTGGGCTTGCCGGCTCCACAGGGCAAACTCTTCAGTGGCACAGCCGACAAAAGCCTGCGCTGCGTCGGCCCCGGCGTATGGCTGGTCGTCGGGCCGTCCGACGGGATGCCGGACGCAACATCAGTGCGCGCGCAACTCGGTGCGTTTGCCACCGTGGTCGACCTGAGCCATGCCCGCTGCGCGCTGCAACTGCGTGGAGCAGCGGCCGCTCGAACGCTGGCCAAGGTTTGCGGTCTCGATCTGGATCCGTCCGTATTTCCCACCGGCAGTGCCACCAACACCCGCTTCGGCCATATCGGCATGCATCTGGCGCGCACCGACGACGGTCCCACGTTCGAACTGCTGGTGTTCCGCGGTTACGCCGAATTCGTTTTCGAGGCCTTGTGTGACGGCGCGGCCGAATTTGGATTACGGGTCGAGATCTGACATCGCGTCAAACACAGGAACAGGCAACAAAAGTTGGCGTTGGCGTTGGCAGGGACCGATCCACATTCACGAGACATTCTTCTGGGGGTATCCATATGAAATCGAGCTATCGCGTAGTAGTCATCGGCGGCGGTGTCGTCGGAACCAGCGTCCTGTACCACCTGGCCAAGAAGGGCTGGAAAGACATCGTCCTGCTTGAGCGGCTGGAACTGACGTCCGGGTCCACCTGGCACGCAGCCGGCGGCATGCACACGATCAATGGCGACCCCAATGTCGCCAAGCTGCAGCAATATTCGATCAACCTGTACAAGGAGATCGAGGAGATATCCGGACAGTCGGTCGGACTGCACATGACCGAAGGCCTGATGCTCGCCGCCACACCGGCACGTTATGAGTGGCTCAAAAGCATCCACTCCAAGGGCCGCTACATGGGCATGCAGACCGAACTGGTCTCGCTCGACGAGGCCGAGCGCCTGCTGCCACTGATCGACAAGACGCAATTCGTTGGCGCCATGTACGACCCGATCCAGGGCCACGTCGATCCCAATGGCACAACCTACGCGTTCAGCGGCGCTGCGCGCAAGGCAGGGGCCGAGGTATATACCCACACCCGCGTGCTCGATACCCGACAGCGGCCGGACGGCCAATGGGAGGTGATCACCGACAAGGGCAACATCGTGGCCGAGCATGTCGTCAATTGCGGCGGCTTGTGGGCGCGCGAGGTGGGCCGCATGGTCGGGTTGGAACTGCCGATCCTGGCGATGGAGCACCAGTACCTGATCACCGAAGACATGCCCGAAGTCATCGCCTTCAACAAGAAAGCCGGCAAGATGGTGCTGCACGCGGTCGACTTCGACGGCGAAATCTACATGCGCCAGGAACGCAACGGCATGCTGCTGGGGACCTACGAGCGCCACGGTGTGCCATGGAGTCCGAAAGACACGCCCTGGGACTTCGGCCCGACGTTGCTGCCCGACGCGCTGGACCGCATAACCGACAACCTGGAAGTCGGTTTCCGGCATTTCCCACCGTTCCAGAACGTCGGCATCAAGCAGATCGTCAACGGTCCATTCACGTTTTCACCGGACGGCAATCCGCTGGTCGGACCGATCAATGGCCTGCGCAACTACTGGGTCGCATGTGGTGTCATGGCCGGCTTCAGCCAGGGTGGGGGCGTTGGTCTTGCGTTGTCAAACTGGATGGTCGACGGCGATCCGGGCTTCGACGTATGGGCGATGGACGTGGCACGTTATGGCGACTGGGCAAGCCGCGCCTACACGCGCGCCAAGGTGGTCGAGAACTACGGGCGCCGCTTCCGGGTGCGGTTTCCCAATGAGGAATTGCCGGCCGCCAGACCACTGCGCACGGTGCCGATGCACCACCAATGGCTGGCAATGGGCGCGGTGATGGGCGACAACTGGGCGCTCGAATCGCCCTTGTGGTTTGCGCCTCCTGGCGTCGAAGACGCGTTTTCGTTCCATCGTTCGACCGACTTCGCACATGTGAAGGCCGAATGCCAGGCGGTGCGCAACGGCGTTGGCATCTCGGATACGTCGGGCTTCGCCAAATACGAGGTCACCGGCAGCGGCGCCGAGGCCTGGCTCTCGCACATGCTTGCCAACAAGATGCCGAAGTCCGGGCGCATGATGCTGGCGCCGATGCTGAACCAGAACGGCAAACTGATCGGCGACTTTACGGTTGCCAAGGCGGCCGATGGGCGCTTCTATGTGTTCGGGTCTGGCGCAGCCGAGAAGTACCACATGCGCTGGTTCTCTCAGCATCTGCCCACTGACGGCAGCGTCGCCATTCGGCCGATGGGCCTGGGCCTGGTCGGCCTGTCAATCGCCGGTCCGAAGGCCCGCGAGGTGCTCGCCAAGATCACCGACGAGGACGTGTCGACGCAGGCGCTGCGGTTCATGGATTTCAGGCCGAACATGGAGGTCGGCATGGTGCACGCGATGGTCGGCCGGATCAGCTTCACTGGCGACCTGGGTTACGAGATGTGGGTCAAGCCGGAGCAGCAGGTCGCATTGTTCGACGCGTTGTGGGCCGCCGGGCAGGAATTCGGCATCCGCCCGTTCGGCAGTCGCGCGCTGCTGTCACTGGCACGCGAAAAAGCCTTCGGCACCTGGTCCCGCGAATTCAGGCCGATCTACGGGCCGTTCGAGGCCGGCCTGGGCCGATTCGTCGCGTTGGGAAAGAACGATTTCATCGGCAAAGCTGCAGCCGTCAAAGAGCAGGCCGAAGGCCCGAAGCGCCAACGCGTGACCTTTGTCGTCGACGCCGACGATGCAGACGCCATCGGCGACGAAGCGGTCTGGAAAGATGGCAAGGTCGTGGGCTGGATCACGTCGGGCGGTTATTGCCATCACGTCGATTGCTCGTATGCAACCGGTTACGTGGCAAGTGACGCGCTCGCGGACA
>JBDTMH010000346.1:0-4171 GCA_039934375.1 Burkholderiaceae bacterium | reverse complement strand
ATCGCGCTGAACCTGACGATGCAGCGGCGCAACCTGCCGCTGGCCTACATGATCACGGTCGGCAACAAGGCCGGTGCCGGCATCGAGGCCATCGTCGCTGCCTTGTTGCAGGACGAACGCGTCAGCGCGATCGGCCTGCACATCGAAGGCCTGGACGATGTCGCGGCGTTTTCGCGCGTGGCGCTCCAGGCACTGGAAAAAGGCGTGCCGCTGGTCGCGCTGAAGGCCGGCAGCTCGGTACTCGGCGCCAGCACCACGGTCAGCCATACCGGTTCTCTGGCTGGTGCCGACGCACTGTACGACGC
Source organism: Burkholderiaceae bacterium (assembly GCA_039934375.1). Classification (GTDB taxonomy): domain Bacteria; phylum Pseudomonadota; class Gammaproteobacteria; order Burkholderiales; family Burkholderiaceae_C; genus CAISIP01. The sequence goes on along the minus strand of JBDTMH010000346.1, from coordinate 3,866 downwards.
CTTGTTCGCGCGGCTTGGCGTAGCCCGGGTGCACGATCCGGCGGCTCTGCTGGAAACCCTCAAGTTGCTGCATGTGTGTGGGGCACTTGACGGACGGCGCATCATTTCGGCCAGTTGTTCCGGTGGCGAGGCCTCGCTGGTGGCCGACCTGGCGCAACCGCGCGGTCTCGAATTGCCGGCCGTGCCCGCGCCGGCCAGGGAGGCACTGCATGTCGCGCTGGGCGACAAGGTCACGATCGCCAATCCGCTGGACTACCACACCTATATCTGGGGCCAGCTGGCGGCGCAGACCGACTGTTTCTCCGCCTTGCTGGCCTGTCAGTTCGACATGCATCTGCTGGTGCTGGACTTTCCGCGTGCCGACCGCTGTGTGTCGGGTGCGTGGCAGACCACGGTCGATGCGTTTGTCGCCGCGCACCAGCGCAATCCGGTGCCCTGTGCCGTGGTGGCATCGCTGCCCGAGGGTTTGCCCGATGGCGTGGCGCGCCAATTGCTTGAGCGCGGTATTGCGCCAATGCAGGGGCTGGCCGAATGCCTGGATGCGATCGTGCATGCGGCGGCGATTGGTGCCGCGCGCAAGCGGCGCGACGACATCCTGCCGGTGACCGGGCCAAATGGTGGCGCGCCGTGGGCTGGGAGCAGCACCCTGCGCATGCTCGACGAAGTGGCCAGCAAGCAGGCGCTGTCGGCTTTCGGTGTGCCGATTCCGCGCGGTGAGCTTGCGAGATCGTCCGCGGACGCCGCTGTGGTCGCAGCGCGGTTGGGTTTTCCGCTGGTGGTGAAGGCGGTATCCGACACGCTGGCGCACAAGACAGAGGCCGGTGCGGTGCGACTCAACCTGAAGACTGCGGCGCAGGTGACGGAGGCCGTCGCTGCGATGGCCGGCTTGTCGGAACGCTTCCTGGTGGAACAGATGGCGGCGGACGTGGTGGCCGAATTCATCGTTGGCGTCACGCGCGACCCGCAGTTCGGGCCGGCGCTGACACTGGGCGCCGGTGGTGTGCTGGTCGAGCTGCTCAAGGACGCCACCACCTTGCTGCTGCCAGCCTCGCGCGCCGATATTCGCCGTGCGCTCGAATCGCTGCGCAGTTGGCCGCTGGTTTGCGGCTACCGCGGCCGGCCTGCCGGTGATGTCGAAGCGCTGATCGACGCGGTGCTGGCCGTGGCACGATACGCGCAGGCGAACGCCGCCCAGCTGGTCGAACTGGACGTGAATCCGGTGCTGGTGTTGCCGCAGGGGCGGGGCGTGCTGGCGGTGGATGCGATGATCCGCCTGATGCAGCAGGAGTGACGCATGGCCGACGTGGTACGTACCGAGGTGAACGATGGTGTGTTGACGATCACGCTGGATCGGCCCAAGGCCAATGCGGTCGATGTCGTGACCAGCCAGCTGTTGTATGACGCGTTCAGGCGCCTGCAGGACGATGCCGCGTTGCGCGTGGCCGTCATCACCGGAACCGGTCGCTTTTTCTCCGCCGGCTGGGACCTGAACGCCGCCAGCGCGGGCGAAGCTGTCGATGCGGTGCACAGTCCCGGTGGATTTGCCGGCCTGACGGAATTTTTCGATCTCGACAAGCCGGTAATTGCTGCGGTCAACGGGCTGGCAATGGGTGGCGGATTCGAGCTCGCACTGGCGGCCGACCTGATCGTGGCTGCGGACAACGCGGAGTTTGCGTTGCCGGAGATCCGCTTGGGCATCCTGGCCGACTCGGGTGGCATCCTGCGCCTGCCACGGCGGTTGCCGCGCGCCATCGCCACCGAGATGCTGATGACCGGCCGGCGCATGGGCGCGGCCGAGGCCGAGCGTTGGGGTCTGGTCAACCGCGTCGTCGCGCAGGCCGATCTGTTGCCCGCCACGATGGAGCTGGCACGGCAGATCGTGGCTGCTGCACCGCTGGCGCTGGCAGCGCTCAAGCAGGTGTTGCGTGCCACAGAGGCGCAGCCGGTGCAGGGCGCGTGGTCCGACTTGCGCAGCGGCGTCGCACCCGCGTACCAGGCGATGCTGGCATCTGAAGATGCACTCGAAGGTCCACGCGCCTTTGCCGAGAAACGCGCGCCGCTGTGGCGCGGACGCTGAGACGGGCCAAGCCTCGTCGCCACCGGGGCCAGGGTGGCGAGCCCGGGTCGCAGCAGACACGCCGCATTGCAACTCGACCTTTCTGGGTACGTATAGTCGGTGTTTCGTCTGACTCGGAAACTTGCGGCATGTTGACTCACCTGATCGATGCGGACCCGATATCCATCGATACCCTGGTGCTCTGGGCGCGCAGCCAAGACGCCTTTGCGTTCGCGCCTGCAGCGCTGGCCCGGCTGGCGGCCGACCGCTTGGTCGTCGAGGCCCATGTGGCGGCGGGTGCGCCGGTGTATGGCCTGAACACCGGGCTGGGCGGCAACCTCGGTTATCGGCTGGGCGACGACGAGGTGCTGACCTTCCAGCGCCAGGTGATCCGCGGCCGCATGATAGGCATGGGCGACGCGTTGCCGGCCGAGGTGGTGCGTGTCGCCTTGCTGAGCCGTGCCATCAGTCTGGCCAGGGGGGGCTCGGGTGTCAGCGTGCCGGCGGCCCGGGCCTTGCTGGCGCTGGTCGACCGCGGCGTGACGCCGGTGGTGCCGATGCTGGGCTCGATCGGCGCCGGCGATCTGGGTCTGTGCGCGCATCTGGTCGCGCCCTTGATCGGTGAAGGCGAGGCCGAGTTCAAGGGCCGGCGCTTGCCGGGTGCACAGGCCCTGGCCGCGGCGGGGCTGCAGCCCGCGCCCTTGCAGGCCAAGGACGGTCTGGGCCTGATCAATGCCAGTCCGGTGACGGCCGGCATGGCGGCGGTGGTGGCCGATGCGCTGGCAACTGTGTTATTGACCGCGGCGGCGGTCGCGGCCTTGTCGGACGAGGGTTATGCGTCCAATCCGGCCATTCTGGATGCCCGCATCGCAGCCGCCCGGCCGGCCGGCGCGCAGGTCGGGGTGGCCGCGTTATTCCGCGCACTGCTGGTTGGCAGCAGCCTGTACGACGGCGCCCCGCGGGCGATCCAGGATGCCATCAGTTTTCGGTCCGTGGCGCAGGTGTTCGGTGCGGCGTGGGGGCAATTCGCTGCGTTGAGTGAAGCCGTGCATGCCGAGATCAATGGCGTGTCCGACAGTCCGATCGTGTTCGCCGCACAGGGCGACATGTTGTCGACGCCGAATTTTCATACCAGTGTGCTGGCGCTGGCCTTCGACGCGATGGCCATCGCGTTGACCCAGCTCGCCAGCGCGGCGGTGCAGCGCATCATCAAGTTGCAGACACCGCATCTCAGTGGCCTGCCGAAGTACCTCTCGCCGGTGGGCGGAGCCAGCGTGGGTTACAACGCGCTGCAGAAGACCGCCGCGGCCCTCCATGCCGAGATCCGGCTGCAGGCGACACCGGCCAGCCTGGACGCGATCGTCGTGTCCGACACGGTCGAAGACCATGCGACCCATGCCCTGCTGGCCGTGCGCAAACTCGATACGCAACTGCGCTTGCTGCAACAGCTGATGGCGATCGAAGCCTTGGTCGCGGCGCAGGCAGTCGATCTGCGCCCGGGTGTGCGCCTCGGTGCAGGCACCGCATGCGTTCATGCGTGCGTGCGCTCGGTGGTGCCGATGCTGCAGCAGGACCGCCCGCCGGGCCGCGACGCGATGGCCGTCAGCGACGCGTTGCGCGACGCAGCCTGGTTGCAGCAGTTGCGTGTTATAGCCGTGGCCGGCATGGCTGAGTTTTCCCTGAAGGGGCTGGGGTGAAGCACGTCGCCGCGCGCCGCCGCCGGTATTGACGCCCACAATGCTTGTCCTACGCAGCATCGGGCCGGCGCCTTTACAGGATTGTGCCGGCCGCGGCAAGACCTCGGTCGGCG
>JBDTMH010000345.1:0-4180 GCA_039934375.1 Burkholderiaceae bacterium | reverse complement strand
TCCAACCCGACCGGTGCCACCTACACGGCCGACGAATACCGTGCGCTGGCGGATGTGCTGCTCAAACACCCGCAGGTGATGGTGATGACGGACGACATTTACGAGCACATCCGCTTCGACGGCCGGCGCACGCCGCACATCCTGACGGTGGAGCCCGCGCTGCGTGAGCGCACGATGGTCATCAACGGTGTTTCAAAGACCTACGCCATGACCGGCTGGCGCATCGGCTTCGCGGCGGGCCCCACCGACCTCATCAAGGCGATGGACACGCTGTTGTCCCAATCCAGCGGCAACTGCTGTTCGATCAGCCAGGCAGCGGCAGCAGCAGCACTCAATGGCGATCAAAGCTTTGTGGCCCAGAGCGTGGCGATCTACCGGCAGCGCCGCGACCAGACTCTGGCGCGCATCAACGCCATCCCCGGCTTGAGCTGCCGTGTCCCCGACGGCGCCTTCTACCTCTACGTGAACTGCGGCCAGCTGCTCGGCAAGACCACGCCCGGCGGCAAAGTGCTGGCCGAGGACGGTGACGTGGTCCTGTATCTGCTGGAAAGCGAAGGCGTCGCCGTGGTCGCCGGCACAGCCTATGGCCTGTCGCCCTACTTCCGCCTGTCCATTGCGACTTCGCTTGAAACCCTGGAAGAAGGCTGCACCCGCATTGCCCGCGCCGTGGCGGCGCTGCACTAAGACTAAGCCCCCCTCACGACTAACCATTCAGAAAGCCGAAAGAAACCACCATGGATTACAAAGCTTTGCGCAAGAACCCGTCTGCACCCCAGGCCGACGCAAAAATCCTGGAGGCACTGCGCGCCATCCCGGTTGCCCTCCTCAGCGACAACCTGCACCGCAATATCGGAAGCGTCGGACTGCAGCCCTACCACCGGCCTGGACCACAAACCATGGCCGGCACCGCCCTCACCATAAAATCCCGAGGTGGAGACAACCTCACATACCTGCGTGCTCTCGAGTTCTGTCGGCCTGGCGACGTGCTTGTAATCGATGCAGGTGGTGACATCACCAATGCGGTCGTCGGCGGCATCCTGTCTTTCTATGCCGCCACCATCGGGGCGTCCGGTGTCGTGCTCGATGGCGCCATCCGGGATATCGCAGAAATCCGCGAGCGTGACTTCCCCGTCTACGCGCGCGGCATCAATCACCGTGGCCCCTACAAGGATGGGCCCGGCGAGATTAACGTGCCGGTGTCCATTGGCGGCATGGTCGTCAACCCGGGCGACATCATCGTTGGTGACCAGGATGGCTTGCTGGCCTTCCCGGTGGCAGGCGTCGAAAGCCTGATCGAGAGAGCCAAAGCCCAGCTGCGAAAGGAAGAGGAGACCATGCAGGCCATGCGCGAAGGCCGCTGGGACCGCTCCTTCATCGACGCGCTGGAAGCGCGTTGCGCCAACTGAGCGCCAACTGAGCGCCATAAAAACACACAAAGAGACAAGATGCGTCCCTCCATACTGATCACCCGCGCAACCTTCCCCGACGTTACCAACAGCCTGCGCGAGCACTTTGACCTTGACGACAACCCGGGCGACACCATCTGGCCGCGCGAGGAGCTGATCCGTCGGCTGCAAGGAAAACAGGGCGTCATGAGCACGGGCAGCGAGCGCATCGACGCGCAGCTGCTGGACGCCTGCCCCGAACTCAAGGCGGTATGCAACGTCGGCGTGGGCTACAACAACGTCGACCTGGACGCCTGCACCGCACGCGGCGTGCTCCTCACCAACACGCCCGACGTGCTGACCGAGACCACCGCCGACTTCGGCTTCGCGCTGATGATGGCGACCGCGCGCCGCGTGACCGAATCCGAACGGTTTTTGCGCAATGGCCAGTGGGTCAAGCCGGGCGTCTATGACATGTTCACCGGCCCCGACATCCATGGCGCCACTTTGGGCATCCTGGGCATGGGCCGCATCGGCCAGGCGATTGCGCGGCGCGGCGCGCTCGGCTTCGACATGCGCGTGATCTACCACAACCGCTCACGGCTGGCGCCCGAGCTCGAAGCCAAGTCGCACGCCCGCTATGTGGACAAGGCAACCCTGTTGAAGGAATCCGACCATCTGGTGCTGGTGCTGCCCTATTCGCCGTCCTCGCACCACGCCATCGGCGCGGCCGAGTTGGCGCAGATGAAACCCGGCGCCACGCTCATCAACATCGCGCGCGGCGGCATTGTGGACGACGTAGCGCTGGCGCGCGCGCTGCGCGAGGGCCGCATTGCCGCCGCAGGACTGGACGTGTTCGAGGACGAGCCGGCTATCCACACCGAACTGCTGCAGGTGCCAAACGTGGTGCTTACGCCGCATATCGGCAGCGCCTCCATCCAGACCCGGCACGCCATGGCCGCCTTGACCGCCAGCAACCTGATCGCCGCTTTAGGCTTGGGCCCGCAGGCATGCAAGCCGCCCACGCCGGTCAACCCCGAAGTATTGAGCCGATGATGGAGACCGACATGCCGTACAAACTGCTGGTCATGGGCGTGTCGGGTTGCGGAAAATCGACGCTGGCCGCCCAATGGGGCTTGGCACTGGGTGCCACCTTGATCGAAGGCGATGACCACCACCCTGCCGCCAACCAGGACAAGATGCGCCAGGGCATCGCGCTCGACGACGCCGACCGTACACCCTGGCTCCGCCACCTCGGTACCCTGCTGGCTGACGCGGACGAGGGCGCCGTGATGACCTGCTCGGCGCTCAAACGCAGCTACCGAGATCTATTTCGTAGCGCGGTGCCTTCGCTGGCCATCGTTTTCATCGACATCACACCGGCTCAAGCCCGCGCCCGCGTAGCCGAACGGCAAGAACATCTATTCCCGGCCAGCCTGGTGCAGAGTCAATTTGAAGCGCTCGAACCACCCCTGGGCGAGCCCGGTGTGTTGCGCGTCGACGCCGCGCAACCCTTGACGGTGCAGCTTGAAGAAATTTTGCGCTGGCTAGGCCAGAATGCTGCACAGACCAACCCGCCCCTTAAGGAGAACCAGCCTTGAATTCCGTCTTGCCACCTGCCCTGAAAAGCTTCGACCTGACCGGGCGCACCGCGCTCATCACCGGCTCCAGCGCCGGCATCGGCTTTGCCTTGGCGCGCGGCCTGGCCAGTGCTGGCGCGCGCTTGATTTTGAATGCGCGCAATGCCGACAAGCTCGCCCAAGCCGCCGAGCAGCTGCGTGCCGAGAGTGCTACCGTACTCACTTCGGCCTTCGATGTCACATCGGGCGAGGCGGTGCGTGAGGCGGTTGCCCGCATCGAGGCCGAGACCGGGCCCATCGACATCCTTGTCAACAACGCCGGTATGCAGCGTCGTGCGCCGCTGGAGGATTTCGAAGAAGCGCAGTGGCACGAACTGATGAAGACCAACGTCGACAGCGTGTTCCTGGTCGGTCAGGCGGTGGCTCGCCACATGATCGGGCGGCGGCGCGGCAAGATCATCAACATCTGTTCGGTGCAAAGCGAACTGGGTCGCCCAAACATTGCGCCCTACACGGCCAGCAAGGGCGCGGTCAAGATGCTCACCAAAGGCATGGCGATCGACTGGGGCCAGCACGGCATCCAGGTCAACGGCCTGGGCCCCGGCTACTTCAAGACCGAGCTGACCGAAGCGCTGGTCAACAATGCCGAATTCACGCAATGGCTGGTTGGCCGCACGCCCTCGCGTCGCTGGGGCGACGTGCAAGATCTGGTCGGCGCAGCAGTCTTTCTGGCCAGCGACGCCTCCAACTTCGTCAACGGCCACATCCTGTATGTTGACGGTGGCGTGACGGCCACGCTCTGACCACGACACCCGAACAACAAAACGGAGATCTCATCATGGAAGCCCTCGTCATTCATGCTCCCGGCGACTTGCGCGTCGAAGAAGTAGTTACGCCCACCATCGGGCCGAACCAGTTGCGCGTGCGCGTGCGTGCTGGTGGCATTTGCGGCTCCGACTTGCACTATTTCCAGCATGGCGGTTTCGGCACGGTGCGCATCAAGGAACCCATGGTGCTGGGCCACGAAGTGGCCGGCACGGTCGAGGAAACCGGTCCGGGCGCGAGCGGCTTTACGCCGGGCCAGCGCATCGCCATCAGTCCGAGCCGCCCTTGTGGTTTGTGCCCCTATTGCCAGCAGGGCCTGCAAAATCACTGCCTGGACATGCGCTACTACGGCAGCGCCATGCGCACACCGCATGTGCAGGGTGCCTTCCG
>JBDTMH010000344.1:0-4187 GCA_039934375.1 Burkholderiaceae bacterium | reverse complement strand
CCGGAGAAATCGAGATCGGCGACGGGACCCAGCCGAGCGAGATCTGCCGCGACTGCGGCGCGGACCAGCGTGGCGCAGGCGGGCGCGGTGGCGGTCAGTTTCGGCGGTTCGAACAACAGGCCGTTCCATTCCTGCAGTGGGTAGTTTTCCAGGTCCAGGCAGGGATCCTGCGCGAAATGGGGCGCACCGATCAGGGTGCCGGCCTGGGTGCTCGCATCGCCACCGCTATAAGTCCAGCGGTGCAGCGGACACACCAGGTTGCCGGCAGCACTGCCGGGTTGCTGCGTGCGCAGGTTGCCGCGGCCCTGCAATATCAGGGCCTGGCGATGCCGGCACACGTTGGAGATCAGTTGCACACCGGTGGGCGTGCGCACCAGTGCCCGCCCACCACCCTCCTGGGGCAGGGTGTAGAAGTCACCGACCTCCGGGACCGAGCGGACATGGCCCACGTAGCGGGCCTGCGCCCGGAAGATTCGTTCCTGCTCGATGCGGTACAGCGCCTCGTCGAAGTAGCTGTCGACGGGTAGCTGGCTGGCAGATTGCTGCAGTCGAAGACTTAAATCAGACATGGGGTCCTGACCTAAATGCTCCCCACAGGGAGAAGACAGTCGTGGTCGGCACTGCAAACCACGGTGACAAGAAGACCCGGTCGGGCCGGCGAGGAAGGGGGGCATTGTACCTTCGGCGTGTGACCCTGCCGGCCCCGGGTCTCCCGGTCGACGGCGGCGGCTTGTGCGGGTCCGCCGACTTTTGCCGTGCCAGCAACCGCATGCGCCTAAAATGACGCGTTTTCTGACCGATCGACACCATGGCCAAGGCCCCCGCAAATTCCACTCCCGCTGCGACGCCCGCCAATTACGAAGCCGCCCTGCAGGAACTCGAGCAGCTGGTGAGCCGGCTTGAATCGGGCGACATGCCGCTGGAGCAATTGCTCAGCGGTTACCAGCGCGGAGCCCAACTGCTGCAGTTTTGCCGTGACAAGCTGCAGGCGGTGGAAAACCAGATCAGCGTCCTGGACGCGGGAACCCTCAAGACATGGATGCCCGAGTGAACCCACCCGCGCTGCAAGCGGTCGATCTGAATGGCTGGATGGCCGAGCGGCTCGAACGCGTCGAAAGCGCGCTCTCACACTGGGTCACGTCGGATGCGCCCGAAGGGCTGGACCATGGTGCGCCGGCGAAATTGGTCGAGGCCATGCGTTACGCGGTGCTCGATGGCGGCAAACGCCTGCGTCCGATGCTGGTGCTGGCCGCGTCCGAAGCGCTCGACGGCCATGACGGTGCTGCGCTGCGTGCGGCATGTGCGGTCGAACTGATTCACGCGTATTCGCTGGTGCACGACGACATGCCCTGCATGGACAACGATGTGCTGCGCCGTGGCAAACCGACCGTGCACGTGGCCTTCGGAGAGGCAACCGCCTTGCTCGCAGGTGACGCGTTGCAAGCGCTGGCGTTCGAGTTGCTGACGCCCGATGCCGAGGCCCAGGTACCTTATGCGATGCAAGCGCGCTTGTGCCGCCTGCTGGCCCGGGCTGCCGGCAGTGCCGGCATGGCGGGTGGCCAAGCCATCGACCTGGCCAGCGTCGGCTGTCCGCTCAGTGAAAAGCAGCTGCGCGACATGCACGAACTCAAGACGGGTGCCTTGCTCAAGGGCAGCGTTTTGATGGGGGCTGCCAGCGGCCGCGCATCGGCGGCGCAATGGCAGGCGCTGGAGGTGTATGGCGCCGCGATCGGCCTGGCATTTCAGGTGGTCGACGACATCCTGGATGTGACTGCCGACTCCGCCACGCTGGGCAAGACTGCTGGCAAGGATGCCGCCGCTGACAAGCCGACCTACGTGTCGGTGCTCGGGCTGGAGCGTTCACGCGACTATGCGTGCAAACTGCTGGCGCAGGCGCTTGCGGCGCTTGATGGCGTCGCGTTGCCGCAGGCCGGGGCCCTGCGCGCGCTCGCCGACATGGTGGTCAACCGATCCAACTAAAAAATGCCGATGCCCGACTCCGACTTTTCTCTGTTGCACAACATCAACGATCCGTCCGACCTGCGCCGCATGCCGCGCGGGCAGCTCGGCGCGCTGGCCGCCCAGCTGCGGGCGTTCCTGCTGCACAGTGTGTCGAAGACGGGAGGGCACCTGAGTTCCAACCTGGGAACTGTCGAGTTGTCGGTGGCACTGCATTATGTTTTCAATACGCCGCACGATCGTCTGGTCTGGGACGTGGGCCATCAGACCTACCCGCACAAGATTCTGACCGGACGGCGCCAACGCATGGAAACCCTGCGCCAGCTCGGCGGGCTGAGCGGCTTTCCGCAACGCGGCGAGAGCGAATACGATGCCTTTGGCACGGCGCACTCCAGCACCTCGATCTCGGCTGCACTGGGCATGGCGATGGCCGCGCGCATCAAGGGCGAAGACCGGCACAGCGTGGCCATCATCGGCGACGGTGCGCTGACCGCCGGAATGGCCTTCGAGGCGCTGAACAATGCCGGGGTCGCCGATTGCAAGCTGCTGGTCATCCTCAACGACAACGACATGAGTATCAGCCCACCGGTGGGGGCGCTGAACCGCTACCTGGCGCAGCTGATGACGGGGCAGTTCTATGCCGCGGCCAAGAGCGTCGGAAAAACCGTGCTCAAGGGCGCACCGCCGCTGTTCGAGCTGGCCAAGCGCTTCGAGGAACACGCCAAGGGCATGGTCGTGCCTGCCACACTGTTCGAGAAATTCGGCTTCAACTATTCGGGCCCGATCGACGGCCATGACCTGGAGTCGCTGATCCCTACGCTGGAGAACATCCGCCATCTGGACGGACCGCAGTTCCTGCATGTGGTGACAAAGAAGGGGCAGGGATACAAACTGGCCGAAGCCGATCCGGTGGCCTACCATGGCCCGGGCAAATTCGACCCTGCCATGGGACTGCAGAAGTCTGCGACACCGGCCAAGCCGACCTTCACACAGGTGTTCGGCGAGTGGTTGTGCGACATGGCGGCCCACGATGAGCGGCTGGTTGGCATCACGCCGGCCATGCGCGAAGGTTCCGGTCTGGTCGAGTTCGAGAAGCGGTTCCCCAAGCGGTATTTCGACGTGGGTATCGCCGAACAGCACGCGGTGACGTTTGCTGCCGGCTTGGCCTGTGAAGGCCTCAAGCCGGTGGTGGCGATCTACTCGACCTTCCTGCAACGCGCGTATGACCAGCTGATCCATGACGTGGCGATCCAGAACCTGCCGGTGGTGTTTGCGCTTGACCGTGCCGGGCTGGTCGGCGCTGATGGCGCCACCCATGCGGGTGCTTACGACATTGCCTATCTGCGCTGCATTCCGAACATGGCCATTGCCTGTCCGGCCGATGAAAACGAATGCCGCCAGCTGCTGTGCAGCGCATTTGAGCGCGACCATCCGGTGGCGGTGCGCTATCCGCGCGGTGCCGGCGCCGGTATCGCCACACGGCATGAGCTGCAGGCCTTGCCTTATGGACGGGGCGAACAGCGCCGGCAGGGGCGCGGCATTGCGATCCTGGCGTTCGGAACCTTGCTATACCCTGCGCTGGAGGCGGCCGCGCTGCTCGACGCCACGGTGGTGAACATGCGCTGGGCCAAGCCGCTGGACCTGGAGCTGCTGTTGCAGGTAGCCGGTGCGCACGAGGCGCTGGTCACCGTCGAGGATGGCGCCGTCATGGGCGGGGCCGGCAGCGCGGTCGGTGAGGCCTTGCAGGCGTCCGGCATTGCCAAGCCGGTGCTGCATCTGGGTCTGCCCGATACCTTCATCGAGCATGGCGACCCCGCACGCCTGATGGCCATGCAGGGCCTGGATGCGGCCGGCATCGCGTTGTCGATCAAGACCCGGTTCAGCGCCCTGGTCGAATTGGCACGTCCGACGCTCAAGATTGTTGCCTGACCGACATTTGCCGTTTGGTTGCCATGGAACAGGCAGTGTTTTCCCTAGTCAGTTAGCACATTTGCAGCGTCTCTTGCGCGGCTGCAGCGGTTAACCTTTGAGGTTGATCGGGTGCTGCGGTTCCCGCCTGCGCTCCCCTTCGCGGTTGCGCTGCCGGGCCGCACGCAGCCGCCATTTGACGTGCATTTGTCGGAGTATCTATGTCTGCCCTTTTATCACTGTCCCGGTTGATCGATGCGATCAGCCTGGGCCTCGGCAAGCTGATCGGCTGGTTGATCCTTGCCGCCACAGTGATCAGC
>JBDTMH010000343.1:0-4215 GCA_039934375.1 Burkholderiaceae bacterium | reverse complement strand
CGCCAAAATATTGCTCGATCTTGTCGTTGTGGAAAGCCACGTTGACCATGATCTCCTTGACGCCGTATTTCGCCAGGTGCTCGATCAGGTACTCCATCACCGGTTTGCCCAGAATGGGCACCATCGCCTTGGGCAAGTCATTGGTCAACGGGCGAACCCGTGTTCCTTGGCCGGCGGCCAGAATCATGCCCTTAGCCATGGTTGTGCTTCACTTTCATATTTCTTCCCTAACTGTCTTTTTTATGGTGTTGACGTACGGTATCCCTGTGGATTGCCGCTTTGCCAGCGCCAGGCATCCACACACATCGTCTGCAAGTCACGCTCGGCCTTCCAGCCAAGAAATTCAAGCGCCTGCGCCGGATCAGCGTAACACGCCGCGATGTCGCCAGCGCGTCGATCTGCCAGTTGGTAAGGCACCGGTTTGCCACTGGCCTGCTCGAACGCACGCAGCATGTCGAGCACGCTGTAGCCGACCCCTGTCCCCAGGTTGATGGCCCGGCATTCGGCTTGCTGTTGCAGTCGTTCCAAGGCCTTGAGATGCCCCAGTGCCAGGTCGACCACGTGGATGTAGTCGCGCACGCCGGTGCCGTCCGGCGTCGGGTAGTCGCTACCCCATACGTTCACATGGGGTCTGCGACCCACGGCAACCTGGGCCACAAACGGCAGCAGGTTGTTGGGAATGCCTTGCGGGTCCTCGCCGATCAGGCCGCTGGCATGCGCGCCCACCGGGTTGAAATAGCGCAGGATCGAGATCCGCCACAACGGGTCGCTGCGGTGCAGGTCGCGCAACATGTCCTCGATCACCAGCTTGGTCTGGCCATACGGGTTGGTCGCGGAAAGTGGATGGTCCTCGTCCAGAGGCAGGCGCTGCGGATCGCCATACACGGTGGCCGACGAACTGAACACCAGCGTCTTGACGCCACACGCGCGCATGGCTTCAAGCAATTGCAGCGTGCCATTGGCGTTATTGTCGTAGTATGCCAGCGGGTTCTCGACCGATTCGCCCACCGCCTTGAGGCCGGCAAAGTGGATCACCGCACGCGCCCCACTATCGCGCAAGGCCTTTTCCACCGCGCCGCGATCGCGGATGTCGCCGCGCACGAGATTGACCTTCTTGCCGGTGATCCGCTCCACCCGCGCCAGCGACTCTGGCTGGCTGTTGCAGAAGTTGTCGAACACCGTGACGGAACGGCCCGCATCGAGCAACTCGACACAGGTGTGGCTGCCGATATACCCTGCGCCGCCAGTGACCAGAATCATGGCATCAACCCCGTGTTGGCGACAGCGCATCAAAGAGAATGGCGACGATGCGGGTGGCTGCCTCGCCGTCCCACAGGTGCGGGCGCCGACCGGCCTTGCCGTCGCCGCGCAGCACCTTGCGCGCCTCGGCCACGATGACCGCTGGGTCGGTCCCGGCCAGTACGTTTGAACCTTCATCCACAGTGACCGGGCGCTCGGTGTTCTCGCGAATCGTGATGCACGGCACACCCAGTGCCGTGGTTTCTTCCTGTAGTCCGCCGCTGTCGGTCAGCACCACGGTCGCGTGTTTCCACAGGTTCAGGAAAGCCATGTAGGCTTGCGGCCCCACCAACGTGATGTTCGGGCCCAGGTCGATGCTGAATTTGGTCAGGTTGGCGCGGGTACGCGGGTGCACCGGGAAGATCAATGGCAGTTCTTCGGCGATTTCCTTCAACGCGCCGCCGATCCGCGTCATCATCGCTGCGTCGTCCACGTTGCTGGGGCGGTGCAGCGTGATGACGCCGTAGCGTCCGCCATTGGCCGTGTGTTCGGCCTTGTACGCGCTGGTCTCGAACGCCGTCGTGTCGGTGCGGGTCAGCTTCTGTGCCTGGTACAACACGTTGTCGACCATCACATGGCCGACGTAGTGGATCGCCTCGTCCGGTTTGCCTTCACGCTTGAGGTGTGCCACGCCGCTGGGTTCGGTCACGAAGAACCAGTCCGAGATGCTGTCGGTGACCATCCGGTTGATCTCCTCGGGCATCGACATGTCGCCGCTGCGCAGCCCGGCCTCGACGTGCGCAACCGGAATGTTGAGCTTCTTGGCCACGATGGAGCAGGCCAGTGTCGAGTTGACGTCGCCCACCACCAGTACCGCGTCCGGCCGCTCGGCCTGACACAGTTCCTCGAACATCGTCATGATCTTGCCGGTCTGCTGTGCGTGGCTGCCGCCGCCGGCGGCCATGAACACGTCCGGCTTGGGGATGCCGAGTTCTTCGAAGAAGACGTCGTTCATGTCCCGGTCATAGTGTTGCCCGGTATGGATGATCTTGAAGGCGATGCCACCATGGGCCTGCAATGCCCGCACGATCGGGGCGATTTTCATGAAATTGGGGCGCGCGCCGGCAACGAGGTAGAGGGTTTTCATGGGCTCGATATTACCCGCGCGCCATGACCCGAAATCGCTTTCGGCGCGGCCAGCGCAACCTCAAGCCGGCAATTCTGCACTCGCAAGCGGTTTTCCGGCCGCATCGCGTGCCGACAGCACCGGGGCCTGGCCGTGCAAAGGCCATTCGATGGCCAGTGCGGGGTCATCCCAGGCGATGCAGCGTTCATGCTCGGGCGCGTAGTAGTCGGTGGTCTTGTACTCCACCTCGGCCGCATCCGACAGCACCAGGAATCCATGGGCAAACCCGGGCGGAATCCAAAGCTGTTGGCGATTGGACTGCGACAACACATGGCCGCACCATTGGCCAAACGTTGTCTCGCTGCGCCGCAAGTCAACGGCCACATCGAACACCTCGCCCACGACGACCCGCACCAGTTTGCCCTGGGGTTGGTGCACCTGGTAATGCAGGCCGCGCAATACGTTGTGACCCGAACGCGAGTGGTTGTCCTGGACGAAGTCGGGCCACAGGCTGGTCAGCCGGGCGAATTCACGCCGATTAAAGCTCTCGAACAGGAACCCGCGCTCGTCGCCGTGCATCAACGGCTCAATCAGCAGAAGATCTGGGATGGCGCAGGGAGAAGCTTTCATGACGCAATTTTCGCAGGCATCCGCAGCTCAATGGTCCGGGTTGCTGCGCCACTGGCCAAGTCGTGTTCGATGGGGTCATGCTGGATGGGGCGGCGAGATTTCCTGAAGCATGCGGGCCACGCCGACCTGCCAGTGGGGCAGGCGCAGGCCGAACGTGGTTTGCAGTTTGTCGGTTGCCAGACGTCCGTTCAAGGGGCGCTGCGCTGGCATGGGATAGGCGCTGGACGGAATCGTTGTCACTTGGTGGCGCCCGGCCTTCAAAAGCCAGCCCAGCGCCTGTGCCTGTTCCAGTACGAAGCACGCATATGCGTACCAGCTCACATGGCCGGCGGCGGCACAGTGGTAGGTGCCCGCCAGTTGCGGTGCAGCCATGGTCGAACGCAGCACATGCGCCGTGACGTCGGCCAGCAATTCGGCCGACGTGGGGGCACCCATCTGGTCGTCGACCACCCGCAGTTCGTCGCGCTGTGTTGCCAACCGCAAGATCGTCTTCGCGAAGTTGTCGCCGCGCGCCGCGTGGACCCAGCTGGTGCGCAGGATCAGGTGGTGCGGACAAGTCGCCACGGCTTGGTCGCCGTCGCGCTTGGACTGTCCGTAAACGTTGAGTGGCGCCTGCGCATCGTCCTCGCGCCAGGGTTGTTGTCCGCTGCCGTCGAACACCTGTTCGCTGGAGTAGTGCACCAGCCAGGCGCCGACGGCGTTTGCGGCCTGCGCCAGCGCGGCTGGCGCCAGTGCATTGATGGCCTGTGCCAACGCCGGTTCCGCTTCGGCATTGTCGACGGCGGTAAAGGCCGCCGCATTCACGATTACATCGGGGCGCAAGGTGTGCACGCTGTCGATCAAGCCGCGGGTGTCCTGCAAGTCTCCACACAAGCCGTCCGGGTTTGCAGCTGCATCCCGGCCCAGTGCGACCAGCTCTGCCAGCGGCGCCAGGCTGCGCTGCAGTTCCCAACCCAACTGGCCCGAGCGACCGAGCAACATAATCCTCATTCTCGGTTCCGGCGCATAGCTGCGATTCGCGCGCAGGTCGAATTCAGACCGGTCGGCTGGCGCCGCATGCCAACGTCATACCGCGACTTGCTCGCCATAATGCTGGTCCAGCCATTGCCGATAGGCGCCAGTCTGCACATTGCGCACCCATTCCTGATGCTCCAGGTACCACAGTACCGTCTTGCGGATGCCGGTGGCAAAGGTCTCTGCAGGCTTCCAGCCCAATTCGC
>JBDTMH010000342.1:0-4242 GCA_039934375.1 Burkholderiaceae bacterium | reverse complement strand
GGTCGCTCGCAGCACGCGGCGACGCCCATGCCCGCCGAAGCCGGGATTGACAACTCCGAGCTGCGGCTGGCGTGGCTGGAGCGCGAGCTCGCGCAGGCGCATCTGGCGATGGAGGACTTCACCTATTCGGTGTCGCACGACCTGCGCGCCTCGCTGCGCCATGTCAGCGCGTTCGTGCGGATTGCCCGTGAAGACCTTGGCGCCGCCGCCGACCCCGACGTCGTCGCGCATCTGGACAAGGCCGCCGGCGCTGCCAGCCAGATGGGGCGGTTGATGGATGGCCTGCTTGAACTGTCGCGCATCGATCGTGCCGAACTGCAGCTGGGCAATGTGGACTTGGAGCGACTGGTGGACGACATCCGCCACCAGCTGCAACAGCAGGCGCCGGCGCACGACATCGTCTGGCAGGTGGCGCCGGACGTGCCGCAGGTGTATGGCGACGTGGCGTTGCTGCACCAGATGCTGGCGCAGCTGCTGGGCAACGCGATCAAGTTCACCCGCAACAGTGCGCAGGCCCGGATCACGATCGATGGCCACCAGCGGGACGATGGCTGGGTCGAGATCCAGTTGCGCGACAACGGCGTGGGCTTCGACCCACGCCTGAAGGACCGCCTGTTTCGGGTGTTCCAGAGCCTGCACAGCGCCAGGGAATTCGACGGCATCGGCATCGGGCTGGCGCTGGCACGCCGGGTGGTCGAGCGGCACGGAGGCACCATCGCGGCCTCAGGCGAGCCCGGCAAGGGCTGCTGTATCAGCCTGTCGCTGCCACCGGCGCGGCCCTGAGCGGCAGCCGTGCGCCGAACTTGGCACGTTTGACGCTGAAGAACGCCTTGACGTTGCGCACGTTGGCATCCACGGTGAACAGGCGCTGCGCGATCGCGTGGTAGTCGGGCATGTCGCGGGCGTGGATCACCAGCACGAAGTCCGGCCCGGGCGAGACCCGGTAACACTGCTGGACGCTGTCGTCAGCCGCGACCTGCTGCTCGAAGACATCGAGCAGCTCCGCGCCCTGGCGGTCGAGCGCGATCTCCACGATGGCCGTCAAACCATGACCCAGCGCCGGCGCGAGCCGGTCGGGTGACAACAAGGCCACCTGCTGTTCGATGATGCCGGCGTCGCGTAGGCGCTTGACCCGGCGCAGGCAGGTGGGCGGGGAGGTGAAGGCTTTTTGCGCCAACTCCAGGTTGCTCAGCGATGCGTCCTGCTGCAGCACGTCCAATAGACGCAGGTCGATGTCATCTAGATCGATTTGTTCCATTTATAGATCATCAATGAAATATTAGTCCGACTCAATAGTGATATGAAACAAACGATCAATATTGTGACTAATTTGGCAGATAATTTTTATGGCAACACGTACCATCGGCCCCACAACTTTTGGAGCAACACATGTGTGGCATTGTTGGCGCGGTTTCCACCCGCAATATCGTTCCGCTCCTGGTGCAGGGCCTGCAGCGCCTTGAATACCGGGGCTACGACTCCTGCGGCGTCGCGGTGTATGTCGATGGCTTGCAGCGCGCGCGCAGCACCTCGCGCGTGGCCGAGCTGGCCGAACAGGTGGCCAGGACCCAATTGCAGGGCACAACCGGCATTGCCCACACCCGCTGGGCCACGCATGGCGCGCCGGCGGTGCACAACGCCCATCCGCATTTCAGCCATGGTACCGGCGCCGACGCCTATGACAGGCCGGGCCGGATCGCTCTGGTGCACAACGGCATCATCGAAAACCACGACGAGCTGCGCGCCAACCTGATCGCCAAGGGTTATCTGTTCCAGAGCCAGACCGACAGCGAGGTCATCGCCCACCTGGTCGACAGCGTCTACGATGGCGACCTGTTCGAGGCTGTCCAGGCCGCCGTGTGGCAGCTGCGCGGCGCCTATGCAATTGCCGTGTTCTGCAAGGACGAGCCGCAGCGGCTGATTGGCGCGCGCGCCGGCTCGCCGCTGATCCTGGGGATAGGCAAGGACGGGCAGGAGCACTTTCTGGCCAGCGACGCGATGGCGCTGGCCGGTGTCACCGACCAGATCGTCTACCTGGACGAAGGTGACGTGGTCGACGTGCAACTGGGCAAGTACTGGCTGGTCGACAAGGCGCACAAGCCGGTGACGCCGGCCAAGCGCCCGGTCAAGACCGTGCTGGCGCACAGCGGTGCGGCCGAGCTGGGCCCGTACCGGCATTACATGCAGAAGGAGATTTTCGAGCAGCCCCGCGCGATCGCCGACACACTCGAAGGTGTGCAGGCCATCGTTCCCGAATTGTTCGACGGGGCACAGGCCAGCGCCGCACGGGTGTTCAAGCAGATCGACTCGGTGCTGATCCTGGCCTGCGGCACCAGCTACTACAGCGGCTGTACCGCCAAATATTGGCTGGAGAGCATTGCCGGCATTCCAACCCAGGTCGAGGTGGCCAGCGAGTACCGCTATCGCACCTCGGTGCCGAACCCCAAGACGCTGGTTGTCACGATCACCCAGTCCGGTGAGACCGCCGACACGCTGGCGGCATTGCGTCACGCGCAAAGCCTGGGCATGGAACATACGCTGACGATATGCAACGTGTCGACCAGCGCGATGGTGCGCGAATGCAAGCTGGCCTACATCACCCGCGCCGGCATCGAAATCGGCGTGGCCTCGACCAAGGCGTTCACGGCCCAGCTGGCCGGTCTGTTCCTGCTGACGCTGGCGCTGGCGCAAAGCCGCGGCCGGCTTACGCAGGAACAGGAAGACAACCACCTCAAGGCCATGCGCCACCTGCCGGTCGCGCTGCAAGCTGTGCTGGCGCTGGAGCCGCAGGTGATCGCCTGGGCCCAGGACTTTGCGAAGATGGAAAACGCGCTCTTTCTGGGACGCGGGCTGCATTACCCGATCGCACTGGAGGGCGCGCTCAAGCTCAAGGAGATCAGCTACATCCACGCCGAAGCCTACCCGGCAGGCGAACTCAAACACGGCCCACTGGCGCTGGTGACCAGCGCAATGCCGGTGGTGACGGTGGCGCCCAATGACGCGCTGCTGGAAAAGCTCAAGAGCAACATGCACGAGGTGCGCGCCCGCGGCGGCGTGCTATACGTGCTGGCCGACGGCGATACCCATATCGAACGCGCCGAAGGCATCAACGTGATTCGCATGCCCGAGCACTATGGGGCACTGTCGCCGCTGCTGCACGTGGTGCCGCTGCAACTGCTGGCGTATCACACGGCATGCGCGAGGGGGACGGATGTGGACAAGCCACGCAACCTCGCCAAATCTGTCACCGTCGAATGACGGCGACAGATTTGCGGCGTCATCAATATGCCGTTGAACGACAAACAGTGAGGGTATTGTCAGAAAGTGAGTTAGTTGTTTCGGAAAGCTTCCACGCCGACAGGCTGTGCGCGGTTATTGAATCACCTCGTCAGCGCGCAGCAATACGTTCTGCGGAATCGTCACGCCGATCGCCCGTGCCGTCTTCAGATTGAAGCCGCCGAAGAAGAACACGATCGGTATCGTCGTCGTCGCAGCCTTGACTGCCAATGACCCCGGCGTTCCAGCGGTAATGATCAAGTCGACGTTGCTGCGTACGATCTCGGCGGCGATTACCGTCACCCGTTCGGCCTTGCCGTCCGAGTAAATGTTCTCGATCACGTAGTTGCGTCCGTTCGCCGCAGCTGGCCGTCTTGTGCGGGCCCTACTGCTTCTCCAGAAGCTTTGTCGTTTCCTTCCGCAAAAATGGAACAAGTCTATTTGCTGCTTTCGCCAGAAGCCAAGGCAAGGACACTTCGATTCGTAGTGCGTCCTCCAATACTTCAATGCTCCCTGCCGCGGTTTGACCGAGCGCGCGTATCCGAAAGAACAAAGTATCTCCGCGCCAAGTCTCCTGTTCCATCGCGATCATCGCTCCGGCCTGACCGTTGGTGCGGGCGAAGCCCTCCCTGAGGCGGCGGATGGCCTCGACCTTCCCGAGACGATGGCTGACGATGACTGAGACTGTGTCGTTCAACAAAAAACTGGCAGCATAGGGTTGATGTGCAGTCGCTTCAGCGGTCGACTGCCGATCGGGCAGCGCACTAGAAGCGACGTACAGACGCTCTTGCGAGTATTACACCTTTCCCTTCGCCACGAGGCCCCATACAAAGAGAACGACGATGGCCCCCACGACGGCGCCGATGAGACCGGCTCCTTCTCCAGGTGAATACCATCCAAGCGCTTGGCCAAGATAGCTCGCAACGACTGCTCCGACGATGCCGAGGATGGTCGTCAACACGAAAC
>JBDTMH010000341.1:0-4244 GCA_039934375.1 Burkholderiaceae bacterium | reverse complement strand
TCGGTCTGCCCGGCAATCCGGTCGCGGTGATGGTGACCTTCCTGGCCTTCGTGCGGCCTGCGCTGTTGCGCATGATGGGTTGCAACGCGCCTTCGACCCCCATGCTGCGCGCCCATAGCAGCGAGGCTATCCGCAAGAAGGCCGGGCGCACCGAATACCAGCGCGGCATTGTCAGCGTTGCCAGTGACGGCAGCTTGCAGGTCTGCATCACCGGCAACCAGGGCTCGGGTGTGCTCAGCTCCATGGTGCTGGCCAATGGCCTGATCGTGCTCGGGCACGATCAGGGCAACGTCGCCCCCGGCGACGAAGTCGATGTGATGATGTTCGACGGCGCCCTCTGACGCCAATCGGTCGGACCCAACTGCAACCCCGATAGCAGGCCATTGTGCGGCCTGCGCCTGGTGTCAACCGAGATGTGCAGGCTCAGGCGGCAGCGCCTGTGCCGAGGCTGGATTGCCGGTGTTGTGCTCATGCGCCAGTTCCTTCTTGGCCCCAGGAGCATGGCGGCGCGCCAGCAGCGAATACATCGTGGGAACGACGAAGATCGTCAGCAAGGTGCCCAGGCTCATGCCCCCCACGATGACCCAGCCGATCTGACGCCGGCTTTCGGCGCCGGCGCCACTGGCCAGTGCCAATGGCAAGGCGCCAAGCACCATCGCGCCAGTGGTCATCAGGATCGGACGCAGACGCTGCGTCGCCGACTTTCGGATTGCGGCTATCACGTCCAGCCCCTGCTCGCGCAATTGGTTGGCAAACTCGACGATCAGGATGCCGTGCTTGGTGATCAGACCCACCAGCGTGATCAGGCCGATCTGGCTGAACACGTTGAGCGTTCCGCCGGACCACTGCAAAGCCAGCAAGGCACCGGCCATCGACAAGGGCACGCTGAGCAGAATCACGAACGGATCGACAAAACTCTCGAACTGCGCCGCCAGCACCAGGAAGATGAAGAACAAGGCCAGCACGAACACCAGGGTCAGCGAATTCGACGACTTGCGGAACTCGCGGCTGATGCCATTCAGATCTGTTGCATACCCTGGCCTTAATACTTTCTTGGCGGTCTGGTCCATGAAGTCCAGTGCCTCGCCAACCGAATAGTCGGGCGCCAGGTTGGCGGTGATCGAAGCCGAGCGGCGCTGGCCGAAGTGATTGAGCTCGCGCGGCACGACCACCTCGCGGGTCTTGACCAGTGCCGACAGCGGAATCATCGTGTCGTTCTTGCCCCGCACGAAGATCCGCTCAATGTCCGATGGCGTACCGCGGCCGGTATCCAGGGTCTGCACGATCACGTCGTACTGCTCGCCGTCGCGCTTGAAACGCGTCACGAGGCGTCCGCCCAGCATGGTCTCGACCGCGCGGGCGATCGCGTCGACGCCGACGCCGTTGTCGGCTGCGCGCTCCCGATCGACCTCGAGCTTGATCTCCGGTTTGTTAAGGCGCAGATCGGTGTCGACCTGCGCAAAGCCCGGGTTCTTGGCCAGTTCATCCTGGAAGGCGCGCACGGTTTGCGCCAGATTGGCGTAACTCTCGGACGTCACGATCACGTAGTTGATCGGGCGCTGGGTGAAACCCTGACCCAGCGAAGGCGGCGTGATCGGAAACGCACTTACGCCAGTGAGCCCCGCCACGCGCGGGGTCATCTCGCGTGCCATTTCCTGGGTCGTGCGCTTGCGCTCCTCCCACGGCACCGTGCGAAAGAAGATGTTGCCCTGGGCCACCGTCGGGTTGCCGATAGTCGCAAAAATGCGGTCGAATTCCGGAAAGCTCTCGCCGATGCGTTCGATCGCGGTCGCATAGCGGTTGGTGTACTCCAGCGTCGCGCCGTCCGGACCATTGATCTGCGCCAGCACCACGCCACGGTCCTCGATCGGCGCCAGTTCGCGCTTGATCTGGCCCAGCACCGACCACGACACCGCGCCGCTGGCGATTGCGACGAGCACGATCAGCCAACGAACCTTCAGGGTCCAGCCCAGCAATCGGCTGTAGCCGCGAGTCAGCGCCTGAAGGCCGCGTTCCATGCCACGGTCGAAAAAGCCCGGGTTGGGGTTGTGGCGCAGCAGCAGCGAACACAGCATCGGTGACAGGGTCAGCGCCACCATGCCCGACACCACGACAGCACCGGCCAGCGCCAGTGCGAACTCGGTGAACAGCCGCCCGGTACGCCCGGGCGCGAAGGCCAGCGGCGCATACACCGCCACCAGCGTCATCGTCATCGCGACGATGGCAAAGCCGACCTCGCGCGAGCCGCGCAGCGCCGCCTGGAACGGCGTCATGCCCTCCTCGATATGGCGGTAGATGTTCTCCAGCATGACGATTGCATCGTCCACCACCAGGCCGATGGCCAGCACCAGCGCCAGCAGCGTCAGCGTGTTGATGCTGAACCCGGCCAGCGCCATCAGCGCAAACGTGCCGACCAGCGCCACCGGTATCGTCAGCAGCGGGATGATGGACGCGCGCAAGGTGCGCAGGAACAGGAAGATCACCAGCGCCACCAGCACCACGGCCTCGGCAATCGTCTGGTAGACCGCCTTGACCGAGCGGTCAATGAATACCGAGTTGTCATTCGCCACCTCGATCCGCACGCCCGGTGGCAGGTCGCTCTCGACCTTGGTCAGCAGGGCCTGCACGCCGGCCGACAGCTCCAGCGGATTGGCCGTGGCCTGGCGGATCACGCCCAGCGCCACCGCATCGCGCCCGTTGAGGCGCACGCTCGAACGTTCATCAGCCGGCCCGGTCTGCACCCGGGCGACATCGGCAATCCGTATCGGCAAGCCGTTGACGGTGCGGATGATGACCTGGCGGAACTCCGCCGGTCGCTGCAGGTCGGTCGCGGCCGTGACGTTGAATTCGCGTTGCCGGCTCTCGATCCGCCCAGCCGGCACCTCGAGGTTGGAGCGGCGCAGCGCGTCCTCGACGTCCTGCACGGTGAGCCGATAAGCCGCCAGGCGATCCGGATCAAGCCCGATCCGCATCGCCAGCTTGCGTTCGCCATAGACGTTCACATCGGCGGCACCAGGCGCGGTCTGCAGCACCGGCTTGACCAGCAGATTGGCCATGTCCGTGAGTTGCAGTGCAGTATGGGTGTCCGAACTCAGCGCCAGGAACACCACCGGGAACGATTCGGCCTCCACCTTGGCGATCACCGGCTCGTCAATACCCTGCGGCAGGCGCTGACGCACGCGCGAGACCTTGTCGCGCACGTCGGCGGCGGCAGAGTCGGGGTCCCGGCTCAGTACGAAGCGAATCGAGATCAGGCTACGCTCCTGCCGGCTGATCGAGGTGATGACATCGACCCCTTCGATACCGGCCAACGAGTCCTCCAGCACCTTGGTGACCTGGCTCTCCATCACCTCGCTGGATGCACCACCGAACCGGGTCTGGACGCTGACCACCGGCTCGTCGATCTTGGGATATTCACGCACCGACAGGCGGTTGAATGACACGGCGCCGATCAGCACGATCAGCAGCGACAACACAGTCGCGAATACCGGCCGTCGGATGGACGTTTCGGCGAGTTGCATGGCGCGGCCTCTTCAGTTACCGAGCGTGGCGACCGGGCCGGGTGCCGAGGCCCCCAGGGCCGGGCCAGCGCCGTTACCCGGCGCTGCAGATGCAGCACCGGCAGGGGCTGCACCGCCGGCCGGGCCACGTTGGCCCGGGCGGCCGAGTTCGACGATGCGCAGCGCGGTGCCATCGCGTTGCAACCGCTGCTGTCCGGCGACCACTACCGTCTCACCTTCCGCCAGGCCTTCGACCACTTCGACCTTGCCCAGTTGGCGCGCGCCGAGCTTGACCTCCTGGCGCAACGACACCCATTTCGTGTCCACCGGTAGTACCCGGTCCGGTGTGGCAGGAACTTGCGACGGCTCCACCACCTTGATCACGAATTGGCGGCCACCTTGCGGCACGATGGCCTCTTCGGGAACGACGATGGCTGCATCGTTGATCGCAAATACGGTCGTCACCCGCGCAAACATGCCCGGGCGCAGCGGCATTGCAGCGGTATTGACCGCTGCGCGCAAGGATCCGCTTCCGCCCGCTGCGCCGGCGGTGGGCCGCTTCGATGCGTCTGACGGCACGCCACCAGGCTCCGCGGCGGTCACGCTGTTGCACAGGGCGGCTTCCGGCACCGCGCTGCGATTGCTTGCGACACGTGCGGGCTCCGCCTGGGCTGGCGCACCGGCGCCGGCAAGCCGCGGCGCCACATCCGGCTTGCGGTTCCCGCGATCGGCCAAACCAGCGCC
>JBDTMH010000340.1:0-4291 GCA_039934375.1 Burkholderiaceae bacterium | reverse complement strand
CATCGACAGCGACAGTGCGGTTCGTCTCATCGTGGGCCAGACAGACGTGTTCGCGTCCTGGACGAGAAATTCGACGTCCTACCGCTCCATAACACGCGCGTACCGGGCTCTGGCACCGCCACTTCCCAGCCACGCTCAATGCGCAGCCGCTCGGCGAAAGTGAGCGCCGCGTTGACCTCACCATGGACCACAAACGTTCGGGCTGGAGGTTCGCGAAAGTTGGCCGACCAACCCAGCAACGCGGGTTGATCAGCATGCGCCGACAGTCCGCCCACGGTATGAATCGCCGCGTGTACGGGGATGTCTTCGCCGAAGATCCTCACCCGTTTGGCACCATCAACCAGACGCCGGCCAAGCGTGCCTTGCGCCTGAAATCCTGTGATCAAGATGCCGCATTCTCGCCGGGGAAGGTTGTGGCGCAGGTGGTGCTTGATGCGCCCGGCATCGCACATGCCGCTGGCGGAAATGATGATGGCGCCCGAGCGAATCTGATTCAAGGCCATGGATTCTTCGGCGCTCGCGGTGAAATGGAGATTGGGTTGGTCCTCGCCCTGGGCGTGCCAGTGCGCGAGCTCTTTCGCAGCATCGTCGAACAGTTCCAGATGTCGCCGAGTAATGCGCGTGGCTTCGGTGGCCATGGGTGAATCGACGAACACCTTCAGATTGCGCAAGCGGCCTTCACGGCTGAGGCGGTGCAGGTGATACAAGATTTCCTGGGTGCGGCCGACAGCGAATGCGGGCACGATCACGTTGCCGCCCTGCTTGTGCAGAGTGCGCTGGATAATCTCGACCAGTTCGTCTTCGCTCGATGCGGTGTCCTTGTGCGCGCGGTCGCCGTAGGTCGACTCCATGACCAGAATGTCCGTCTCCTCGATGGGCGTCGGATCGCGCAGAATCGGACGCCCCGGCTGGCCAAGATCGCCGCTGAAGACAATTTTTGTGGTCTGGCCGTTTTCGCTGATCCAGACTTCGATGATGGCCGAACCAAGAATATGGCCCGCGTCGCGAAAGCGGCAGCGCACGCCGGGGTGCGCTGCCAGCTCCTGGTCATAGGCGATGGGCCGCACCTGACGCAGGCAGTCTCGGGCATCTTGCTGCGTATAGAGCGGAGCCAGCGCCGTACCGCTGCGCTGTGCCGACTTGGAATGGCGCGCAGCCCGCTTGGCATCGCTCTCCTGGATATGCGCGCTGTCGGGCAGCATCACCTGGAGCAGATCGGCGGTCGCCGCGGTGGTATGGATCGGTCCCTGGAAACCCGCCCGGGTGAGTTTGGGAAGCAGGCCGCTGTGGTCGATGTGTGCATGCGTCAGCAACACGAAATCGATCGATTTCGGGTCGAATGCAAACGGCTTGCGGTTGCGCGCCGGCGCCTCGCGACCACCCTGCACCATGCCGCAATCCACCAGGAAACGGGTGTCCGTGGTCTCCACCAGAAAACACGATCCGGTGACTTCGCGCGCGGCGCCGAGGAATGTGATGTTCATGGTGCTTCTTTTGTGTTGATAGCGATGGGGCCGTCGGCGCAATTGGTCTAGGACTCGATACTCAGCGCCACCGAGCCATACGCATGGTTGGACTGCTGTTCCTTGAATTCCCGTGTCCTCCAGACCCGCATGAAGGCCAGCCGGACGCCGTGCCCAGCGAGCTGTCCATGCACACTCAGGCCAAGCGCGGCCTGTGCGACCAGGGGCCGACGTGTGACGCTGCGGCTGGATCGGAACAGATTGCCGTCCAGCGAGAAGTCGTGCGCGACCAGTTTGGCTTCCAGCGTGCCGAACAAGTGAGCACCTGGAGCCACCCTTGCCGGAGCGGACTCCGGCGGCCGATCTCGGTTGCCCGGTGAAGCGGCCGACGGGGGGCGGTTCTCGGCTCCCGGCCTGATCGGATACGTGCCGAAATCGTTCGGCAGATTCCAGCCGATACGCCCTTCCACGCCCATGCTGGCGGAGGTTTCTATATTGCCCAGGCGCAATCCCAGCGAGCGGATCGTGTCGGCCGAGAACCCTGGCCGGATGGCGCCATCGGAGCGAAAGTCCCGGTACTTGCGGTCCAGCGCCAGTTGTAGCGCAGGTTCGTTCTTCAACTGGTTGTCCCACCCAAGAAAGCGGTCGGCGCCAATCGTGTCGTGCACCAGGTTCTGTGCCTGTCTGCCCAGCGCCAGCGGACCGATGACACCCAGCGTGATCTCGCGGGTATCGAGCATTTCCGAGTTGTTCCGAGCATCGTGCGTTCGACGGTTCCACGACATGCCGACATACAAAAGGCCGGCGTACGGCCGGTCGTCGCGTATCAGGTCGGTCCTGGCCGGGTCTCTCGGCGTATATATGGACTGGCCAAACTTCACCACCACGTTCTGTGTCGCGGTCGTTCCCTGTTGACCCTCCCAGAATCCAGGACTCAGGAAGCGGATCAGCTCTGCGCGCAATCGCACCGGCGCCGGCAGACAGCCGGTCTTGACCGGGCCGACGATGTCGTGCGACACCGCAGTGAAGGCGACGCCATTGCTGTAATTTTGGTCGGTGTTGGCGAACAGGTCGTTTTCCAGCCGGACCGTTCCGCCGCGAAAGCGGATCGCATCGCCTGGCTGGCAATGCACCGTGCAGGATGAATCGTCGCTCACGGTTTGCGCGAAGACTGGCGCGACCTGCAATGCCAGCACAATCGCCCAAGGCGTTGCTTGGCGGGCCGCAAACGCGAGCGCGAGTATCATGTCACCCGCGGCCCTTGATGACGCCATGCGATGGTGGCGATCACCGCCCACACCACGGTACGAAGGCCCATTGCAAATACCGTCCGTTGCTCGAACGCCGTGCCGGACAGGATCATGAAGCCCAGCGCGGCCGAGACCAGTGCGGTCGCGACCGCAATTGCGATCGTCAAGCCCACTGCCCAGCGTCGCTGCATCCAAAGCCCGACACCGGCCGCGACATACGCGAAACCGGCTACAAAGTTGAACCACACGATGAAAGGAATGTAGTTGCCTGCAGCGGTGAGCGCGGCTTCGTTGCCGGCAACCACCGCACCGCCCTCCTTGATGGTTAGCAGGCCAAATACGACCGAAATTGCTGAGATGGCCCAGACCGACAGGCCGCGTGCTTGTGTAGATGAAGTCATTAAATTCTCCAGTTTGTTGAACAGGTTTTGCGCCTCAGTCGATGCCACGCCCTTCGCCCACCTCTTCGTGCGTCACGCCGTCACGGATGTGGTAAATCCGCTTGAAGGTGGGGATGATCTTTTCGTCGTGGGTGACGACGATGATCGCGGTGTCGTACTGCTTGGCCATCTGGTTCAGGATGCGGATGACCGCCAGCGCGCGTTCGCTGTCAAGCGGCGCCGTGGGCTCGTCAGCCAGGATCACCGGCGGACGATTGATCAGGCCGCGCGCGATCGACACCCTTTGTTGTTCGCCGCCCGAGAGTTGGGATGGCATGGCCTTGGCGCGATGCTGCACGTCGAGCGCGGTGAGCAATTCCACCGCGCGCTTGCGCGCCTCGGCGTTAGCAACGCCGGCCAGCATCGGCAGCAAGGCGACGTTGTCGGTGACGTCCAGGAAGGGGATCAGGTAAGGTGCCTGGAACACGAAGCCGATCTTGTCGCGCCGCAAGGCCCGAAGGTCGGTGATGTTCCAGTGGTTGTCGTAGATGACGTCCTGGCCCAGCACCATGCGCCCGGACGTGGGTTCGATCACGGCGCCCAGGCACTTGAGCAGCGTGCTCTTGCCGGAGCCGGACGGACCGATCAGTCCCACCACCTCACCTGGGGCGACAACCATGTTGACGTCCTTGAGTGCCTCGACCGCAGTGTCGCCGCGGCCGTAGACCTTGCGCAGGCCCTCGATGCGGATGCCGCGATCGGGCGAAGGGGTGTACGTTTCAGCCACCGATCGCCTCCGCCGGGTCGACCTTGAGCGCGGCGCGGATCGCCAGGATGCTGGCAAGCACACAAATGATCACTACTGCGACGAATCCGCGCAGCGCGTCGCCCGACTCCAGCAACACATACTTGGGAAAGATCGGCGCCCAGAACGTCGCCGACACCTTGCCCACGACAAACCCGATCAGGCCCAGCGCGATCGCCTGCTGCATGATCATCGATGCGATCGTGCGGTTGCGGGTGCCGATCAGCTTGAGCACCGCAATCTCGCGGATCTTGCCCAGGGTCAGCGTGTAGATGATGAAAGCCACGATGGCGGCGCTGACCACGGCCAGGATCACGAGGAACATGGCGATCTGCCGGGCCGCCGTCGCGATCAGCTTGTCGATCAGGATCATGTGCATCTGCGCTCGGGTGT
>JBDTMH010000339.1:0-4312 GCA_039934375.1 Burkholderiaceae bacterium | reverse complement strand
CCCATTCGTTGGCCTCGATCAGCACCTCGTTGGCGATGATGTCGAGCTTCTTCTGCACCTCGCCCTGGATGTTCTCGGTCTCGGTGGCGCCGAGCACGCCGCCGAGTTCACCCTTGTTGACGGCATGGCTGATGCTCTTGCAGGCCCGCGCCACCACTTCGAGCAGCAGGCGCAGGTCGGCCGGGATGACGGCGTTGACACGCTGGTGTTCGACCAGGTAGCGGGTCAGGGAAATTTTGGCTGCCATGGTTCAATCTGCCAGCGCGCGGCTCACCACCTCGCGCACGTCGTTGCTCAGGTCGGGTTTGGCGGCCACGCGGGCGATGGCTTCGCGTGCGGCGCTTCGGTAGGGCTCGGCCAGCCGGCTCCAGCGGTCGAGTGCACGCGCCAGGCGTGCGGCCAGCTGCGGGTTGAAAGCGTCGATCTCGAGGACGCGCAGGCTCCAGAACTGGTAACCCGCCGCATCCTGGCGGTGAAACGCTGCCGGATTGCCGCTGCAGTAGCTGAACAACAGACTGCGCGCACGGTTCGGGTTCTTCAGATGGAAGTCGGGGTGGGACATCAGCTGGCGCACCTGCGCCAGGATATGGCCGTCGCGGTCGGCAGCACCGGCCTGCAGCGCAAACCATTTGTCGAGCACCAGCTCGTCGCCTTTGAACATGGTGTGAAAGCGCTTCAAAGCCTCTCGCGCGAGCGGGTGTGCGCAGGCGACCAAAGCGCCCAGGGCATTGAGCCTGTCGGTCATGTTGCCGGCCTGCTTGAAGCGCTCGAAGGCGCGGGTCGGCCATTCGTCGGTGCTGCCGCCCAGGCAGGCCATGGTCAGTGCCATGCCGGCC
This sequence comes from Burkholderiaceae bacterium, assembly GCA_039934375.1. Classification (GTDB taxonomy): domain Bacteria; phylum Pseudomonadota; class Gammaproteobacteria; order Burkholderiales; family Burkholderiaceae_C; genus CAISIP01. The sequence continues at coordinate 3,476 of JBDTMH010000339.1, read as the reverse complement.
AATGCGCGCTTGCCGCTGGAGACCGGATCGGGACGGTAGGCACCGGTGTGGGCATGGTCCTCGAAGGCCTGCTGCCAGTCTTGCGGCAAGGCGGTTGCCAGTTGCAACCGCATGGCCTCGCGCACCGCATGCACCTGCTGCGGGTCGACCACGTCGAGCTGCTCGGAGATATAGGTCTCGGACGGCAAGGTCAGCGTCAGCTCCTTGAACGCTGCGTCCAGCGACGGATGGCGCAAGATGCCGCGCATTGCGTCGACGAAGGCTGGCGTGAGCACCGCGCCCACCGGGGCGTCGACCGGTTGCGCCAAAGCCGCCAGTGCGCAGCGCAGTGCCAGGCGCTGACCGGCTTCCCAGCGGTTGAACGGGTCGCTGTCGTGGGCCAGCAGGTGCAGCAACTGGTCGTTGCTGTAATCGAACTCCAGCAGCACTGGCGCACTGAAGCCGCGCAGGATCGAAGGCACCGGTTCGGCCGCCACATTGACGAAGGTCAGTGCCTCCTCCTGTTGGCTGAGCACAAAGCCGCGCGGTGCGTTGCCGGGCAGTGATTCGTCGGCCAGTTGCAGCGGCAGGTCGCGCCCGTCGGGGCCGACCAGACCGAGGTTGACCGGGATCACGAACGGCTCCTTGGTCGGCTGCCCCGCTGTGGGTTTGCAGCTTTGTGCCAGGTGCAGGGTATAGGTGCCGGCGCCGGCGTCATACACACCGCGTGCCCTGACCACCGGTGTGCCAGCCTGGCTGTACCAGTTCTTGAACTGCGGCAGCAAGGCGGCCAGGTCCGAGCCGGGATTGGCGTCGGCCTGGGCCTGCGCGAAGTCGTCGCAGGTTACGGCCTGGCCGTCGTGGCGCTCGAAATACAGCTTCATGCCGTTGGCGAAACCGTCGCGGCCCACCAGCGTCTGCATCATGCGCACGACCTCGGCACCCTTCTCGTACACGGTGACGGTATAGAAGTTGTTGATCTCCACGTAGCTGTCGGGCCGCACCGGATGCGCCATCGGGCCGGCATCCTCGGGGAACTGCGCGGTGCGCAGCACCCGGACGTCCTCGATGCGCTTGACGGCGCGCGCCGATGCGTCATGGCACAGGTCCTGCGAAAACTCCTGGTCGCGGAACACCGTCAGGCCTTCCTTCAGGCTGAGCTGGAACCAGTCGCGGCAGGTCACGCGGTTGCCGGTCCAGTTGTGAAAGTACTCGTGGCCGACCACCGACTCGATGTTGGAGAAGTCGGTGTCGGTGGCGGTGGCCTGCGTCGCCAGCACGTATTTCGTGTTGAAGATGTTCAGTCCCTTGTTCTCCATCGCGCCCATGTTGAAGTCGCTGGTGGCCACCACCATGAAGCGCTCCAGGTCCAGCGGCAGGCCGAAGCGGGCTTCGTCCCAGGCAATGGACGCCATCAGCGAGTTCATCGCATGTTCGGTCTTGCTGAGGTCGCCCGGACGTACATAGATCTCGAGCAGGTGTTCGTTGCCGGCGCGCGAGACGATGCGCTGTTGGCGCGACTCCAGCCTGCCGGCCACCAGAGCGAACAGATAGCAGGGCTTGCGATGCGGGTCGACCCAGCGCGCGAAATGGCGCCCGGCGTTGCCTTCACCTTGCAGGTCGCCGTGTTCCACCCGGTTGCCATTGGACAGCAGCACCGGGTAGGCCGCCTTGTTGGCGCGCAGCAGCACGCTGTAGCTGGCCATCACGTCCGGGCGGTCCATGAAGTAGGTGATGCGCCGGAACCCTTCGGCCTCGCACTGGGTGAAGAACGAGTCGTTGCTGACGTACAGCCCCATCAGCTTGGTGTTCTTGGAAGGCGCGCAGGTGGTGAAGATCTCCAGATCGAAGGCGCCGGCCTCGCTGGAGGGCAGGTTGTCCAGCACCAGCTGCTTGCCTTCGATCTTGAAGCTGGCGCTGCCGCCATTGACCAGCACGCGCGCCAGGTTGAGGTCTTCGCCGTCCAGCCGCAGCGGCTGCACCGGCACGTCCGGGTTGCGGCGCAGCCGCATCTTGTTGAGGACCCGGGTCTTGAGCGGGTCGAGATCGAAGGTCAGATCGACGGTATCGATCCAGAAGGCGGGAGCGCTGTAGTCGGCGCGCTGGATGCTGACCGCTTGTCCTTGGTCGTCACGAGATGCGGGCATGTAGTGTCTCCAGAAATTGGTTGTCGATGAGTTCTTCGTAGTGGCGGATCTGGGCGATCACATGGTCACCGGCCAGTTGTTCGGCGCTGTGGCTGGTACACACCGCCACCGCCTTCATGCCGGCCCGGCGCGCCGCCTCGATGCCGAACGGCGCGTCCTCGAACACGATACAGGCTTGCGGGTCGGCACCGATGCGCCGCGCGGCCTCCAGAAAAATCGCCGGCTCGGGTTTGCCCGGCAGGCCTTCGTCGCCGCCAACCATGGCGTGCGGCCGCGGGTCCATCTGCAGGTGGCGCATCGCAAAGGCGATGTTGTGCTTGTCGCCCGCCGTTCCCACGCCGATGCGCAGACCACTGGCGTGGGCGCTGGCGCAAAAACGCTTGAAGCCGCGCACCTCGGTGAAGACCGGCGCAAACAGTTCCCGGTAGATCTCTTCCTTTTCGTGGATCAGCTTCCAGGCCTCCTGCTGCGCGATCGGGCGGCCGAACAGCACTTCCATGCATTCGGCGCCAGTACGCCCGGTGGTCTTGCGCATCAACTCGTCTACATCGATCGTGATGCCATGGCGCTGCACGAAGGTCACCCAGCTTTGGGCGTGGTACGGCATCGAGTCGATCATCGTGCCGTCCATGTCGAAGATCAGTCCCTGGATTCGCATCGTCACACGCCTTGTTTGAGTGAGGCTTCGATGAACACGTCAAGGTCGCCGTCGAGCACCTTCTGCGTGGCCGAGACCTCGACGTTGGTGCGCAGATCCTTGATGCGGCTGTTGTCCAGCACGTAGCTGCGGATCTGGTGGCCCCAGCCCACATCGGTCTTGGTGTCCTCCAGTTTTTGCTGCTCTTCCTGCTGCTTGCGCAACTCGTGGTCATACAGCTTGGAGCGCAGCCGCTTCCAGGCCACATCGCGGTTGCTGTGCTGGCTGCGCCCGTCCTGGCACTGCACGACGATGCCGGTGGGCAAGTGCGTCAGCCGCACCGCCGAATCGGTCTTGTTGATGTGCTGACCGCCGGCACCGCTGGCGCGGTAGGTATCGGTGCGCACGTCGGAGGGGTTGATGTCGATCTCGATCGAGTCGTCGATCTCGGGGTAGACGAACACGCTGGCAAAGCTGGTGTGGCGCCCGCCCGACGAGTCGAACGGCGACTTGCGCACCAGGCGGTGCACGCCGGTTTCGGTGCGCAGCAGGCCGAATGCGTATTCACCCTCGATCTTGATCGTGGCGCCCTTGATGCCGGCGGTGTCACCGGCGGACTCGTCCTCGATCGTGGTCTTGAAACCCTTGCGCTCGGCATACCGCAGGTACTGGCGCAGCAACATGCTGGCCCAGTCGCAGGCCTCGGTGCCGCC
>JBDTMH010000338.1:0-4318 GCA_039934375.1 Burkholderiaceae bacterium | reverse complement strand
GAGCCGCCGGGCCGCTCCCAAGGCTCACAGCAGCGCAGCGCATCGCGCGGAGGTTGCCTTATGAGCTTGCGTCTGGCCTGGTTGCGCCTGCAGGCCAGGGGCTTGCTGTTGCTGGGCAAGGCCGACGCGGCGCGCGATCGTTTTGCCGCGTTATTGCGCTTGTCGCCGGACGACCGCCATGCTTTGGCGAGTTGCGCTTTCCTGCTCGCCAGAGACGGCGATAAAGCCGCTGCCATTGGGGTTTTGCGGGACATGGTGCTGCGCCATCCGCAGCACGCGTCCGGTTGGTTCAACCTGGCCTATCTGCTCGATGAAGTCCGGCAGGACGCACATGCCGAGGTGGCGTTTCGCCAGGCGATCGCGGTCAACGCGGCCATGGACCGGGCCTGGTATGGCCTGGGTTTGCTGCTGATCCGCAATGGCCGGCTGGACGAGGCGGCGGTCGCTTTGCGACGCAACACCGAACTGCAACCCATGAGCCCGTTTGGCTGGTATCAGCTGGCACGGGTCGAGATGGATCGGCAGCATGCTGTCGAGGCGCGCCGCATTCTGCAGCATTTGCGCGGCTTCGAACCCAAGGTGGCGGCCCAGCTGGCCCGCGAATTGAACATGCCGGCGTCGGTCATCGGATAAGCGCGCATGCCTAGCACCATGGTCTGCGCCCGAATCTGTCAATGTCACGCGGGACTGGCGTCCCGGCGCGTGTGGCGTCCGATCGTCGTCGATGTTATTGGTGGAGCGACGGCGTGACGCAGTCGGCGGCGCAGCGTCGCGCGTACTGGCGCCGCAATCTCGCGATTTCGGCCGTACTGACGGGCTTGTGGTTTGTCGTCACCTTCGTCGTGAGTTTCTTCGCCCGTGAACTGAGCTTCACGTTCTTTGGTTGGCCATTCAGTTTCTGGATGGCGGCGCAAGGATCGCTGTTGGTCTACGGCGGCATCATCTGGTTCTACGCGCACTACATGGCCAGGCTCGACGTCGAGCACGGCTTCGACGAAAGCGACGACTGATCATGGCCAAGCCGCGAGATCGGGTGTCGACCACTGGAACCCGCGCGTCCCGGGCGGCGTTCAAGCACGACATCGATCGCATCTACGTCTGGTACATGGCGGGCTTTCTGACCTTCGTTGTCGCGTTGGCGCTGCTCGAGCAAGTCGGCCTGCCGCGGCGCTGGATCGGATCGATCTTTCTGCTCGGCAGCATTGGCCTGTATGCGGGTATCGGCATCCTGAGCCGTACCCACGATGCGGTGGAGTATTACGTGGCGGGGCGTCGCGTGCCGGCCATGTACAACGGCATGGCGACCGGGGCGGACTGGATGTCGGCGGCCTCGTTCATTGGTCTGGGCGGCACGCTGTACCTCACCGGCTACGGCGGCCTGGCCTTCATCATGGGCTGGACCGGTGGCTATTGCCTGGTGGCATTGTTTCTGGCGCCGTATCTGCGCAAGTTCGGGCAGTTCACAGTGCCGGACTTTCTGGGTGACCGGTATGGTGGCAATCTGCCGCGGCTGCTGGGCATCGTGGCCGCGATCCTGTGTTCGTTCACCTATGTAGTGGCACAGATTTCCGGCGTCGGACTGATCACATCCCATCTGACGGGCGTGCAGTTCGAGCTCGGGATTTTCCTCGGGCTGGGCGGCATCCTGGTGTGTTCGTTCCTTGGCGGCATGCGCGCGGTGACCTGGACGCAGGTGGCGCAGTATTTCATCCTGATCGTCGCCTACATGATTCCGGTGGTCTGGTTGTCGGTCAAGCAGACCGGTTTTCCGGTGCCGCAGGTGATCTACGGCTACCAGCTGGAAAAGGTCACGGCGCTGGAAAAGAAGCTGCTGGTCGACCCGGGTGAGCTTGCGGTGCGCCAGATTTATGCCGAGCGCTCTGCCGAACTGGCCCAGCGGCTCAAGGCCCCGGCCGCGGCGCTGGCGGCAGAGCGACAGGCCGCCCGGGTCCGGCTGGAGCGGCTGCAAGCCGACGGGGGATCGGGCGCAGCCACCGACATCGCCGCCGCCGAGAAGGCCCTGTTCGGCCTGCCGGTAGACCCACAGGCCGCGATCGACCGCTGGACCCAGGCCAAGGAGGTCGCCGATGCCAAGGCCGAGCCGCTCAATGGCATGGTGCCTCATGGCCAGGCCTTCACCGGCGACCCCGACGGAACTGCGGCGCAGCGCCATGCCTACGACGTGGCACGGCGCAATTTCCTGGCGCTGATCTTCTGCCTGATGGTCGGTACCGCCGCATTGCCGCATATCCTGATGCGCTACTACACAGTGCCCAGCGTCAAGGAAGCGCGCGAGTCGGTGGGCTGGTCGATGGTGTTCATCTTCCTGCTGTATTTCACGGCTCCAGCGCTCGCCGTGCTGGTCAAGTACGAGATCTTCACGCTGGTGGTGGGTACGCCCTTCGACCAGTTGCCGGCCTGGATCGCTTCCTGGAGCAAGATCGATCCGTCGTTTTTGTCGGTCACCGACATCAATCGAGACGGCATCCTGCAGCTGAACGAAATGACCATCAACGGTGACATCCTGGTGCTGGCCACACCGGAGATCGGCGGCTTGCCCTACGTCGTCTCCGGTCTGGTTGCGGCTGGAGGCCTCGCCGCCGCGTTGTCGACAGCCGACGGACTGCTGCTGACGATTGCCAATGCACTGAGCCACGACCTTTATTACAAGATGATCGACCCCAACGCCTCGACCGCACGGCGCGTGGCCTTGTCCAAGATGTTGCTGCTGGTGGTGGCGCTGGCGGCCGCGTATGTGGCCTCGCAGAAGCCCGCCGACATCCTGTTCCTGGTTTCGGCAGCATTCTCGTTCGCCGCGGCAGCATTTTTCCCGGCACTGACACTGGGTATCTTCTGGAAGCGTGCCACCGGTCTCGCTGCCTCGCTCGGCATGGCCGCGGGGTTGCTGACCACCGGCTACTACATGGTCATGAATCAGCCCTGGTTGCGCAGCGTGTTCGGTATCACGTCTGCGGTTCGCCTGTGGTGGGACATCCAGCCCATCTCAGCCGGGCTGTTCGGTGTTCCGGTGGGCTTCGCGGTGATTCTGCTGGTCAGCCTGGTGACTCGAAGGCCCGACCGTGAAACCGAGGAGATGGTCGAATACATCCGCTATCCGCGGCTGGACGTGGACGCTCGCTGAGCGCAGCCCTGGCTACCAACCAGGCCATTTCGCGAATCCGTCTGGACTGCCGGCGGCGCCCTGGCATATAATCGCGGGCTTCGCCTTGCCACACCTTGTTCAGACGCCGGGGGTGGCTATTTTTACGGTTCTGCGCCCTCCGTGTGCCTGGCACGCGGCATGGCAACAGGGCCATCCACAAGGAGTACGCATGCGTCATTACGAAATCATTCTCATGATCCACCCGGATCAGAGCGAGCAGGTTCCAGCCATGCTGGAGCGCTACAAGACCATGATCACCGCCGGCGGCGGCAAGATCCATCGGGTCGAAGACTGGGGTCGGCGCCAGTTGGTCTACATGATCAACAAGCTCGCCAAGGCCCATTACCTGTGCATCAACATCGAGGCCGATCAGGCCGTGATGGGTGAACTTGAGCATGCATTCAAGTTCAATGACGCCGTGCTGCGCCATTTGACGGTGCTGCGCAAGAAGGCGGACACTGTCCCTTCGTCGATGATGAAAACCGTCGAGCGTGAAGATGCCCGCAAGGCGCAGCAAGCCGAGTTTCACGGCAACAACGATCGCAACAATGACCGCAACAGCGATCGCAACAACGATCGCAATAGCGACCGCAACAACTGATTGACCCGCGCGGGGTGAACGAGGCAGCCAACCGCCTGATCCTGACAGCCAGTGTGGTCGAACGCGATGCGTTGCGCTACACGCCGGCAGGAATACCGGCCCTGAACCTGAAGCTGGAGCATTCCTCCAGTGTCCAGGAAGCCGGGCAGGTGAGACAGGTCAAGGCGGCTTTGAAAGCAGTGGCACTGGGCACCAATGCCGAGCGACTGGCAAGTCAGGTCGCAGGCAGTGTCTGGAGGTTCACCGGCTTTCTGTCCTCTCCCCGCAACGGCAAGACTGTCGTCTTTCATATTCAGGAATTTTTGCCAGAGCTATCCCAGTTGTCTCAGCAAGTCGCACCGCCTCAGTCAGTCTGAACCTCGCGACCTGCCAACCGAAGGAAAACACCATGCCATCACCGAAACGTTTCAACAAAGACAAGCGCCCCAAGCGCCCGGCCCAGAACCTGCTGTTCAAGCGCAAGCGCTTTTGCCGCTTCACCGTGACCGGCGTCGAGGAAATCGACTACAAGGACATCGACACCTTGCGCGATTTCATTGCCGAAAACGGCAAGA
>JBDTMH010000337.1:0-4352 GCA_039934375.1 Burkholderiaceae bacterium | reverse complement strand
AAATCCCCAGCCCGCTGGACCCACCGACCGGTTGTGCGTTCCACCCGCGTTGCCCACATGCCAACGAACGTTGCAGCCAGGAGCGGCCGGAGCTGCGCATCGAGCCCGACGGCTCCCAGGTCGCCTGCCATGCCGTGGCCGAGCGGCGTATCCCCATTAGCTTGTATCGATAGGACTCCCATGACCGACACCGCCAGCCCAGAAATCCGTGACGTAGACCTGCTGATCGTGCACGGAACCGTGATCACCGTCGACCCGGCACGCCGTGTCATTGAAGACGGTGCAGTTGCCGTCAAAGCCGATCGCATCGTCGCCGTCGGAGACACAGCAACGCTGCAGGCGCAGTTTCGCGCCCGCAAGACGATCGACGCGCACCGCAAGGCGGTTTTGCCAGGGCTGATCGACTGCCACGCCCATGCCGGTCACGGTTTGCTCAAGACGCTCGGTGGCGGTGATGCCGCGGCGTGGATGGAAGCCTGCCGCGTGGTCTACACCATCGGTTCGGATGAACACTTCTGGTATGCCGAGGCCAAACTTGCGGCCCTCGAACGCCTGCGTTTCGGTACCACGACCGGTGTCTGCATGTTCGGTGGCGGCGACAGCATCATGCGTGTCGACGATCCGCGTTATGCAGCGCGCCACAGCGCGGCAATCGCCGAAGCCGGCACACGCTCGTTCCTGGCCGTCGGCCCGTCGCGGCCGCCTGCGCCACGTGTTTATGCGACATGGAACGGCGACCAGCGCCAGGATCGTGAGGTGTCATTCGAGCAGATGCACGAGACCTGCGAAGAGATCGTGCGCAGCCAGCATGGCACGGCCGATGGCCGGGTCAATATCTGCATCACGCTGCCGGTGTTCCAGCCACAACACGAGGCCGGCCATGCCGAGTTCGCTCCAATATTCCGCGACCAGGCGCGTCAGTACGGCGAGATGGCGCGCCACCATGGCCTGGGTTTCACGCAGGATGGCCACCGCACCGGCACCTTGCAACAGGCGCATGAAGAACTGGGTCTATTGGGCGAAAACGCCTTCATGTCGCATTCGATCGACCTGACTGAGGCCGACATCGCCGCCTGTGTGGCCACCGGCACCAAGATCATTCACAACCCGAGCGCCATCATGTCGATCCGCGGCCGCTGCCCGGTGCCCGAACTGATTGAAGCCGGTGTGACCGTGGCGCTAGGATCGGACGGCACGGCGCCGGACCGCAGCTACGACATGTTCCGCCACATGTTCCAGGCCATGCATTACCACCGGCGCCACTTCCGCGACTCCGGCGTTTTGCCGCACGGCAAGGTGCTGGAGATGGTGACCATCGACGCTGCGCGCGCGCTCGGCATGGAAGACGAGATCGGCTCGCTCGAAGCCGGCAAGAAGGCCGACATTATTCTGGTCGACTTGTTCCGGCCGCACATGATGCCGTTGAACATGCCGGTCTACCGGGTCACCAGCTTCGCCAGCGGTGCGGACGTCTGCACCACGATCGTCAATGGGCGTATCTTGATGGAGGACGGCAAAGTGACCAGTGTCGATGAGACCGAGGTGATGGAGCAGGCCCAGATCGCCGCCGACCGGATGTTGGATCGTAGCGGCTTGCGCCATCTGCTAGAGCCCCCGGCGACGTTGTGGAAATCCGCCCACTATTGACCGATCCATGGCCACGACCCAAAACGAGACCGTGCAGATCGACTTTGCCGACATATCCGCCTACCAGCGTTACAAGCTGATGGCCAGCCTGATCGTGCCGCGGCCGATTGCGCTGGTCACGACACGCAACGCCGATGGCCTGGTCAACGCAGCGCCGTTCAGCATGTTCAACATGCTGGGTGAAGATCCGCCGATCCTGATGATCAGCATCAACAAGCTGCAGGACGAAGGCCTGAAGCACACTTCGGCCAACATCCTGGCCAACGGCGAGTTCGTCGTGCATATTGCCGACGAGCCGATGGCGGAAAAAATGCACTTGTGCGGCGACACGATGCCCTCCGATGTCAGTGAACTGGACGTCGCCGGCCTGACACCACTGCCTTCCAGTTTCGTGGCGCCGCCGCGTATCGCGCAGGCGCCAGTCGCATTCGAATGCCGCTTGTCGGAGAAAATCGAGACCGCCAGCCGGCACATCTTCATCGGCGAGGTGGTGTGCCTGCATGCCCGTGACGACCTGATCGACCTTGACCGATACCGGGTGCGCCTGCAGAACTATTTTCCGGTGGCGCGCTTCGGCGCCAGCTTCTATATCCGCACCCGCGACCGGTTCTCGATGTCTGCCCAGACCGTTGGCGCCGAGGCCAATGCCATTGATGAAATCAGCTGAAAACATGACAACACATTACCAAGTCATTCGCAACGTCCGGCCATTTGGTGCTGCGGCGGTCGATCTGGTGCTCGAGCGGGATCGTATTCACGCGGTGCTTGCGGCCGGTGGCGCTGATCAGGCCTTGCCATGCCTGATCGACGGCCAGGGCCAGATGGTGCTGCCTGCGCTGGTCGAAGCCCATGTCCATCTGGACAAGACCTTGTGGCGCATGCCATGGCGCCCGAACAGCGCCGGGCCGACACGCGACGACCGCATCCGCAACGAGCAGCAGGTGCTGCCGACGTTGGGCGTGGCTATGGCGCAACGCGCCGGACCCTTGATCGAACACTGCATCAGCAGGGGATCACTCTATTTCCGCAGCCATGTCGACGTCCAGACAAGTTTCGGTCGCCAACATGTCGAGGCGATGCTGGCGGTGCGCGAGAAGTACCGCCATGTGATAGAACTGCAACTGGTGGCGTTTCCGCAAGGCGGCATGCTGGTGGCGCCCGGAACGCTGCAACTGATGCGCGAAGCATTGGAGCTGGGGGTGGACGTCGTAGGTGGCATCGACCCAGCAGCCATCGACCGCGATCCCATCCGCCATCTGGAGGCTATCTTCGCGCTAGCGCAAGAGTTCGACCGGGGCGTTGACATCCACCTGCATGACCTGGGCGATCTCGGTCGTTGGGAAATTGAACGAATCGCGGATTTCACGCAGGCCTGCGGACGCCAGGGACGCGTCGTCATCAGCCACGCCTATGCACTCGGCGCGTTCCCGCCCGCCGTGCTGGAGCCACTGGTTGACCGGCTGGCCGAACTGGGCATCTCCATCATGACCTGCGCGCCTGCGCACGTGACGGTGCCGCCAGTGGCGATGTTGCGTAGCCGTGGTGTCAATGTCTGTTCCGGTTCGGACGGCATTCGCGACACCTGGAGCCCGATGGGCAATGGCGACATGCTCGAACGCGCATGGTTGCTGGCTCAGCGTTATGGCTGGAGCAAGGACGCTGACCTTGAAGCGGCGTTCGACATCGTCAGCCGGGGCGGCGCGCGCGCGCTCGGTATTCAAGAGTACGGACTGGACGTTGGCCATATGGCCAACCTGGTGCTATTACAGGCCGAGAGTCTGGCCGCCGCTGTCGTCGAACGTTGCCCGAAGCGCACCGTGATCAGCCGCGGCGCCATCGTGGCGCGCGACGGCGTCTTCCTGGCGAGCTGAGTGCCATGCGCACCCGACTCAAGGCGGCCCACGTGGTCGGCTTCGACGGTCGGTCACACCGCATGTGGCGCGACGGTGAAGTCGTGTTCTCCGGCGACACGATCGAGTTCGTGGGGCAGGGTTTCACCGGGCACGTCGATGCGAATATCGATTACGGCCAGGCGCTGATCGGCCCTGGACTGATTGACCTGGACGCGCTCGGCGATCTGGACTCGGGTGTGCTGACCGTGGACAACGGCGACCCGCTTGAGATGGGCCGCTTGTGGTCCGAGGACTACCTGCACGCTGGCCCGCGTGACGCGTACAACGACGACGAGGAAAGTTTCAAGGTCCGATACGCGTTTGCGCACCTGATCCGCAATGGCGTCACAACGGCGCTGCCGATCACCTCGATGTATTACCGCCGGTGGGCAGAGCACTACGACGAGTTCGCGCGGGTTGCCGCGATCGCCGGTGAGCTGGGGCTGCGTGCCTACATAGGGCCGTGTTACATGAGTGGCATGACCTACGTGCGCCGCGACCGCACGCGGGACCAGCACTGGGACGAGCCGCGCGGGCTGGCCGGACTGGATGAGGCGATCCGCTTTTTTCGCGATTTCGATGGCAGTCACAACGGTCTGGTGCGTGGCATGTTCGCGCCCGACCGGATCGAGACTTGCACACCCGAACTGCTGGCGCGTACCGCGGCGGCAAGCGCCGAACTCAAGGCGCCGGTGCGACTGCATTGTTGCCAGTCGGTGTACGAATTTGAACTCGTGCGCAAGCTGCGCGGCGCGACACCGCTGGGCTGGCTGGAGCAACTGGGGCTGCTGACACCGCGCGCGATCCTGCCGC
>JBDTMH010000336.1:0-4372 GCA_039934375.1 Burkholderiaceae bacterium | reverse complement strand
GCTCCTTTCCTTCTGAACCGGTCATCGGAGCGAAACAGGGCAACGACGGCAACTGGCCGGACTGCGACGGTTGATCGACCGTTTCGACGCGACTGTGAGTAGTCGTTCCAGCTGCAGCTAGAATACAGCTTTGCTGGCGTCGCTCCTTTTCAACTTCAAGGATTTCCCATGACCATTTCCATGTATCAGGCGAGCGTTCCGCGTTTCGTCAACATCCTTGGCAACCTGTCGAACATCCTCGACAAGGCGCAGACTCATGTCGACGCCAAAAAACTCGACGTTGCCACACTGACTACCTATCGCCTGTTCCCAGACATGCTGCCCATGACCAAGCAAGTGCAGATCGCCTGCGATACAGCCAAAGGCGTGGTGGCGCGCCTGTCCGGGATGGAAATCCCGGTGTACGAGGACAACGAGAAGACTCTGGCCGAGTTGAAAACGCGCATCGCCAAAACCATCGCCTTCATCCAGACCGTGACGCCGGGGCAGATCGACGGCACCGAAGACAAGGAGATTGTGACCAAGCGCGGCGACAAGGAAACCCGCTACAAAGGCATGCAGTTCCTGCTGGGCCATGCGGTGCCGAATTTTTATTTTCATGTCACCACCGCGTACAACATCCTGCGCCACAATGGCATTGAGATCGGCAAGCGCGACTACTTGGGCAATCCTTAGACAACCTCGGGCGAGCCCGAGCGAATCTCGGCTCTCGACCCATACTTGCCGGCTGGCCCTGGGCGAAGCCGTCATTGGTCGCAGCGACTCCGCATGCAGCAACACCTTCGAGAGTCGGCGCTTGAATCCCAGCGAGGCAATGCCCTCAGAGGCTGATCGCGATCGTCGCGTCTCTCACACACCGTGTCGATCACCGCCAACCCGTGCGATGAGCGCATAGTGAGGTCAATGACGCGCCCGTGCTCCACATTGCTCAGTCCTTGTGCCCCCTCCCCAGGCCACCAGCCATGACGACGACCAGCGGCGCAGGGTCCACCATCGAAGTCCGCCAAGGGCACCTCTCGTTCGTGCGGACGCTCGGTGTCGGGGTGGCGGCCGTCCTCCTGGTCCTCGCGTTTGCATTGCTCGCGGGCGAGATGCTCGAAGGTGACACGCGCGCCTTCGACATGGTGCTGCTGCGCGCCGCCCAATCCTTGCGAGCAGACCATCCCTGGGTGTCCGATGTCATGCGCGATTTCAGCGGTCTTGGAAGCACCGTCGTGCTGACCCTGTTCACCGCGATCACGGTGGGTTACCTGGCGCTGGCCTCGACCCGGACCATCGCGCTCCTCGTTGCTGCCTCGGCGATCTCAGGGTCGATCTGCGTCAGCGTGTTTAAGGCGGCATTCGGACGGGCACGTCCGGACACCGTCTACGCCGAACTCGTGGCCACCGGCCTGAGCTTTCCCAGCGGCCACGCCACCATGTCGGCGGTCGTCTTCCTGACCCTGGGCGCGCTGGTGGCGAGCACGAGGATGCTTTGGATCGAGCGGATCTACATCGTGTGCGCAACAGCACTCATGACCGTGCTCGTCGGCGCGAGCCGGATCGTACTCGGCGTGCACTGGGCGACCGACGTGCTCGGCGGCTGGGCCTTCGGAAGCGCGTGGGCAATCGCCTGGTTGTTGTTAGCCAGTCTCATTGATCGACGGCGCCGTGCCGATCGGTTCGCAGCCATGTCCCGACCGACGCGACCATCGCAATCAGACTGAAGCCCGCGCCTGCGTAAAACGTCCAGGATGCGCCCAGTCGGTCCCACAGCAGGCCGGCGATTGCGCTGGCCGCCAGCAGGGCAATGCCGCTCACCAGATTGAAGAACCCGAACGCCGTGCCGCGGAGATCGGCCGGCGCGGTATCCGCCACCATCGCCGCCAGCAGGCCTTGCGTCATGCCCATGTGCACACCCCACAAGGCGACGCCGACGAACAGTGACGTCCAGCCCCAGCCGCTGGCGATCACCAAGTCCGCAGCGATCAGTACCGCCAAACCCATGGTGAGCATCTTGCGGTGGCTCACTCGATCCGACAGCTTGCCGAACGGATAAGCCGTGGGCGAATAGACGAGGCCCATCGCGACCATCACCAGGGGCACCAGCGCCGTGGGAATGCCGGTCTGCTGGGCGCGCAGCACGAGGAAGGCCTCGCTGAAGCGCGCCAGGGTGAACACGGCGCCGATGACCACCACCGACCAATAGGCCGTGCTCAGGCGCGCCAGGTTCTCGCGACGAATGGGATTGCGTCGCCGCCCTCCTTCGTGTTGCTCGGGTTCGCGAATACCCACCAGCAACAAGGCCACCGCCAACAAGCCCGGGATCACCGCCACCCAGAACACCGCACGGAAGTCGTTGGCCCACAGCAGCATCAGACCGACGCCGATCAACGGGCCCAGGAATGAACCGACAGAGTCCAGCGACTGCCGCAAGCCGAAAGCTGCGCCTCGCAGGTGCGGCGGCGTGATGTCGGCCGCCAGCGCGTCCCGCGGTGCCCCGCGAATGCCCTTGCCGACACGGTCCAGCAACCGCGCGGTCAGCACGACCCCGGTGGCTGTCGCCACCGCGAACAAGGGCTTGGTGAGCGCTCCCAGCGCGTAGCCGAAGAGGGCCAGGCCCTTGCGCTTGCCCAGGTAGTCGCTCAGGACGCCGGAGAACACCTTGACGATCAGCGCGGTGGATTCCGCGGCACCTTCGACCAAGCCGATCGTCAGTGCGCTGGCGCCGAGCGTCGTCGCCATGAAGAGCGGCAGCAGGCTATGGATCATCTCAGAAGAGATGTCCATCAGCAGGCTCACGAAGCCCAGCACCCAGATGCCGGCGGGCATCTGGGCCAGCGTGCCGAACCGTCCGGAAGCGCCGACGCCGACGGCTGCCGCAGGCGCGGCGTGAGACAGCACCAGTTCAACTGGCGGGGGTGGCTTGCAGTTCACCGCTGCTAACTCGCGCACTCTGTGACGCAGCCGCGGCCAAGACCGTCGGCGCGGTAAGCGCCATGGCCAACGCGACCGCGACAACCGCGAATTGCTTTCTTTGGTGCATTTGCATAACTCCTATTGAATGCGGGAGAGCAAAACGCTCTACTACGCAGAACCAAGACTAAGTGGCAACACTTAGGCGGCGCATAGGAAGCACAAAGTGACTCGGGAAAGGTTATGGCGAGCAACTGAGCACGTTGGCGTAGCAGGCACGATTCCCGCCGTCGGGTTGCAAGCCCAATGCGCGTTGCACTTTCGGAATCGGAGTCAAGGCGGTCCCTTACTTTCGTGCTTCTTCATGCGACTGAAAATGGCTTTGGTCACTCGTTCAAGGAAAGGCAGAAAGGAAAGTATGAAAAGGCCGAGGGTAATCGCGCCTAGTGCAATGGACAGGAGGAACAACAGCGCTGACACGTTGTATTGCTCGGCCAGTCGACCCGCATCCACGGCGATCCATGTAACGGCGGCGTAAGTCGACCTGGGTGCGTAAAGGCTAAGCCCGAGCAGGATCAGGCCAGCGATGATCGCTGCGATGGCGCTCGTTCTCAGGACGTGGCGGACGGCCACGTCAGGCGCGCCGAGGTAGGCGCGACGGCGACGATAGAGCAGGTAAACCGCGGCAAGCGCGATGCACGCGAGCGCAAGGAAGAATGGCCACCGACTTGTTGAGTAGGCGATTACCTGGCGGATTTCGGCCAAGGCGTCCGGATTCGCTCGCACCGCGTAGGCCGAATACGCGAGTACGGCGTTAAAGACAAGGCTCCCTGCCGCGCTGTAGAGCGTGAACCTGCCCACTTCCATTTCGGCGAGCCCGGCAGGAATGCTCACGGCTGCGCGGACGAAAGGCAGCATGCGAAGGAAGAACACCAGGCTTTCCCCGGCCGGACGCCGGAACCACCCATCGAGCCGCGCGCGCCGCTGCTCGGTGAGGCCGAAGAATCGCGGATGCCGGTCGAGAAACCGTCGACCACCGTAGCGCGCGAACGCGTACAGCGCGAGACTGCCGGCGGTAGCGCCCAACGTGCTGACGACGATGACAAGCGCCAGTCGGGTGCCGTCGGTGGCGAGTGTGGCCGCCGCCACAGTAACAATGACTTCACTTGGAACGAAGTGAAGGATCATGGCCGTCTCAAGGGCGAGGAGCGCGAAGAGCGCGATATAGCCATACGCGTGAAGGAACTGAATTGCCGCATGCTCGAACCCGCCGGCCATTAACAAGCCCTTCGGTGAGTGGGTGAACAGAAAGAGCGTCTTGACGCCATGATCGGATTGCTTCGCCGAACTACGTCGCCATCTTGTGGGAAGACCGGGCCTTACGGAGCAAGATCTCCGCGGAGCAAGTTCTGTCCGATCTGAGAGAATGCGTACCCGCCACTTGTCATTCGGCAGATCCATACGAGATCGAAACGCC
>JBDTMH010000335.1:0-4386 GCA_039934375.1 Burkholderiaceae bacterium | reverse complement strand
TCGTTGTCGGTCATCTCTGCCAACAGGATGTGGAAGGCACCCGACAGCCGGATCGAATCCGCGCGAGGTGCTTGATGGTGCGCGTGCTCCTCGCTGGCGAAGTGACTACGCAGTTGCGCCTGCTGCTCGCGCGTCAGAGATTCGGCGACACGCCATGCGATGCCCCCTTCGACAATGCGCCGCGCCTCATACACTTGACGGGCATCGTGCAGGCTTGGATTGACAACGTAGGCGCCACGATTGGGGAATACCTCGATCAATCGTTCATGACCTAGCCGGTGCAAGGTTTTGCGCACCCGCTCCCGCGAGACGCCAAAAATCGCCGCCAGGCGCTGCTCAACAAGCTTGGTTCCGGCGGCTAGCCGGCCTGACAACAGAGTACCGGACAACACCTCATATATGAACTGTTCATCGAATGTCGGAGTCACGTGATTGCTAGTCCTTCTCCCGGAAACTGCGCCGGCGCGTTCTTTATCCAGTGGCGTGCAATCTGCTCGCGAGTCGCGATCCAGGCGCCACCGTGTTGATGCAAATGTTTGAAGATCCGCTCGAGCGCGCCGATCCGCGATGGCCGGCCGATCATGCGCAGGTGCAGCCCAATCGACAACATGCGCGGCGCTTGTTCGCCTTCGCGGTTGAGCCAGTCATACCCGTCGCACACGTACTGGGCGAAGGATGCACCGGTGTCGAAACGTTGCGTGTGCTGGAACTGCATGTCGTTCGTGTCGAACGCGTAAGGAAGGACCAAGTGCTTCCGGCCGTCGACATCGACGAAATACGGGGCGTCGTCGTTGTAGGCGTCACTGTCGTAAAGGAAACCGTTTTCGACCAACAACGAGCGGGTCTGTGCGGTGCGCACCGACCGCGTGTGCCAGCCGACAGGTGGCTTGCCGGCGACATCGCGAATGGCCGCAACAGTGGCGCGGATCGTTTCCCGCTCGACGTCGATCGGCATGCCCGCATGGGTCTCCCAGCGCCAGCCATGCGCTGCGATCTCGTGGCCACGTCTCACCGCATCCTGCACGAGCCACGGTGAGCGCTCAACCGCCCGTCCGCAAGCGCTCACAGTCATTGGGACGCCGAACTGCTGCGCCAAATCGACAATCCGCCAATACGCCACCCGCGTGCCGTACTCGAAGTGCGATTCGATGCACGGATCATCGACTTCCTGGCGGTCGATCACCTCGTAGACGGCTTCGTTGCGCGGATCGCCCTCGCTGATGCAAAACTCGGCGCCTTCCTCAAAATTGAGAACGAAGGACACCGCGACGCGGGCCCCGCCAGGCCAGCGCACGGGCGGGTAATGGTTAGCGTAGCCTCTAAGATCGCGCATAAATTTAAGCTCAACGGCCGATGACAGCCTGCGGCAGCGCCAGCACGATCTGCGGGAAGACCGTAAACAAGACCACCGCTGCAATCAGTAGCAAGAAGAAAGGAAACGACGCCTTGGCTATGGTGACAATGTCGCGGTTTGTCATCGCCTGCAGGATGAAAAGATTGAAGCCGACAGGCGGCGTGATCTGCGCCAGCTCGACCATCACCACTAGGTAAATGCCGAACCACACGGGATCGATACCGACGGCTTGCGTCATAGGCACGACGATCGACGCGGTCAGCACGATCATCGAGACTCCCTCGAGAAAAGCGCCGAGCACGAGATAGAGCGCGGTGAGTGCCAGCAGTAGTTGGTACTTGCCGAGGTCCATGGCCTGCACAGCTTCGGCCGCGGCTTTTGGAATGCCAGAGAAATCAAGCGCCGTCGTCAGTACCGAGGCTCCTGCGATGATTAGCAAGATCAACGCCGTGTTGTTGACCGTACCGAGCAGCGCTTCACGCAGCATCGACCACGACAGCACACGGCTGCTGGCCGCCAGCACCACGGCACCCGCCACTCCGATGGCCGCAGATTCAGTCGGAGTCGCCAAACCGGCGTAAATACTGCCAATGACGACCAAGACCAGCGCCAGTGGCGGAAGCACCTGTAGAACATCGCGCCAATGCCCCAGGTCATCGGAGTCGTCCGCCGGCGCGCCGCTTCGGTTGAACAGCGACCAAACGACGATGTACCCCATGAACAGCAGCATCAGGACGATGCCCGGAAAGACGCCGGCGAGGAACAGCCGCGCGATCGACGTCTGGCTGACAATGCCGTAGACGATCATCATGATCGACGGTGGGATCAACAGCCCCAGGGTGCCTGAACCGGTGAGCGTACCGATGATCATCTTTTGGTCGTAGCCGCGGCGTGTCAGCTCGGGCACCGACATGCGGCCAACGGTTGCGCAACAGACGCCGCTCGACCCAACGATGGCAGCCATCATGCCGCAGCCCAGGACGTTGACGTGCAGCAACCGACCAGGCAGCCATCGCACCAAGGGGGCAAGCCCCTTGAACATGTTGTCGGACAGCTTCGAGCGAAACAGGAGCTCGCCCATCAACAAGAACATCGGCAGCGCAGTCAGCGGCCAACTGTTGAGCGACGCAAAAATCGAACTGGCCACCAGGCCTCCAGCATTTGCAGCGTCGAGCATCACCAAGCCGACGATGCCAACCACCAGCAGCGCGAACCCGACCCAGAAGCCTGCTAACAGCAGGACCATCAGCATGCCGGCGAGGATTGCAAAAATCGTTATCACGAGGGGCGTCCTCCAGCAGTGGATGTGGATGTTGATGCGGTGGCAATGGCTACGGCCTCATCGTGTTCGTTGGAGCCAAATCGCATTTCGCCTCCTGCCAGCAAACGCACGGCATCGCGAAGAAGGACCAGCGTAAGCACGCCGAAACACAGTGGAACCGGGGCCATCGGAATCCACATGGGAATCGGAATCAGGCCATCGCTGAGGTCGTTGAATTGCCACGCGCTCCATGCCATGCGACCGGCATGCCAAGCGAGAGTGCCGCACAGCCCAGCCGCACCGACGTGACTCACCACTTCGAGCACGCGTCGCCAGGTACGAGGCAAGCGCCGGTGGAGCAAGTCCACCCTGACGTGGACACCCTGCAAGTAGGCATAGGCGATGCCGAAGAAGGCCATGCCAACCATGAGAAAGGTCACGATCTCTTCCGACGAGGGCACGAGAATACCGAACGGCCGAAGCACGAGGGTGGCAAGCAGCACGAGGCTCATCCCGACCAGACAAAGTGCGGAGAGCGCGCCGAGGAAGCGGATGAAGGAGTTCATGACAGTCGGAAACCAGCTGCGCGTGAGCTGCTATTTCGACACTGTCGCAGCAGCGTAGTCGTCGAGCACCTTACGCTGCGCCGGCGATGCTTTGCTCTTCCACTCGGTTTCCATCTGGGCACCGATCTTCTTCAGTTGCGCGGTGAACTCCGGCGATGCGTCGCTGACCTGGATGCCTTTGGAGCGAATCAATTCGATCTGCTCGGCAGTCAGCTTCTTCATACGCTCGAAGCCTGCTTTTTCAGCGGCTTCGGCTGCTGCGACCATGGCTTCCTGCTGTGGCTTGGAGAGCTTCGAAAATGCATCGGCATTGATACCGACAATCTGTTTAGCGTAGAGCGCACCGACCATCGTCAGGTTTTTGACGAAGTCCCAAGCTTGGGTGTCGACGCCGGTTTGCGGTGACGTGAACATCGCATTGATCAGCCCCGTTGCGAACGCCTGCGGCACTTCGCCGAACTGCACGATCAGCGGGTCGGTCTTCAGCAACTCACCCATGCGCCGGGTCTCGGTGCTGTAGATGCGCATCTTGGCACCGCCCAAGTCCTCGGCAGTTTTCACCGGCTGCGTGGTGAAAAAGCCCTGCGGCGGATTCCACATTGCAAAGAGGACCTTGATGCCACGGCGCGCGAAGGCCTCGACAAGGTAAGGCTTCGACGCTTGCCACAGCTTCTGCGCGCTGTCGTAATCCCCGGCGACGAATGGAATGGCGTCGAGAATGTAGACCGGATCCTGGTTGCCGTAGTTGCCAAGCCGCATGTCAACCAGCGCGACCTGATTCGATTGCACCGCTCGCATCATGTCGGGCAGCTTGACGATCGATTGGTTGTTGTGCAAATCGATCTTGACTGTGCCATCTGTCCGTTTGTCGACCTCACCGATGAAGTCGCGGACGGTCTGCGTCAGGTGGTTTCCGTCTGGATAACCGGTAGCCATCTTCAGGTCGACCGCATGCGCAACCGGGCTGCCCATGAACGCCATCAATGTGGCGACCAAAAAGAAGCCGGACGCGCTTCGGGAGGCTAGGCATCGGATAAAGGTCTGCATGGTGATCTCCTGTTGGCGACAAAATGTGCACAAAGAATATGCTTTTGTGCACATCTTGTAAATGCTTTGCGCGTAAATAAGTGGTCGCGTTAGGGAAAACGATAGGTTGTGATGCGTGAGGGCCCGGTGACCAGACTGCCGACGCTTCCCATGAGGTG
>JBDTMH010000334.1:0-4391 GCA_039934375.1 Burkholderiaceae bacterium | reverse complement strand
CACGGCAACATGGTGTCGGCCACGCCGTCGGGCGGCTGGTTGTCGTCGAGCCCGGTGATTCCGGCGCTGGGTTTCGCAATCAACACGCGGCTGCAGATGACCTGGACCGACGAAGGCCTGCCCAATACCGTCACCCCGGGCGTGCCACCGTGCACGACTTTGTCGCCGTCGTTGGCGCTGCGCGACGGCGAGCCCTACATGGTGTTCGGCACGCCCGGCGGCGACCAGCAGGATCAATGGTCAACCGCCTTCTTTCTGCGCCATGCGTTGTATGACATGAATCTGCAGCAGGCCATCGACGCGCCCGCCTGGCATGTGGATCATTTCCCGTCATCGTTCTGGCCCCGTGCGACCACGCTCAACCGGCTCACGCTGGAATCGCGGTTTGCGCCCGAGCAGTTTGATCGGTTGCGCGCCTTCGGCCACGATGTGAAGGTCGGCGAACCCTGGTCGGAGGGCCGGTTGTCGGCCTGCACCCGCGAGCATGACGCTCGTGGCCGCTTGTTGTTGCGCGCGGCTGCCAACGCGCGCGGCATGCAGGGTTATGCCGTCGGGCGGTAACAACCCAAGACAGCCCCACCCTCGCCCTCTTGTTTTTTCCCTCTCTGTTCGCCTAATCACCGGAGCCTGCCACCATGATCTCTCGCCTTCGCCGCGGCCTTGCCGCCACCGTCCTGCTCGGTGTCACCACCTTCGCCAGCGCCGCCTACCCGGACGCCACCATCACGCTGGTCGTGCCCTGGGCGCCAGGCGGCTCCACCGACATCCTGGCGCGGGCACTGGCCGAACAGCTGACCAAATCGATGGGCCAGACCGTGCTCGTCGACAACAAGCCGGGTGCCTCCGGCAACATAGGCTCGAACTACGTGGCCAAGGCCAAGCCAGATGGCTATACCTTGCTGGTCGGTTCGATGAGCACCCACGCGATGAACCCGGCGCTGATGCCGGCCATGCCGTTCAGGGGCGTGGAAGACTTCACGCCAATCGCGCAGATCGCCAACGTCATAAACACCCTGGTCGTGAATGCGGCCCTGCCGGTCAAGACCGTCGCCGAACTGGTGGCGTATGCCAAGGCCAATCCCGGCAAGCTCAACTACGCCACGGCTGGCCCGGGGTCGACCAACCACCTGAGTGCCGCGCTGTTCGAGAAGGCGGCCGGCATCCAGATGGTGCATGTGCCGTACAAGGGTGGGGCGCCCGCCGTTGCCGATACGGTCGGCAATCAGACCCAGGTGCTGTTCTCGGCCGGTACACAAACCTTGCCACACGTGAAGACGGGCCGGCTGCGCCTGCTGGCCGTGACCGAAGCCAAGCGCTCGACCTTGCTGCCCGATGTGCCAACTGTCGGTGAGACCTTGCCCGGGTATCAGCTGGGTGTCTGGTACGGCCTGTTCGGCCCCGCCAACATGCCCAAGGACCTGGTCGAGCGATTGAACGCCGCCACCAACGCGGCCATGAACATCCCGCAAGTGCGCAGCCGCATGGAGAACATCGGCGTCGAGATCGTGACCGCGTCACCGGCCCAATTTGCCACGGTGTTGCGCGACGACGCCGATCGGTACGGCAAGGTGATACGCGAGCTCGGAATCAAGAGTGAATGATGCGATTGCGTCGGTCGCCGACACTGACACCCACACGGTGCGCCTGCCGGCTGCCGCGTGCCTGGCCTTGTGCGATGCCTTGCCACGGGCGCCCGATCTAGATGCCGCGATGCGCATCGTCGAAGGCGTGCGACAGTCAGTGCTCGGCGACGGCCTGTTGACGATCAACCTGCTTGCCACGCCAATCGCGCAATTGTCCGAAGGCAATCTGATGTTGCAGCGGGCCTGGTCCTCGAACCCCGCGGCCTATCCACCGGGTGGCCTCAAGCGCAAGACCCTGACCGCCTGGTCGAAGTGCCTGCTGGGCGACGGGCAGGTGGTTGTCGGCCAAGGCGATGCCGAGCTGGCCCAGGCCTTCGACGACCATGAACTGATCACCGCGCTGGGATGGCACAGCGTGATCAATGTTCCCTTGATCGATACCGACGGTGCTTGTTTTGCCACCTTCAACGCACTGGGGCCGCGCGATCGTTGGCGAGGAGACGAGGTGCTGCTCGTGCGCCTGCTGGCAACCTTGGCGACGCCGGCTGTCAAACGCGCGGCGCAGCAGGCGACGCTGGTTTCGGCGCGCGTCTGATGGCGTGCGGATCTTGCTCGGCCAAACCTCAGCGCTTGCCGCGATTCGGATGCAAGGTGACGCCAGCCAATCCTTTGAAATGCGCGTCGCAAGTCAGCAGATCGGCGCCTTGTGCCTGCGCCGTTGCGTAGACGATCGCGTCGGCAGTCGCCAGCTTGTGCAGCCGGTGCAGGTCCGCAGCCAGCAGCGCAATCGTCGTGTCGAGCGGCACGACCACACACTTCAACGTGTAAGCAATGACCTGATCCGCCCGTTCCTCGGTCAGTTCGCGCATCAACCATTTTGACAACTCGAGCTGCACAATGGTCGGCACGACGCAGTGTGCCCTGTCCGGAAAAACCTTGCCCAGGTTTTTTCCCAGCGGACTGCCAGTCAACCATTCAATCCAGGCCGATGTATCGACAACTTGCAAGCGCTGCGCGACTGCCACGATCAATAGCGATCTTGTCGATCACGATAGCCGTCTTTGCGTGCCCCTTTGGCAATGCCTGCCAGCTCGTCCAGTCCAGGTACCGGCATGACCAGCACACCCTTGCCCTTCGGTATGAATACCAATTCCTGACCAGCTTGCCATTGCACTTCATCACGAATGGCTTTGGGAATCGAGATCTGGAATTTGCTCGACAGGGTGGCAGTGCTTGTCATGGTCTTACCAAAAAATGATCGATGGTTGATTGGTAAGAATACATGATTCTGCGGCGAACCGCACTAGCGAGCAACCGCAGCCCGACTCACCCAATCGGCCACAGCCAGCGTGCGCGCGTCGTCGCCGAAATTGCCAATCACCTGCACGCCCATGGGCAGGCCCGCGGGCCCAGTGGTCATCGGCACCGAGACACACGGAACGTGCATCAAGCTCCACAGCGCTCCAAACTGGGCCGAGCCCGAATCGAGCAGACCCAGGTCGGCCTCTCCCTGCGCCGGGGGATAGAGCAAGGCATCGATCCCGTCGAATAGCGTGCTCACGAGTTGCCGGCCGCGCTCGGCCTGCGTCCTCATAGCAAGGTACTGCGCCAGCGTGACGTCGGTGCCGCCGGCCAGGCGCTGTTGCAGCCTGGGGCTGAACAGGTGGGCATGGTGCGTCCGCTCATGGGCTAGCGACTGCCTCGCCTCAAATGCGAACAGGCGCAGCTGAACGGCGATCAGGTCTTCCAGCGCGTCAGGCAGCACGGTGCGCGTGACCTTGGCGCCCCGGCGCTCCGCCTTGGCCGCGAGCGCCTCGATGGCCTGCGCCATCTCGGGTCGCACCGCGTCCCATTGCCGGGAATGGCATACCGCCAGCGTAGGCCGCAAGTCGGGTTGCGCCACGAACCTTGCGCCGTGCAGCCCGAACGTGAAGAACGCCGCGTCCTCGACCGTTCGCGTGAGTACGCTGAGCGTGTCCTGCGTCGGGCTGAGCGGCTTGACGCCGGTGGCGTTGATCAATCCGTAACTTGGCTTGTAACCCACGATGCCGCAGTACGACGCCGGGCGCACGGTCGAGCCGGTCGTCTGTGTGCCGAACGCAACCGGCACCATGAAGTCGGCCACCGCAACCGCAGACCCGCTGGACGATCCGCCGGGCGTGTGGGCGATGTTCAGGGGATTGCGCGCGGTGCTGGGGCTTTGTGTGGCGAACTCGCTGGTGGCGACCTTGCCCAGCAACACCGCGCCGCGCTCTCGCGCCATCGCGACGCATGCGGCATCGATGGCGGGATGGTGGTCCTTGTAGATCGGAGAGCCATAAGAGGTGACGAGGTTCTTGGTGTCGATCACGTCCTTGGCCGCGTAAGGCAGGCCGCGCAGCAATCCGCCGGTCGTGCGATCAGCCAGGGCGGCCTGGTCCAGCGCGAAGGCCTCGTCTACAGCGGTGAACGCGAGCACCTGATCGTTGCGCTGCGCTATTCGATCGAGGCAGGCACGCACAAGCGCCGTGCTCGTGAGGCTGCCTTGCTCGATCGCGCGTGCAGCCTCGATGGCCGTAAGGCGGTTCGGTGAGGTTGTCACGCCCTGCCCTTACTGCAGCGTGATACCGGCGTCCTTGATGATCTTCGCCCAGCGGTCGTGTTCCTTCTGGACGAACGCAGCGAAGGCTTCTGGCGAGTCGCCTACGGGCTCTGCGCCTTGGGCCAGCAGCAGCTCGCGCACCTTGGGGTCCTTGAGGATTCGCACGACTTCTGTGTTGAGTTTGGCAATGATCGGCTTGGGCACGGCGGCAGGTGCAAAGAGGGCGA
>JBDTMH010000333.1:0-4393 GCA_039934375.1 Burkholderiaceae bacterium | reverse complement strand
CGGCCAGCGCCAGTACGACCAGGAACAGGCCGACCCAGAAAGTCCAGTATTGCGGTGTGATGGCAGACACCACGTCGTGCAGCAGCTTGAACACGACCGCGCCGAGGATACCGCCGTACAACCAGCCGATACCCCCGATCACCAGCATCAGCACCAGGTCGGCAGAGCGTTCGACGGAAAACACGTCGAGCGACGCAAAACCGGTGGTCTGGGCCAGCAAGGCGCCGGCAGCACCGGCCACGCCGGCCGCCACCGTGTAGATCACCGACAGGCGCCAACCCACCGGAATGCCGATCGCCATGGCCCGCAACGGGTTGTCGCGCACCGCCATCACGGTGGCACCAAAAGGCGAATGCACCAAACGCCGCGCCAGCAAGAAAAACAGCAGCAGCACCACGATCGAGTACCAGGCAGCCACCTGCCCATACAGGTCGAATTCGAAGCGGCCCAGCAAGGGGCCGATGACGACGCCCTGCAAACCGTCGGCACCGCCGGTGATGTCGTCCAGTTTGTTGGCCAACTCGAACAGGATCAGGGAAACTCCCATCGTGACCATGATGCGCGTGAGGTCAGTACCACGCAGGATGGTGGCCGAACACAAGGCACCGAACACCGTCGTCACCACGATCGCAACCGCCAGGCCCACCAGAGGATCGGGAATACCATGTTTGGCGAGCAGACCGGCGCTGTAGGCGCCCAGCCCCAGAAAAGCGGCATGGCCGAGCGACACGATGCCGACATAACCAAGGATCAGGTCCAGTGACAAAGCAAACAAGGCAACGATGGCAATCTCGTTGACTAGCAGCGCATGTTGCTTGAACAGCAAAGGCGAGGCCAGAGCGACCAGCCAGAACAGTGGCTCCCACACGCGCCAGCGCGACGGCTCGCCGCTCACTTGCCACTCCCTCGGCGCGAGAACAGGCCATGCGGGCGCCACAGCAGCAGCATGATCATCAGCGTGTAGACGATGAAAGCACCCAGCTTGGGGACATAGTATTTGCCGGCCACGTCGGCAATGCCGAGCAGCAACGCAGCGAGCAAGGGGCCGGTGATGGACGAGGTTCCCCCCACCGCGACGACGATCAGGAAATACACCAGAAACTTGAGCGGAAAGATCGGGTCCAGCCCGAGCACCTCGGCGCCCAGTGCACCACCGAGTCCGGCCAGACCGGAGCCGACCGCAAACGTGGCCGCAAACACCAGGTTGACGTTGATGCCCAGTCCAGCGGCCACCCGCGGGTCATCCACGCTGGCGCGTAGCCGGCTGCCGAAACGGGTGCGCGACAACACCAGTTGCAGAACCATCGTCAGTGCCGCACACACGGCGATGATGAACAGGCGGTAGTGCCCCATGCCCAGCGCACCGCCAAACCATTCGGTGCGGCCCGACAACCAGGCAGGCAGCTGAATGATCTGTTGGCGTGACCCCATGAAAAAGTCGGCGCTGGCCACCGCCATGAAGGTCAGTCCAATGGTGAACAACACCTGGTCCAGGTGTGGCTTGGCATACATCGGCCGGTACAGGGTGCGCTCGAACACGGCGCCCACCAGTGCCGTGCCGACAAAAGCCAGCGGCAGGCAGACCAGGAAGGGAACGCCACCATCCTGCATCAGGGCGACCGTGAGGTAACCGCCAAACATCGCGAAGGCGCCGTGGGCCAGGTTGATGAAATTCATCAAGCCCATGGTCACTGACAGGCCCACGGCCAGGATGAACAGCAGCATGCCGTAGGCGATGCCGTCGAAGAGGATGGTCAACATGCGGGAACCGGGTTTCTTCGGCGTGTGCCGCAGCCAGCGACCCGTGGTGTCGCGCCAGCGGCGGAGTCGCGTTATTTGGCCTTGCCCGGGTCCTTGACGTCAGTGACAGTCTGGATTTCGACGTTCCACATCTGCCCGCCGACCTTCTCGACCTTGCGTATGTAGACGTTTTGCACGATGTCGCGCGTCTGCGCGTCGATCAGTACCGGGCCACGCGGGCTCTCGAACACCTGGCCCTTCATGCCATTGAGCAAGGCCTCACCACCCACGCCTTTGCTTCGCTTGGCTGCCTCGTAGATCACCCGCATGCCGTCGTAAGCGCCCACCGCCATGAAGTTGGGTCGCATGCCATTGTTGGCCTTTTCGAATGCCGCGACGAACTGCTTGTTCAGCGGCGAATCGTGCGCAGCGGAATAGTGGTGCGAAGTGACCACGCCCAGCGCAATGTCGCCCATGTCGTTGAGGATGTCGTCGTCGGTGACACTGCCTTCGGCGATCATCTTGATGCCAGCCTTGTCCAGACCGCGTTCGGCGAATTGCTTCATCAGCGCCGAACCCACACCAGACGGCACAAAGGTGAACAGAGCGTCTGGATGGGCGTCACGCACCTTTTGCAGGAAAGGCGCGAAATCCGGGCTGCGTATCGGCACTCGCAGCTTTTCGATCACCTTGCCCCCGTTGGCCTCGAAGCGCTGCGAAAAGTATTTCTCGGAATCGACACCCGGCCCGTAGTCGGTGACCAGGGTCACAACCGACTTGATGTTGTTTTTGCTTGCCCAGTCGGCCAGCACCGTTACCACCTGCGCTGCCGTGAAACTGGTGCGCACGATGTATGGTGATGCCTCGGTGATACTGGAGGTGGCGGCAGCCATCACCACCATCGGGGTCTTGGACTGGGTTGCCACCGGCGCGGTAGCGAAGGCCAGCGGCGTCAAGCCGAAACCGGCCAGCACCTGCACTTTGTCGTTGATGACGAGTTCCTGCGCAATCCGTTTGGTCACGTCAGGTGTACCGGTGTCGTCCTTGATGATCAAGACCACCTTCTTGCCCGCAACCGTGTCGCCGTTTTTCGCCATATAAAGCTTCGCCGCCGCCTCGAGTTGCTTGCCCGTCGAGGCAAATGGCCCCGTCATTGGCAAGATCAGGCCGATCTTGAAAGTGTTGTCCTGCGCCGAGGCGTGGCCGAAGCCAGCTACCAGCGCCAAGGCGGCCGCGGTATGAATAAAGTGGCGTTTGCGCATGTCGTGTCTCCTGGTGTTGCGGGTTTACCCGTATGCAGTGCACTGAATCCAGCCTTCTGCCAATGGACGCAATCATCCCCGCGGCGCAGCCACAGGTCAAATGCATTCCTCGAATCAGATATGCAAATCACTTATTTGATGGGCATTCATGCAGGTCGTCGACGATGGTGCGTGCAATGTCGCGCAAGGCCGCGAGCAGGAACTGGGCCGCGGGGGTCGGGAGATATCCAGCGCGGTGGATCATCCCGATGCGGCGCGGCGCATGACGCACCGGCACGCCCAGTACCACCAGCAGCCCGGCATCGATCTCGCGCTGCAAGTGGCGTGCCGACATAAGGGCCAGTCGATCGCTCTGCGCCAGCAAGGCCTGCATCATCAAGGCGCTGTTGACCCGCAGCGCGTCGCCTGGCAACGGGATGGCGGCCACCTGCAGGGCCTGCTCAAACGCGGTTTGCGCCGGCGTGTTCGACATCGGCATGATCCAGGCCTGCCCCCGCAGGTCCTGCCAGTTCAGATCCGGCCGGTGCGCCAGCGGATGACGGGCCCTTGCCACGACGACCAGCCGATCAAGGAACAACGTCTCCTGCTGCAGTTCCAGTCCCGGCAAAACCGGGCGCAAGGCCCCGATCAGCAGGTCAATGTCGGCGTGGCGCAGCTGGTGCAGCAAGGCGTCGTAAGTGCCGTCGATGATGGTGACGCCAACTCCGGGGTGGGCGCACAGGATCTGGTCCACCGCCTCGGACAGAAGCCGCCCGGTCGAGAACGGCAAGGTGCCAATCACCAGCCGTCCCTGGATCACGCCGCGGCGCGCCGCCAGCTCATCGCCCGCCTGATCCAGTTCGGCGCGCGCGAGCTTGAACGCCCGCTGTACCGACTCGCCAGCTTCAGTCGCGCGCAGGCCCTTGCGACCACGAACGAACAACGCAGCGCCGGCCATGTGTTCGAGTTGGGCCAGCGTCTGGTGTATCGCCGACTGGCTGATACCCAGCTGGCCGGCACCGGCCGCCTCGGAACCGGCCTGGGCCAGCGCCAACAACACCGCCATGTGGCGGGCGCCGGTGCCTGCGGCAAGCCGGCTCGCTATCCAGGCAAGGGATTGGGGACCCGTGGGTTTACGGCCGCGCGAATCGGCCGACGCCAGATCGGACAAGGCGCGCCGGCTGCGTAACGCCAGACCGCGGCCCATCTCGGTCGCCACCATGCCACGCCCCGAGCGCTCGAACAGGACCTCGCCGAGCACGGCTTCCAGACTCTGGACTGCGCGCACCACCGACGATTGCGACAGATGCAGCGCTTGGGCCGCAGCCACCGTGCTGCCGCAGGCGTCCACAGCGCACAGGGCCCGCAGCGCACGAAGATGATTCGCCGGTTGCATTGGCGCAGGCATGGCT
>JBDTMH010000332.1:0-4396 GCA_039934375.1 Burkholderiaceae bacterium | reverse complement strand
GCCAGCGGTGCGTCGGTCGACCTGCGTGACGCCGGCGGCCGCACGCCGCTGATGCTGGCTGCGATCGAGGGCCATCGCGAGATGGTGCGCCGCCTGCTGGCGGCAGGCGCCGACCCGCGCCTGCGCGATCATGCCGGTCAAACCGCGGCGCAGCTGGCCCGAGCCGCGGGGCATCCGCAACTCGCCGAATTGATCCAGCCCGGTTCCTGAAACCGGCGCCAGGCGCTACCATGGGCCGCCACCGGCCGATCATGCCGGTGGCAGCATCGGGACCGCAACGGCCCGCACCCACGATCAGGAAACACCATGGCCTTGTCGGACATTGAGATCGCGCAGGCGGCAACATTGCTGCCCATCATGCAGCTGGCACAGGACAGGTTGGGCATTCCAGCCGAGGCGCTCGAGCCGTATGGCCATTACAAGGCCAAGATCGACCTGGCCTGGCTGGCAAGGCAGACCGGGCCGAATGGCAAGCTGGTGCTGGTGACAGCGATCAGCCCGACGCCTGCCGGCGAAGGCAAGACCACCACCACCGTGGGTCTGGGCGATGCCCTCAACCGCATCGGCAAACGCACGGTGATCGCCTTGCGCGAACCCTCGCTGGGTCCGGTATTCGGCATGAAGGGCGGCGCTGCCGGCGGCGGCCATGCCCAGGTCGTTCCGATGGAGGACATCAACCTGCATTTCACCGGCGACTTCAATGCGATCGCATTGGCGCACAACCTGCTCGCCGCGCTGATGGACAACCACATCCACCACGGCAATGCGCTCGGTTTCGACGCTCGGCGCATTGTCTGGCGCCGTGTCATGGACATGAACGATCGCGCGCTGCGCTCCACCGTGGTGTCGTTGGGCGGGCCGGGCAACGGCTTTCCGCGCGAGGACGGTTTCGACATCGTCGTTGCGTCCGAGGTGATGGCGATCTTCTGCCTGGCCACCTCGCGCAAGGACCTCAAGGCCCGGCTGGGCAATATCATCGTCGGCTACACGCGCGAACAAACGCCGATCCGCGCCAGCGACCTGCAAGCGCACGGTGCGATGGCCGCACTGCTCAAGGACGCGATCAAGCCTAACCTGGTGCAGACGCTGGAGAACAACCCGGCCATCATCCACGGCGGGCCGTTCGCCAACATCGCCCACGGCTGCAATACCGTGACGGCAACGCAGGCTGCCCTCAAGCTGGGCGACTACGTGGTCACCGAGGCCGGGTTCGGTGCCGATCTCGGTGCCGAGAAGTTCATCGACATCAAGTGCCGCAAGTCGGGCCTGCGGCCGGACGCGGCGGTGGTGGTCGCCACGCTGCGCGCGCTCAAGCACCACGGCGGTGTCGACGCCAAGGATCTCAACACGCCGAACACGGCCGCACTGGAGAAGGGCATTGCCAATCTGGAGCGCCATGTGGACAACATCCGCCATCGGTATGGGCTTCCGTGCGTGGTGTCCATCAACCATTTCACGTCGGACACGCAGGTCGAACTCGATCTGCTGCGCCGCGTCATGGACCGCCAGGGTGTGCCGGTGGTCGTCGCGCGTCACTGGGCCGATGGTTCGCGCGGTGCCGAGGAACTGGCGCATATCGTGGTGCAACTGGCAGAGTCCGGTACCGCAGACATGAAGCTGGTGTACCGCGACGAGGACAGTCTGTGGGACAAGATGAAGGCGATAGCCACCAGGATCTATGGCGCCTCCGACATATCTGCCGATTCCGCGGTGCGCGCCAAGATCGCGAAGCTGCAGGCCGACGGTTTCGGCCACTACCCGGTGTGTGTGGCCAAGACGCAGTATTCCTTTTCCACCGATCCCAAGCTGCGCGGCGCGCCGTCGGACCACATGGTCAACATCCGCGAGGTCCGGCTGGCCGCCGGTGCCGAATTCGTCGTGATGATCTGCGGTGACATCATGACCATGCCCGGTCTGCCCAAGGAGCCGGCGTCGGCGCGTATCGACATCGACGACGACGGCCGGATTTCCGGCCTGTTCTGATCGATGGAGACGGCAGCCAGCGCACCGCTGCAACCGCTACGTGGCGTCACTGTCGTGGCGCTCGAGCACGCGATAGCGGCGCCATTCGCAACCCGGCAACTGGCCGATCTCGGCGCGCGGGTGATCAAGATCGAGCGACCTGGCAGCGGCGACTTTGCGCGGGCTTACGACTCCCGCGTGCGCGGACTGTCGTCACACTTTGTCTGGACCAACCGGTCCAAGGAAAGCCTGACGCTGGACCTCAAGCAGCCGTCGGCCGCCGCCTTGTTGCACCGACTGGTGCTGGAGAAGGCCGACGTGGTGGTGCAGAACCTGGCACCGGGCGCGGCAACCCGGCTCGGCTTGTCCTGGGATGCGCTGTCGGGTCGCAAGCCGGGGCTGATCCTGTGCGACATCTCGGGCTATGGCAACGACGGACCGTACCGCGACCGCAAGGCCTACGACCTGCTGATCCAGAGCGAGGCAGCTTACCTGTCGGTCACCGGCACGGCGGCCGAACCCGCCAAGTCGGGCAACTCGATCGCCGACATCGCGGCCGGCATGTACGCCTATTCGAATATTCTGGCGGCCTTGCTCGAGCGTGGCATGTCCGGGCGCGGCCGCCATATCGATGTCTCTATGCTGGAGTCGCTGGCCGAGTGGATGGGTTTTCCGATGTATTACGCGTTTGACGGCGCTGCGCCACCGCCGCGTGCCGGCGCCAGCCACGCGACGATTTTTCCGTATGGCCCGTTTGCGGTAGGTGACGGATCCAGCGTGATGCTGGGGGTGCAGAACGAACGTGAATGGCAGGCATTTTGTCTGCAGGTGCTGGGCAAGCCGGAATTGGCGGCTGACCCGGACTATGCGAGCAACGCTGCGCGCAATGCCGCGCGCGATGAATTGCGCCGGCTGATCGAAGACTGTTTTGCCAGTCTCGATGGAGTGCAAGTCGCACAGCGGCTCGAACTGGCCCGGATCGCCCACGCGCGCGTCAACGATATGGCCGATCTGTGGGAGCATCCGCAATTGCGTGCGCGCGCTCGTTGGCGCTCGGTGGATACCGAACGCGGCCCGATTGCGGCTCTGATCCCGCCGGGGTTCGCCAGCGCCGACGCTCCACGCATGGACCCGGTGCCGGCGCTGGGCCAGCACACCGAAGCCATCCTCGGTGAGCTGGGTTTGTCGGCTCGCGAGATCGGATTGCTGCGCAAACAGGGTGCGGTCTGAACGAATGGGCGCGGCGTCAGCCCGTCAGCCTTTTTCGATCGGCAGTGCCGGGTCGCGGCACCATTCGCTCCAGCTACCGGCGAACAGCGCCTGGCGTCCGAGCCCGGCCACTTCCATGGCGATGATGTTGGGCACCGCACTGACGCCGCTGCCGCAGTGGTGCACGACGGTGGACGGGTCGCGGCCGTCGAGCAATTCCAGCAACTCGGCCTTGAGCACGACCGCGGGCTTGAACAGGCCGTCATCGTCGATGTTGCGGCCAAAAGGCCGGTTCAACGCACCGGGGATATGGCCTGCGATCGGATCGATGGGTTCGACCTCGCCCCTGAAGCGGGCTTCGGCCCGCGCGTCGATCAGGTTTTGCACTGGCTGGCCCAGGCGCTGGTGCACCTGCGCTGCAGTGACCAGTGTCGCGCGTGCCTCACCCATCTGAAACCGCGCCGGTGGATGCACGGTCGCTGCGCCGCTGGTGACGACGCCACCGGCCGCATACCAGGCCGGCAGACCACCATCGAGCACGGCCACGTTCTCATGGCCGGCCCACTTGAGCAGCCACCACAGGCGGCCACAGTAGTTGGCGCGCTGGCGGTCGTAGACCACAGCCTGCATGTCGCTGGAGAATCCGACGCTGGCCAGCCATGCAGCAAATTTCGCGCGCGCGGGCAGCGGATGGCGCCCGCCGCTGGCCGCCGACGGATCTCCATGTGCCGCGCTCAAATGGCGGTCCAGGTCGGCGCGCACGGCGCCGGGAATATGCGCCTCGGCAAACTGCTGCTCGCCCGAATGGGGCTTCATCAAATCGAAGCTGCAGTCGAACACCATCAACGGCCGGTCGGCCGCGATCAGGGCCAACAGCTGGTCGGCCGATATCAGCGTGGTGTAGTTCTCGTTCATTCGAACTCCTTCGGGGCGCGGGCGGCGCCATGGTCCAGAACGTCTGGGCCGATCGACGTACGGTACCACTCGTGGAAGTGCTGCATGCCGTCTTCCATCGGGCTCTGGTAAGGCCCCCGTTGGTCGACACCGCGTTGTATCAAGGCGCGTCGACCGGCGTCCATGCGCAAGGCGATCTCGTCGTCCTCGACACAGGTTTCCATATAGGCGGCCTGCTGCGCCTCGACAAAGTCGCGCTCGAACGCGGCGATCTCTTCCGGGTAGTAGAACTCGACCACGTTGAGTGTCTTCTGCGGCCCTTGTGGATACA
>JBDTMH010000331.1:0-4435 GCA_039934375.1 Burkholderiaceae bacterium | reverse complement strand
CATCTGGCTGTAGGCCTCGATGGCCACACGCTCTGCAATCAGGTTGGACCGGATCATGGCCTTGAGGTCGAGCGATTCGTCGTACGCCGCATGGCTGCGCCGTGTCAGCGAGTCGGGCGAGAAATCGGGCGCGCCGCCCAGTTGCACGATGCGTTGCGCGATGCGGTCTGCATGCGCTGCCTCTTCGTTGGCGTGCACCAGGAATTCGTCGGCGATGCTGGGAGATGCCAGCCCCTGAGCCGTGAAGTGGTGGCGCCGGTAGCGCAACACGCACACCATCTCGGTGGCCAGCGAATCGTTCAGCAGCGCAATGATGTCTTCACGCCACGGGCCGAAACTCGGCGTGACAGCCCCCTGATCCAGGCTGCCGCGCGCAGCCTCGAGTGCCACCATGTCGAGCGCCATCTTGCTGCGCTCGGACACCGGAAGGTGTTTGACGTTGTTGTGATCGTGCTTGTTTTTCATGGGGTATTCCGGGTGGATCGGCAGGGCCTGTGCATTCCATCGCAAGGCCAATGGGGCGACTGTATGAGCACGCGCTGCCAACGGGCATAGGCAGGAACCACTTGCGCACGTAGGACACTGGCGCGTCCCGCGAATCAACAATCCGACCGCGTCGCCGGCAGATCGTCTTACGGCGCCTTATGGCTGGCCCTTGCGCTGATCACCTTTGCCCTGTCCGTCCTGCGGCGCGCTGGCCGCTGGCCTGGGGCCATGGGCTCGCGCTGGCTTGGCGACGGCCGCGCCGCGTTCCGAAGTCGGCGCATTGGTGGGAGCGGAGGCGTGCTGCGTGGACACCTCACTGGCTGCGGCCTTGTTCAGCGCTTTTTCCTTCGCTGCCTCGTTGTTGGCAGCCTGCTTGTCTGCTGCCTGTTTCTCGGATGCTCGCTTGGCTGCTACTTGCTGCGCCGCCTGCTTGTCGGACGCCCGTTTGGCCGCTATTTCCCGAGCCGCAGCTTCCTTGGCCCCTTGCTTATCGGATGCCTGCCTGGCTGCGACCTCATTGGTCGCTGTTTCCTTGGCCGCTGCCTGCTTCGCTGCTGTTTCCTTTGTTGCTGCTTCCTTGGTCGCTGCCTGCTTCGCTGCTGCTTCCTTCGCTGCTGCGTCCTTGGCCGCTGCTTCCTTAGCCGATTGCTTATCGGATGCCTGCTTGGCTGCAACCTCCTTGGCCGCCGCTTCATTGGCCGCTGCCTGCTTGGCCGCCTCATCGTTGGCTACGGCCGGCTGCGCATTTGCCTCGCGCTGGCCGGCTGGCGCTGGGGGCGTGGTAGGAGCGGGTCTGACCGGTGCCGGCGCCGCGGCCTGCGCAGGCTGATCGGCGCGACCTTGCCGGGGTGCGTCGGAATGTGGTTTCGCCACCAACGCCGCAGGCCGCTTGTCAGGGATTACCGGTGGCTTGTTCGATTGCGCCGGTTCCTTCCCGGCAGCAGCATCGACTACCACCGGCATTGCGGCAATCGCAGGCGCCTCCGCCGGCGGATGTTCCTTCGTCTTGCGGCCAGCAGCCTCGGCATGGGCGCCGTCCTTCGTGCGCGGCGGCGCCGACCTCGGCAATGCCGCGTCCTGTTGCGAGATCACCTTGACGACCGGTGCGGCAGCGGTTTTGTCGGCCTGTTTGAGTTCCTTGCGCGCGCTTTCGTCGAGGGGGACTCCCGGCTTGGCTGCCAGATGTGGCCGTTGGGCCGCGAAATCGGCATGTGCCGCAGGTGGCGCGGCACGGGCAATCACCGGGCGCTCGAACACTTGGCGCGGCGGCTTGTCGGCGTCGCGGGCGCTGCCGCGCATGCTGCGCTCGACCGGGGCCACCGCCGGAGCAATTACCACCGGCCGCTGCCCCAGCAGGGCGGGGGTGACCCTCAGCGCTGATCTGGATACCGGTTGCGCCTGCACAAAGGTACTCGTCGGCACCGCGACAACCGCACCCGCGATCGCCCGGTTCACATAGACAATATGAGTGGTATTCTGGTTCACATAAACGTTGTTGATCACGGTGTTGTTGATGACCGTGTTGCTCCGATTGATGTTCTCGAAATATCCGCGACTGACCGGATACGACGGGCGATAAACCTCGCGCGGCGCGAGTGCGAACCACGCAACGGCGCTGGCAATACCGCTTGCGAATGTCAGTTGGAGGTTGTCGCCGCCGACGAACGCCACCTGCGCCGGAGCGTAGTAGGCTGGTGTGCTCGCAGGGCCCGGGACCCAGCCCCAGGTCCCCTGCATGTTGGCCCAGCGGCCGTAATGTGACACAGCGAAACCCCACGGTGCGTCGTCGACCCAGGTCCAGCCCCAGCGATCGACCCAGGTCCAGTGCCCATCGCGGTACGGCGCCCAGCCGGTGGGGACACGATTCGGAACCCAGACATTGCCGTAGGTCGCATCCACGCGCCAGCGGCCGTTGGCATCGAGGTCCTGGTAGCCAATCACATCCGGCGATACATAAGCGGCGGAGCGCGAGTTGTCGTACAAGCGGTCACGATCGCCGGACCAACGATCGAACCCGTCGGGGCGCGGAACGTCCACATATTCATAGTCGCGCAAGTCAGTCCCGGTGAAACGGTACGGTTGCCGTGCATCGATCACGTACGAGGAGGAGTCGCCGTAGACCTCGGCCTGACCTTTGCGCACTACGATGACCGTGGCGTTGCCGTCGACATCGACCGCAATGCGGTAGTCGCCGGGTTGACGCACGACAAACGCCAGATTCGGCGTGTCCACCTCAACAACCTGGTCACGTACCAGACGACGCACGCGCAAATTCAGCGTGCCCTGCGTCAATTGGAGCTGGGCGATCTGGTCGTCGAGGTTGAGCACCGAAAGGCTGGTTTCTACATCCAGTCGGACGGCGGCACCACCGATCTGGACTTCGGCCCGCCCATGCGCATCGACCCACAGGCGGTCGCCTGTGGTCAACGGTCGATTGAGCGTCGCCTCCCCCCATGTGTCCTCGCCCGCCGGTGAAAAACTGACCGCGCCATCGACATATCCCAGGCGTGCAATCCGTGTCGGCGGGTCCGCCTGGGCCCAGCCGCTCGCGAGCAGCAGCGCGACACCGATAGCGATGGCGAACACCCGTAGGGGACTGGCTTTTTTCAACATGGCAATTCCCTGTCAAGCGCCCGCGGCGGCGCAGGTCGCGCGCGGGTGAATTTCAGATCCGTGGCTCGCCTTGCTGGTTCACGGTGATCGTGGGACCGGGCTCCGTGGTCATCTGCACCCGGTGGTCCTGGCCGCGGAAGTTGTACGTCACGTCCCACAACTCCGGGCGCGCCTGACTGGGCGTGCTGGTGCAGCGCTGGACGTCCTGCGGCTGGGGCTGGCCGTCACGCCCGACTGTCGCGCCGACGGCGCCTCCGGCGATCACTCCGCCTATCGTTGCCAGATCACGGCCGCGGCCATTGCCGACCTGGTGCCCCAGAATGCCACCGATGACGGCACCGATGACCGCCCCCGGTACGTTGGTGCTGCGTTCGCGCGCGATCTGGTCAGGCTCGACCCAGCAGCGTTGGTCCGGTGGTCCGACAACTGCGCGTACCTCCGTCACGTTGGCCTGGTACAGGCGTTCGTTGTTGCGCCGACGCGGGTCGTAGAGCGCCACGGGTGGCGTGTTCGGACGACCGACCGTCGGCCCTGCTTCGAGGCCGACGACACGTGCCGACGAGACCGAGTTGTTCAGCCCGATGGCACGCAACGACGGGTAGTTGCCTGCACGCAGCACGACACAGGCGCCGCCGTAGCCGCTGTCGGGGCAGAGCTCCCACGGTCCGCCGTAGACTTGCGCCGATGAGGCGCGGTCGTTGACTCTGGAGCCGCCGAAGTCTGTCCGCTCCCCCTGCGTGGCAAAGGAACGGCCAGCAAAATTTTCTTGCCCGTAGAAGACGACGCGCGCGGGATCGGCGCCGGGGCCATGTTCACGCATCACGATGCGCATCGACGATATGCGGTTGTCCAGACCCATCTCGGCCAGGCTGGGATAACGCCCCGGCCGCAGAACTGCGCAGCGACCGGCGAACCCGTCGTCCTGACAGACCTCCCATGGCCCGCCGAAAATCTCCATCGACGAGATCCGCTCGTCGAATCCGGTGCGGCGAAGACTGGCGATATCTTCTTGCGCCACCATGCTGCGCCCGCTCAGTCCAGGCTTTTCATAGAACACCGCCTTGAGCGTGGATGGCGCGGCAGCAACCGGTTGCAAAGGCGCGACTGCGCGGGCCAACAGCTGTACCGACGAGATCCCGTTGTTCAGACCCATCGCGCGCAGCGTCGGATACCTTCCCGGGCTCAAGATGACGCAGCGGCCACTGAACCGTACGTCGTCGCAGATCTGCCAGCGCGCGTCGGCCTCTCCGCCAACGACGACCGACGAAGCCCTGTCGTTGAAGCCGAACTGGCTGAAATCACTGATCGGGCGCCGTGTCGTGAAGGAATCTCCTTC
>JBDTMH010000330.1:0-4441 GCA_039934375.1 Burkholderiaceae bacterium | reverse complement strand
TGAGCGCCCCTGCAAGTGCGCCATCGATCCATACAACGCCAGCAGCTTGCCATATTCCTGTGCGTCGTGAAAGTGGCAAGTCCCCTGGGTAAATTCCTTGGCGACCTCTACTGCGAAGCGCGCGGCGGATGCAATGTCCACCTCGTGGCTGGCACCCGTGCCGCAACCCGGCACCACACTCACGGCGGTGATGGCCACACCTACCACGGGCGCGCTCGTGGCGACCGAGGGCTGCAGGATGCTGTTGAGGTGGTGCAGTCCGTTACCGTATGGCGTGATGTCCTGTGTGGTCACGGGGAAAGTGGCGGCCGGCAGGCCGGTCGTCATCTCCAGGATGCGCAACAAATCCTCCGAAACCCGCAGGATGTACCCTTCCTTGACGGTGGGAGAGATCGCGATGCCCTTGTGGTTGATGACCCGGTTGCCCTTGGTGGTGTCGATGGACAACACGGCGTCCATCTCGGGCGTTATCTCCTGCGCGTTGAGAGTCTCCATGTCCATGGGCGAATCCATGAAGTCCACCGGCTGATGCGGCCGCGTCGGCGCATCGGGGCAGATGTGCGTCCCGAGAACCACGTCGCCTGGCAGCACATCGCCTTGCGCGTGCATATGGGCCAGTTGCAGCGCGGCGGCAAGCGCGGCGCTGGCGCCGTCGGCATCTGAAACCATGCCGATACGGCTTGGCCGTGCACCGACACCTCCCAGGCGTCCGACAACACCCAGCGTGGGAGCCGTGCCCCCGGCCTGCTTGCCGCGGCTGCCAGGAATGACCACGCGCACGAAGTCGGTCTTGCCTTTCGGGCCTGTGATCGGCGTCACCGTGACGGTAGCGTCGGCCAGGTAGGGAGCGAACAGCGCGGCGATGCGTTCGCCGCTTGCGCGCGGACTGTCGATCTGCTCGATGACGCGCAGGGTGTGGATGAGGCTGCTCATGAAAATGGTCTCCTGGACTATGGGTTGGAAGAGGCTGGGATAATGCGGGCCTGGCGCGCGACCCGCGACGGCGCCACCTGGCTGTTCATCAACGAGGAATCGAATTGAGAGTTTTCATTGCCGGTTTCCAGCACGAGACCAATACCTTTGCCCCCAGCAAGGCCGACTGGCCGGCCTTCACCTCCGGCGCGGGCTGGCTGCCCTACATGCGCGGCCCCGTAGTGCTGGAGCGCTACCGTGGCAAGGGTGTCCCGATCAGCGGTTTCATCGCGCACGGCGAGGCACGCGGATGGGAACTTTTGCCTTCCGTCTGGGCCGGCGCCAATCCCAGCGCGCATGTGACGCGCGACGCCTTCGAGCGTATCTCGGACGAGATCACGCAGGACCTGGCCGCGCTGCTGGCAAGTCCGGCTGCGGTGGATGCGGTGTACCTCGACCTGCATGGCGCCGCCGTGGCCGAACACGTGGAAGACGCCGAGGGGGAGTTGCTGGCACGCGTGCGCGCGGTCGCGGGTCCGGATCTGCCCATCGTGGGCAGCCTGGACCTGCACGCCAATGTGTCGGAGGCGATGCTTGCGCACGCCGATGCGCTGGCGGCCTTTCGCACCTACCCGCATGTGGATGGCGCCGACACCGGCCGGCTGGCGGCGGTGCTGCTCGAACGCCGCCTGGCGCGCGGAACGCGCGAGCCCTTGCACGCGCGCCGGCTCGACTTCCTGCTGCCGCTCAATGCACAGTGCACGCTGATAGAGCCCGCAAGCCGCATCTACGACGCGTTGCGCGCGCAGGACCGTGAACACGGCACCGTGTCGAGTTTCGCGATGGGATTCCCGGCTGCCGACGTGCCGATGTGCGGGCCCGTCATCTGGGGCTACGGTGATGCGGCACACGCCGTGGTGGAGCGATTGCATGCGATGGCCGACCAGCCCCGTTCGCAATGGCGCCTGGAACTTCTGCCACCCGATGAAGCAGTGGCGCAGGCCATGCGCCTGGTTCGTGCGGGGGCGGCGGGCCCGGTGCTCATCGCCGACACCCAGGACAACCCGGGCGCCGGCGCCGACGGCAATACCACGGGGCTGCTGCATGCACTGCTGGCTTCGGAAGCAGGCAGTGTGTGGCCCGGGCAGGTTGCCTTCGGCCTGCTGGCCGATCCCGATGCCGCCACCGCCGCGCATGCGGCCGGAGTGGGCGCCACACTCTCCATCTCCCTCGGGCACAGCGTGCCGGACGGCATCGGCGGCTTCAGCGACCCGCCGGTGCAGGTGCAGGCCCGTGTCCACACGCTGAGCGACGGACGCGTGCTGCTGAAGGGGCCGATGGCGCTGGGTGGTGAAGTGCTGCTGGGTCCGTGTGCCTGCCTGGAGGTAGGTGGCGTACTGATTGGCTTGGCGAGCCAGAAGGTGCAGGTGCTGGACCTCGAGCTGTTGCGTTTCCTCGGCATCGAGCCCGAGCGCATGCGCATCATCGTGCTCAAGAGTTCGGTTCACTTCCGTGCCGACTTCGGCCCCATCGCGTCACATGTGCTGATAGGCAAGGCGCGCGGTCCGATGGCCGCCGACCCTGCCGACCTTCCGTGGAAGCGCTTGCCGTCCGGCCGCTCCGTACGACCTTGAATTGCTCGCACACCTGCACAAGGCCAGTGACAGTGGCGAGCCACTTTGTCCAAGAGCCGTAACACCGCCCCCCTCTGGCGCCGACGCGACTCGCCCGGCTTGCATGTTGTGAAGCCGGACAAACGGGGGGCGTTCATGTCACTTCCGGCATGGCGCCGAGCAACTGCCGTGTGTAGTCATGCTGGGGCGCGTCAAAGATCTGGTCGCGCGTGCCCTGCTCCACGATCACGCCGTGGTGGATCAACGCTACGCGGTCGCACACGTAGCGGATCACGGCCAGGTCGTGGCTGATGAAGAGATAGGTCAGGCCCAGGCGCGACTGCAGGTCCTGCAGCAGGTTCAGTACCTGCGCCTGCACTGACACGTCAAGCGCCGAGGTAGGTTCGTCCAGCAGCAGCAATGCGGGATGCGTGGCCAGCGCGCGCGCGATGCCGATGCGCTGGCGCTGGCCGCCCGAGAATTCATGCGGGTAGCGGTAAAGATGCTGCGGACCCAGGCCAACGAGCGTCAGCAGCTCAGCAACCCGATCGGTGCGCTGGCGTGTATCCAGACCCATCACCGACTTGTGGACCACCAGTGGCTCGGCCACGATGTCGTGGATGGACATGCGCGGGTTCAGCGAGGCCATCGGGTCCTGGAACACGATCTGGATGCGCGCGCGCAACTGGCGCAACGCTGCCGGACTCAGCTTGGCGAGGTCTTCGCCCTCGAACAGGATACGCCCGCCGGTGGGCACGTCGAGCTGCAGGATACAGCGCGTGAGCGTGGTCTTGCCCGAGCCAGACTCGCCTACCAGACCGAAACTCTCGCCCTTGGCGACGTTCAGCGACACATCCTTGAGCGCCTGTACCGGAGCCCCGCGCGAGAAGCCACGCCGGCTGCCTGGAAATTCCTTGCTGACCTGTTCGAGTTCGAGCATGGGCGCGGCTTCAGACATGGGGATGGAAACAGGCCACATCGTGCCCGCAAGCGGGTGCTCCTGAGGCTTCCAGGCGTGGCGGCTTCGCAAGGCACAAGGCGTCGGCCCGCGGGCAGCGCGCGGCGAAGCGGCAGCCCGCCGGCGCGTGGACCAGATTCGGGACGGCACCGGGTATGTCTTGCAGGTCGCCGCGTTTCTTGTCACGCGTGGGGATGGCCGCCAACAGAGCACGCGTGTAGGGATGGGTGGGCGAGCGCAACACCTCACGCACCGGGCCGCGCTCGACGATGGTACCGGCATACATGACGGCCACGTGGGTGCAGCTCTGGGCCACCACACCCAGGTTGTGTGTGATCAGAAGCACGGC
Organism: Burkholderiaceae bacterium; assembly: GCA_039934375.1. Lineage (GTDB taxonomy): Bacteria > Pseudomonadota > Gammaproteobacteria > Burkholderiales > Burkholderiaceae_C > CAISIP01. Next base: position 609 of record JBDTMH010000330.1, on the reverse strand, counting down.
CATGCCGAACTCGCGCACCATGTCCTTGAGCAACTCCAGAATCTGGGCCTGTACCGACACATCAAGCGCGGTGGTGGGCTCGTCGGCCACCAGCAGGTCGGGCCGGCCGATCAGCGCCATCGCTATCAGCACGCGCTGGCGCATGCCGCCGGAGAACTGGTGCGGGTAGTCGTCCAGCCGCGCACGTGCATTGGGGATGCGCACCGTTTCCAGCATGCGGGCCGCCACCTCGCGTGCGGCGCGGCGTTGGTCCTTTCGGGAGGCGCCGGCCGGAAGGCCCAGAATCTCGGGACTGTGCCGGGCTGCGTTCAGCGCCACGTCGGTGAGCTGTTCGCCAATGCGGAAGACCGGATTCAGGTTGGTGGTCGGGTCCTGGAAAATCATCCCGATGCGGCGACCGCGCAGGCCGCGCATGGATTCCTCGTCGAGCTTGAGCACGTCGCGGCCGTCGAACAGCACCTCGCCCTGGGCGTAGCGGCCGGGCGGACTGGCTACCAGGCGCGAGATTGACAGGCCGGTGAGCGACTTGCCGCAACCGGTCTCGCCCACCATGCCCCAGATCTCGCCGCGCTGCACGGACAGGTCGATGCCGGCGAGCACATGCGCCTC
>JBDTMH010000329.1:0-4443 GCA_039934375.1 Burkholderiaceae bacterium | reverse complement strand
CCGCTGCGTCCGTCAGCGTACAGACGCAAGAAGTCGCGACGGCCCATAATGGTTCACGCGTCGATCGTGGAACGGCCTTTTGCGCCGTTCGCTTTTGCACAATGGAGGGCCTGCATCATGCTTCGCAATGTCGATGATCTCTACGGTTTCTCGCTGGCTGCGAGTGATGGACCGATTGGCGAAGTCCGCGATTGTTATTTTGACGACGAGACCTGGACGATCCGGTTCTTTCTGGTCGAGACCGGGTCGTGGCTCGGCAGCCGAAGAGTCTTGATCTCGCCCATCGCCATCCACGGTCTCAATTGGGATGCAAAATCACTGGCGACTTCGTTGACGCGGGAGCAGGTGAAGGGCAGCCCGGACGTCGATACCCAAAAGCCGGTGGCACGACAGCATGAAGTGGAGCAGTTTGGCTACTACGGCTATCCGTTCTATTGGGGCGAGGGGCAACTCTGGAGCGGCGGTCCGCGACCGGGCATGGGCGTTGCGGGTTACGCGAGTGCGCGGCAGCCCACCGAGGGGGATGCAGAAGCGAATTTTGTCGACGCCAACCTGAAAATGCATCGAGAAAGAGGCGACGACCCGCATCTGCGCAGTTGCCGCGAAATCGAGCGCTATCACATCCACGCCACCGACGGCGACATCGGGCACGTCGAATCCGTGCTGCTGGACGACGAGGCGTGGGCCATTCGTTACCTCGTCGTCAATACCAGCGACTGGTGGCTGGGCCATCAGATGCTGGTCGCGCCGCCATGGATCACCGATATCGGCTGGCTCGATGCCACCGTGTCCGTCGACCTGACACGGCAGGCCGTCAAGGACGCGCCAATCTACGACGCGAATGCATTGCCGAACCCGGAGCAGGAACGTGACCTGGCCAACCACTACGGCCGCCCCGAGCACTGGGACGCGGCTGCGGTGCCCCCGCCGCCTGCCTGACGCGGCTGCCGGTCCAGTGGCGAGAATCGTCCGTTGATAGCGTACGTACAGACACGAGCGTCGCGTCCACGCTATGCTCCGTTCGTCCCCCTTCGCGCCAGCCATGCCAGAACTGCAACTCCTGTCCAACGGCACCTATCACCTTCGGGTCATGGCGTCGGGCCATGGCGCCAGTTGCTGGGAGGGCCTGGCGGTCATGCGTTGGTGCGAGGACGCGACGCGTGACAGTGGCGGCACGCGCTTGCTTGTCCGCGTGGACGCGGCGCCCGACGCCGGGTCGACCGCAGCACAGCGCGCCTGGCTGCCGAGCGGGACCAGCGGACATGACTTTCACGACGGGCGGGCCATCGTCTGGTGGCGCGATGAGGACCTCGAGATGCGCAGCGAGCTGGCGGTCTCGGTCGACGATGCGGTAGAGCTTCGCCATGTCGTTTTTACAAATACTTGCACCAGGCGCTTGTCGCTCAGCGCGACGAGCTACGGCGAAATCGTGCTTTGTCCGCCAGCAACTGACTCGGCGCACCCGGCGTTCAACAAGCTCTTCGTCGAGACCGAAATCGATCCGGCGTTGCAGGCGATCCTGGCGACCCGGCGGCCGAGCACGCCGGCCGATCCGACACCCTGGCTTTTGCACACGGCGTTGACCAGTGGCGCGCCGGCAGGCGCCGTTTCTTTCGAGACCGACCGCAAGCGCTTCATCGGGCGCGGCCGCGATGCCGACCATCCGCAGGCGCTGGACGATGGCGCTGCGCTGTCGGGCACCGCAGGCGCCGTGCTCGACGCGGTGGCTGCGATCCGGGTCCCGTTCGTGCTGGAACCCGGCGCTGCCATCACGATCGACTGGTTCACCGGTGTCGCGGCCACGCGCGCCACCTGCGTGGCGCTGCTGCGCAAGGTGCGCTGCGCCGGCGCGGCAAAGCAGATCCTGGAGCAGGGGGGCAACTACCGGAGCACGGTGCTGCGCACGCTGGCGGCCAGCGACGCCGATGCGCGCATCGGCCAGCGCATGGCAGCATCGATCTTGACCGCGACGGCGGCGCTGCGTGCCGGTGCCGGCGTCATCGAGAAGAACAGCCGCGGGCAATCGGATCTTTGGCGCTTCGGCATCTCGGGGGACCTGCCGATCGTGCTGCTGCAGCTGTCTGGCCCCGCGCCGTCCGCCATCGCGCAGCAGATGGTGCGCCTGCACGCCTACTGGCATGCGTTCGGCCTTGGCAGCGAGTTGGCCATCCTGTGTGCGACATCGGCCAGTGGCGTGACGGGCCTTTTCGATCAGGTCCGCCAGCAGCTAGAGTCGGGACCGGGCGCCCTTCTTGCCGGCAAGCCGGGTGGCATTTTCGTGCTCGACGACGCGACGCTCGAGGTTGGCGACCGCATCCTGTTGCAAAGCGCGGCCCGGATCGTCGTCTCTGACGCTGACACGCTCGACCAACAACTCGCACGTTTCCAGATCGAGGCAGGCCGCACGGCCTTTGACCCATTCGCCGCGACGCCGACCCCCGAGTGTATGGAACAAGCGCCGCCCGGCGATCTGGTCGCCTCCAACGGATTCGGCGGCTTCACGCCCGACGGGCGCGAATACGTCATCACCTCGTCGGCACGGCGCATGACACCTGCGCCCTGGGTCAACGTGATCGCCAATCCCGACTTCGGCACACTGGTATCGGAGAGCGGCAGCGCGACCACCTGGAGCGAGAACGCGCACGAATTCCGCCTGACACCGTGGTCCAACGACCCGGTGAGCGACCCCAACACGGAGGCGTTCTACATCCGCGACGAGGCCAGCGGCCGCTTCTGGTCACCGACGCTGCTGCCCACGCGCGCCGCAGGCAACTACACGACCCGCCACGGTTTCGGTTGTAGCGTCTTTGCGCACACCGAAGACGGAATCGAATCCGAATTGCGCATCTACGTCGCCATCGACAGCCCGGTGAAGTTCTCGGTGCTGAGCATGCGCAACGGCTCGGATCGACCGCGCAAACTGTCGGTTACCGGCTACGTCGAGTGGGTGCTGGGTGACGAACGCGTCAAGACGCAGATGCACGTGGTGACGGCGCGCGACGCGGCCACTGGTGCGCTGTTTGCCCGCAATGCCTACAACACCGACTTCGCCGGACGTACTGCCTTCTTCGATGTCCAGTCCGACACCATGGATGAGGTTGGCGAGGCCAGCGAGGCCAGCGGCGATCGCGCCGACTTCTTCGGCACAGGGGGAACGCTGGCCGCGCCAGCCGCGCTGACGCAAGCGCACCTGTCGGGCCGTTTCGGCGCCGCGCTCGACCCGTGTGCAGCCTTGCGAATTGGCGTGGACATGGCGCCCGGGCAGACGCGTGTAGTGGTGTTCCGGCTCGGTGCCGGCAAGACGGCCGACCAGGCGCGCGATCTGGTGCATCGCTGGCGTCGACCCGGAGCGGCCAGCGAAGCGCTTGAAGCCGTGCATGCGTTCTGGCGCCGCACGCTCGGCGCGGTGCAGGTGAAGACGCCCGATCCAGCGCTCGACGTGCTTGCCAATGGCTGGCTGCTGTACCAGGTGATAGCGTCCCGTCTGTGGGGCCGCACGGCCTTCTACCAATCCAGCGGCGCGTTCGGTTTTCGTGACCAGCTGCAGGATGTGATGGCGTTGGTCCACGTTGCGCCCGCTCTGGTGCGCGAGCACCTGCTGCGTGCCGCAGCGCGTCAGTTCGTCGAAGGCGACGTGCAGCACTGGTGGCATCCGCCTTCGGGCAAAGGCGTGCGTACGCGCTGTGCCGACGACTTCCTGTGGCTGGCGCTCGCCACCTGTCGCTATGTCGAGACCACCGGAGACACCGGGGTTCTCGACGCACCTTGCCCTTTCCTGCAGAGCCGGCCGCTGAAGAAAGGCGAGGCCTCCAATTATGAGCGGCCCGAGGTGTCCGACGAGGTCGCCAGCCTGTACGAACACGGCGTGCGCGCGATCCGCCATGGTCTGGTCTACGGCGCGCACGGGCTGCCGCTGATGGGTTCGGGCGACTGGAACGACGGCATGAACCTGGTCGGCGCCGATGGCCGTGGCGAAAGTGTCTGGATGGCCTTCTTCCTGGTCGAGGTGCTGAGGCGATTCGCGCCGCTGGCGCGCGCACGTGCGGACCTCGCCTTTGCCGAACTCTGTGAACAGGAGGCGCAAGGGCTGCGCAACCGCATCGAGGCATCGGCCTGGGACGGCGCGTGGTACCGGCGCGCCTGGTTCGACGACGGCACGGTGCTCGGCTCGGCGACGAACACGGAATGCCGGATCGACTCGATCGCGCAAAGCTGGTCGGTGCTGTCGGGTGCGGCATCCATCGAACATGCGCGGCGTGCGATGGCGTCGCTCGACGAACTGTTGGTGCAGCGCGACATGCGGCTGGTTCAACTGCTTGCCCCGCCGTTCGACACCAGCAAACCGTCGCCTGGCTACATCCAGGGCTACGTGCCGGGTGTGCGCGAAAACGGCGGCCAGTACACGCACGCCGCGATGTGGGCGGCGATGGCCTTCGCGGCACT
>JBDTMH010000328.1:0-4444 GCA_039934375.1 Burkholderiaceae bacterium | reverse complement strand
GGGCCGCTCAAGCCAGCCACCCACGGGCGCGTACCGCCTGCCGGACTTGCTGCCAGACGGGTTCACGCTGGGCTCCGGCGTCGATCAGCGCAAAGCGCTGCGCGTCGGCCTGTGCGCGCGCTGCATAGCCCTGGCGCACTCGGGCAAAAAAGTCTACGCCCCTGGCCTCGAAACGATCCGGCGCACGTGCCTGCTCCAAACGGAGCGCGGCCTCGGCCGGCGCCAGGTCGAACCACAAGGTCAGGTCGGGCTGCAACAGCGCAGCGTCCTGCGCGTCGGTCGTGGCCTGGACCCAGCGCTCGAGCTGCGCCAGCACCGGCAAAGCCAGCCCTTGACCACCGCCCTGGTATGCAAAGGTCGAGTCGCTGAACCGGTCGCACACCACCACCTCGCCCCGCGCAAGTGCCGGCAGGATCACCCGGCAGACATGGTCGCGCCGCGCCGCAAATACCAGCAGCGCTTCGGTCAGGCCGTCCATCGACGTGTTCAGCACCAATTCGCGCAGCTGCTCCGCCAGCGTTGTCCCCCCCGGCTCCCGGGTCACGGTGACCACCCTGCCCTGGGCCTGCAAGGCCTCGGTCAGCGCCAGCATGTGGCTCGATTTGCCGGCCCCGTCGATGCCTTCGAAGGTGATGAAAACGCCGCTGTGTGCCATGGACTTATTGCTTGCGCTGGAACTTGTTGACCGCACGGTTGTGGTCGTTGAGGTTGACACTGAACTCGCTGCTGCCATCGCCCCGGGCGACGAAATACAAAGCCTTGGTCGGTGCCGGCGCCACTGCGGCCAGCAACGCGTTGCGACCCGGCATCGCAATCGGCGTAGGCGGGAGCCCGGCACGGGTATAGGTATTCCACGGTGTATCCGTCAGCAGGTCTTTCTTGTGCAGATTGCCATCGAAGCGGTCACCCAGTCCGTAGATCACCGTTGGATCGGTCTGCAGCATCATGCCCACACGCAGGCGGTTGCTGAAAACCGCAGCAATCAGCGGTCGATCGACATCCTGCCCGGTCTCCTTCTCGACGATGCTGGCCAGGATCAACGCCTGTTCGGGCGTCTGCAAGGGGCTGTCCGGGGATCGGTGCTGCCAGGCCGCCTGTAGATGGCGGTCCATGGTCCGCATCGCCAAAGCCAGCAGCTTCAAATCGCTGGAACCCTTGGCATAGCTATAGGTGTCCGGGAAAAATCGACCCTCGGGATGTTGCTTTGGCCGGCCGAGCTTTTCCATCACGGCCTGGTCCGTCAGACCGGCCGTTTCCTGGCGCAACTGGGGCGCATTGGCCAGCGCCTCGCGCAATTGGCGGAAGTTCCAACCTTCGACCAGCGTCAGCGAGCGCAGCGATTCCTCGCCCCGTACCAGCTTGCGCAACAGGCTGCGCGGCGTGGTGCCGCGCTCGATCTCGTAACTGCCGGCCCGGATCTGGCGCGCGTCACCCGACAGGCGGAACCATGCATACAACAGCTGCGGCGAAGTATCGATGCCCGCACTGACCACCACCTGCGCCACGCCCTGGGCGCTGGTGCGGGGATCGATCGACACGTCGACCGAATCGGCCACCAGGACCAGCGGCTGATTCAGCCACCAGGCCGCGGCTCCACCCAGCGCGGCCGCGAGCAAGACGAGAAGCAGCAAAATACGTCGCACAGGCCTATCGTCCGTAAGTGATTGAGAGACGATGATAATTGACGCCATGAACACCTTACCTGATGGAATGGCCTTGCTGACGAAGCTCGGCGTGATCCGCGTCGAAGGCGCCGATGCAGCCACGTTTTTGCAAGGGCAACTCACTCAGGATTTCGCGCTGTTGGGCATGTCCGAGGCCCGACTGGCTGCGTTTTGTACCGCCAAGGGGCGCATGCAGGCCAGCTTCATCGGTTTCAAGCGCTCGCACGACGATATCCTGCTGATCTGCCACGCCGACCTGCTGCCGGCAGTACTCAAACGCTTGTCGATGTTCGTGCTGCGCGCCAAGGCGCGCCTGACGGACGCCAGTGACGCCTGGCAGATCTGCGGGCTGGCAGGCTCGGCAACCACGCCCTATATCGATGGCCAGGCCCGGCCCTGGTCGCGCTCGGACCATGGCGCTGCGACCGTGATCCAGCTTTATCCAGCCTGCGGTGTGCCACGCGCCATGTGGATTGCGCCGTCGCAGGAGCCACTGCCTGCGGCGCCCAGAATGCCGGCCGCGCGTTGGGATCTCGGCGAGGTCGATGCCGGCATCGCGATGGTCAGCGCGGCGGTGGCGGAGGCATTCGTGCCGCAAATGCTCAACTATGAGTCGGTTGGCGGCGTGAATTTCAAGAAAGGTTGCTACCCGGGCCAGGAGGTCGTGGCGCGCAGCCAGTTCCGCGGAGTTCTCAAGCGCCGCGCGTTGCGCGCGCATTGCGAACAAGCGCTTGAAGCCGGCCAGGAAATCTTCCGCCAAGACGATGCCGAACAACCGTGCGCAACCGTCGTGGTGGCAGCGCCCAATCCACAGGGTGGCTGGGACGCCATCGTGTCGGGCCAGGTGACGGCGCTGCAATCGGGCGGCTTGCATCTGGGCACGGCCGACGGCGCATCGGTCGTGGTTCGGGCCATGCCGTATCCGCTGCTCGAAGACATTTGAAGGTCGTCGGACGCGGCAATCAATCACCGGCTGCAATCCGGCCGCGACGCGCCGCATCTGCGACTGGACCGGCCGCTCTGCTGCGCTACAAGCTTGCGAGCTGGCGGGCCATGTCGATATGGGCAATGCCGGCCTCTTCGTAGGGGTCGCCCATCGGCATGAAACCCAGCCGCGTGTAAAAACCCTCCACGCTGCATTGCGATTGCAGGACTACACGGGTATCGCCGCGCTCCGACGCCAGTTGCATCAGTGCCTGCATCACCACGCGGCCAAACCCGGTCGAACGCAAGCTGCGGTTGACCGCCACCCGGGCAATCCGGGCCAGCGCAGGACCTTCTCGGACCAGCCGCCCGGTCGCCAGTGCCTGGCCCATTCGGTTGCGTGCCAGTGCGTGCACGGCGCTGTCGTCCGAACTGTCGTACGCCAGCCCGTGGTCGATGTTCAGTTCGTCTACGAACACCTGCTGGCGCAGCGCGCGCGCCTGCGCTCCGAGCTGTGCCCAGTCGCCCAGGCGGATGTCGATGGGAGACACACCGGACTCGTAGGACTGCAGCAGGTCGCGCAAAGCCTGCGGTACCGGCATGGAGGTCTGGGTTGCGGGATTGGCGAACACATAGACCAGCTCACCGCTGACCAGCAGGACCTCGTTGCGGAAGATGCCGGTGCGAAACAGCATCGACGAATTGCCAATCCGCGCGCATTGAATGCCGACATCGAGCAGGTCGTCCAGCCGCGCCGAGCCGTGGTATTCGAGCGTCGACTTCTTCACGTAAAGGTCGCCGCCCAGCGTCTGGGGAATCAGCTCGTACGGTATCGCCATCGCACGCCAGTATTCGGTGAATGCGATGTCGATGTACATCAGGTAGTGTGGATTGAACACGATGCGCTGCTGGTCCACCTCGGCCCAGCGCACACGCAGCCGGTGAATCAGCCGGAAATCCTGGCGGGAAGCTTCAGTCATGTTCGGTTGTTGCTACATTCGAGCATTGATCCTACATCGGCAAGACATCATGGCATTGATTTACTACGTGACACAAATCCAGTTCGAGTTCGGCGCCTTGTCGCTGCTGCGCCAGGAGTGTGAACGGGTCGGAATCAAACGTCCGCTGTTCGTGACCGATCAGGGCATCAAGGCCGCCGGTTTGTTGCGCAAGGCACTGGACATGCTGCCGAACATGGAAAAGGCGGTGTACGACGAGACGCCGTCGAATCCGACCGAAGCGGCCGTGCGCGCAGCGACCAACGTGTTCCACGATCAGCATTGCGACGGACTGATCGCGTTGGGCGGTGGCTCCGCCATCGATTGCGCCAAGGGCGTTTCGATCGCGGCACGGCACGACGGTGCACTGAAAACCTATGCCACCATCGAGGGCGGCTCGGGCCGCATCACCGACCGCTGCGTGCCGCTGATCGCGGTGCCCACCACCAGCGGCACTGGCAGCGAGGTCGCGCGTGGCGCCATCCTGATCCTGGACGACGGACGCAAGCTGGGCTTTCACTCCTGGCATCTGGTGCCGCGGGCGGCCATCTGCGACCCGGAACTGACCTTGGGCCTGGGGCCACGCATGACCGCAGCCACCGGCATGGATGCGATCGCCCATTGCATGGAAACCTTCATGGCGCCCGCTTTCAACCCGCCGGCCGACGGCATTGCCCTGGACGGACTGGAACGCGCGTGGGCCCATATCGAGCGCGCCACCCGCGACGGCAGCGACAAGGAGGCCCGGCTCAACATGATGAGCGCATCGATGCAGGGTGCGATGGCATTCCAGAAGGGTCTGGGTTGCGTGCATTCGCTCAGCCACAGCCTGGGTGGCATCGACCCGCGGCTGCACCA
>JBDTMH010000327.1:0-4571 GCA_039934375.1 Burkholderiaceae bacterium | reverse complement strand
TCCATGCCGCTGTGGTGTTCCAGGGGTCGGACACCGAGGGGTTGTTGTTCCACGATATCCCGGTGATGAGGTCGCGCTTATCGTTGACATAGCGGTCCGCATAGCGCAGGTCAATGTTGTCGGCATTCGAATGGCCGTGCCAGGATCCGTCCGCCGCCTGCACTGCGTATGCGTCGTAGGTGATCTGCGCGAACGCGCCGATGTTGTCGGTCACCTTGCCAGCCAGGAACACGCTGGCGGTCGGGAACAGCGTGCTGCCGTTCTTGTAGAAGTCGGCGGCGGGATCGTCGCTCTTGGATGTGTTGGACACGCGCGAATTCGACAGCAAGCCCATCGCCGACAACGGGACCGTCCGCTCGCCAATCGTGTAGCCGGTCATCTTGAACAGCCGGCCATAGGGAGTGAGTTCGGGGAATTGGCCTCCGGCGTGACACGCCACGCAGTTCTGGCCGGTCTGGCGCGCGAACGCCGGCAACGCCATCGCCGCTTGTGGCAGCATGGCCAGCCACGCGGCGAACAAGGCGAGCATCAGCCCCATGAATCTGGCCCCGTTTACGATCGAACGGCGAGATGCAGGTTTCATGTCGACCTCCGGCGCAGTGATGTCAACCCACTTTAGACTGGTCCCCTGTCGCAAAAATGTTTTAGATCAAGTTTTGTCCAAAGTCGTGCTAATACAACACCCGCATCCTGGGTCGTGGGAGTGGCTCCGGCTATTTGAACAACTGAGCCCCGCTTTTACGTGGATTGCAGGCGTCAATTTTCACCAGCTTCGGCGTTGGCAAGCTGTTTGAGCGTCTGTGCGTTGAATGCAAGATTCTGGCGCTTGCCGCTCTTGTCGGTTGCGTAAACCTCGTAGCAGCCGTTTTCAACCTTGATCTTTCGAACTTTCATGCCCTCAGCGGAAAGTTGGGATTCAAGTTTGGCTTTTGACTGCCATTGCGCCGAGGGCGCGGAACTGCATCCGGAAGCGGCGAAAGCCGACCCTGCAAAGATGCTGGATACGGCAAAGGCGATTACTGAGGTCGCGATCGAAAGTTTCATGGAGTTTCTCCTGGTGGTTGAGCCGTTCACGATAGGCCGTGCAAGTTAGGTGAGACTTAGCGGCCTCGATGATTCGACAGGCAGTCGGGAGTTCACCGCTTGGGCGCTCGGGTTGCTTATGGGCGCTTCTTGCCGGTGACCATGGACCAGACCAGGTTCTCGCGGTGGCGAAAACTCTCGACGATGGCCGCGCCAGCATGCACGGCCACGAGCGCGATCAGCGTGTTCGCGATGGCCTCATGAATGCCGAGCATCGACTCGCTGCCCCAGAATGCGTCCGTGCCAAGCAGAAATCCGGTGACGCCGAGCGCCAGCACCAGCACCAGCAGCGTCAGCATCATCAGCGCGGCCAGCGGATTGTGTCCGACCATCCGGGGTTCATGGCCACGCAGCAGTGCCCTGACATACGGAAACAGCCGCGACGGCGTCGGGAAGAAGTCAGAAAATCGTGCGTGCGGCGTTCCGAAGAATCCCCAAATCAACCGCAAGACCACAAGTCCGGCGGCAGCGTAGCCAAGCCAGCGATGCGTCGCACCACCAGGCTCGTTCAACGCGAAGTCTCCGATGACGCACACCACCAGCGACCAATGCACGCCGCGTACCAGCGGGTCCCAAACTTTTACCATTTCATAGAGCCTTCTGTTCCAGTTTCATGGCGTTTTGCAGCGCTTGGTTAGCGTCGCACGCCTTTACCGTATCGCCGATGCCGAGCTGCAGGCGGTACCCTGGCCGACGTCAGCGATCAGCAGAAAATGCGCGCGTGGAAATACTTTCATGGAATGGCCGCCTTGAAACCAAGATATGGACCGAAACTTAGGGCAGGCATAGCATGTGGATAGCGTCAGTGCAGATCGGATCTTCAGTTTCGCGGCCGCTTAAAATCGCTGGCCTGGCTACTGGTGATGGTCGCGACGCCGTTGCGGTTTTTCCACCATGACTGAACGGGGAGTTGTATTTGCCATCGTTGCTAGTTACCGCCGGCGCATGGAGCCTGGCGATCGCGGTCTGCCTGTGGATCCTTCCCCCGTGGCCGGGCAGCAGCCGTGCCGACTGTCGGGACGGCTAAGCGATGCCTTACGCCGAGATCCGATTGCTGCACATCACGTGTGCCGGCATCAGCATCAGTCTGTTCCTGCTGCGCGGCGTGTTGCAGTTCTCCGGTTTCAACTGGCGCCAATGGCGCTGGCTGCGCATCGTGCCGCATATCAACGACACGGCGCTGCTCGGCGCTGCCATCGCACTGAGCCTGTACAGCCACCAGTACCCGCTGGCCCAGGGCTGGCTGTCGGCCAAGGTGCTCGCGCTACTGCTGTACATCGGCCTGGGCAGCATCGCGTTTCGCCCCGGGCTCGCGCGCGCCCAACAGGTCGCGGCCTTCGTCGCCGCATTGCTGACGGTGAGCTACATCGTCGCCGTGGCGATCAACCGCTCGCCGATGGCGGGCCTGGGCTGAAGCCCCCGGCCATTCGGCGACAGCAAGCGTCGCGCAGCCCCCCAGCCCGATCAGCCAAACACGACGGTATGGCCTTCGCGATCGAACGGGATGAATCCGGCCAGCTCGCCCGACTTGATGGCGTCGGTCATGCGGGTCAGCACCTGCGCCACCTCGTCATCGTTGGGCGCAAGACCGGCGCGACCCGACAAGGCCGCGACAAACACCACGGCCCAGGATTTGCCGAATTGACGCGACTCCTGCTCCATGTTCGCGAAATCGACCAATTCGTCGGGTGATTTGTCCGCTGTCATGACCGGCACCAGGGCGCCGCCGTGGCCCGCCGCGAAATCACGCCGTTGGACTTCGGTGCTGTCCGGGTCCAGTTCGGCGTCGGTGAAAACAAATAACAAGCGCTGCGGCTGTTCCTGCGCGCGCGCGGCGGCCAACAGATCGTTGAAGTTGGATATTTCCATGGTCACAGTCCGCACTGGTAAGCGGCTCATAAAAGGGGTAAAAAGACATTCGGCCGTATATGCAGACGACAGCGGCATTGTCCCGCATCAAATGATGCGCGGATGATGCAGCTTATGCTGCACGCTGACCATACCGACCTGACAACGATTCTGCAGAACCCGACCACCATCATGTCCGATACACCATCCACTACGTACCCCACCGCGGCAATGACCGCACAATCGATCAGTGAAGAAGTCCTGCTGGAGAAATACGCCAAGGACGGCGAACAATCGATTGCCGATGTGAACCGGCGCGTCGCGCTGGCACTGGCCCAGGCCGAGGAACCGGCGCAACGTGCGTTTTGGCAGGCGCGATTCCTGCAAGCGCTGCAGGACGGCTTCTTGCCGGCAGGCCGGATCCAGTCGGCCGCGGGCACCGAACTCTCCGCCACGCTGATCAACTGCTTCGTGCAGCCGGTGGGCGACTCGATTGCGCACGAAGACGACGGTTATCCGGGCATCTACATCGCGCTGACGCAGGCCGCAGAAACGATGCGCAAGGGTGGTGGCGTCGGCTACGACTTCTCTCGTATCCGCCCGCGTGGCGCCTGGGTCGGCAGCACACGCAGCAGTGCCTCGGGCCCGGTGAGTTACATGCACGTGTTCGACCGTTCCTGCGAGACCGTCGAATCCGCCGGCGCGCGGCGCGGCGCCCAGATGGGCGTGTTGCGCTGCGACCATCCAGACATCGAGGAATTCATCCGCGCCAAGGACACCGGGGCCTTGAGCAACTTCAACATCTCGGTCGGCATCACCGACGCGTTCATGCAGGCGGTGCAAGGCGACGCCGAGATCGAACTGGTGCACCGTGCCGAACCAGGCCCTGCGCAGAAGCTCGCCGGCGCGTATGTTGTGACACCGGCCGAAGGCAGCCCCTACTGGGTCTACCGCAAGCTGCCGGCGCGGGTATTGTGGGACCAGATCATGCGCTCCACCTACGACCACGCCGAACCCGGCGTGTTGTTCCTGGACCGCATCAACAACGACAACAACCTGCAGTATTGCGAGACGATTGCGAGTACGAATCCTTGTGGCGAACAACCGCTGCCTGCCTATGGCTGCTGCTGCCTGGGATCGATCGACCTGACGCGCTTCGTGCGTCATCCGTTCAGCCCACAGGCCCGGTTCGACGACGCCGGATTCGCCGAACTCGCGGCCGTGGCCACGCGCATGCTGGACAACGTCCTTGACATCACGGTCTGGCCCTTGCCGCAGCAACACGAGGAGGCGCGCAACAAGCGGCGTGTCGGACTGGGCTTCACCGGCATGGGTGACGCACTGATCATGCTGGGACTGCATTACGACAGCGAGGCCGCGCGGGTCATGGCGACCCACATCAGCCGGAGCTTGCGCGATGCCGCTTATGCCGCATCGAGTGCGCTGGCGCTGGAACGCGGCGCCTTCCCGTTGTTCAATGCCGACCTTTATCTGAGTGGCCACAGCTTTGCCTCACGCCTGCCGCAGCCGCTCAAGGACCGCATCCGGCGCGACGGCCTGCGCAACTCGCACCTGTTGTCGATCGCGCCCACCGGCACCATCAGTCTGGCCTTTGCCGACAACGCCAGCAACGGCATCGA
>JBDTMH010000326.1:0-4585 GCA_039934375.1 Burkholderiaceae bacterium | reverse complement strand
TTAACTGCTCGCGCCAGTATTCCTTTGCGCCGAACGCGCCATGCAACAGGAAGACTGTCGTGCCATTGGCGGCAATGACCGGGTGATGGATTGCGTAGTCCGGCAGTGAAAGGGTATTCGTGGTCATGGGAGTTCCTTGGTGTTGCGCACGGCAGTGCGAGATTGATTGGGGCAGCCCTGGGCGGAGGCCACGGGAGTACCCTGCGTGCTGTGTTGCCAGTTGCCAGGCATGTAGGGGTTGTCGATCAGGGCGATGCGTTTGGAATGGAACACTATGCCGCCGGGATGTCAGGAGCCCTGCGCCGAAAACGCTCCAGCATCAGCGTGTCGGCAGAGGACTTGAACCACGGGAAGAAGCCGGCGACATGTTCTACGTAGGATGCGTAATCAGGCTTTGTACGCAGCATGTGGCGGTCCAGCATGGCCGCGGCCGATCCTTTGCTCATGAACCAGGTGACATACAGCGGCCCAACGATGGCCAGCCAGCCGAGCGGATGTGCCAGGCCGAACGCAAAGTAGGCCCACCACATGGTGGCTTCACCGAAGTAGTTCGGATGGCGTGTTAATGACCACAAGCCGCTCTGTAGCACCTTGCCCTTGTTGGCAGGGTTGGCCTTGAAGCGCTTGAGTTGCCAATCCGCACCAGCCTGAAAGACGAATCCGGTCAACCAGATCGCAATTGCAAAGATGTCGAGTGGTGTCAGCGGTCCGGGTTCTGCTCCGATCGCCATGACCATCGTCAATGCCCAGATCCAGATCAATCCGCCTTGCAACAGAAATACCTGGAAATAGCTCCACCACCACCAGCGCTGACCATTGTTCTTGCGCCAGGTGGCGTACGGTTGCTGTTCTTGCGCCTGCCCGAGGTTGGTGCTTGACGCATGGATGACCAGACGAGCGGACCAGATGACGACCATCAGGAGGAAAACCAATTGCCGTACGGAATATTGCCCATCGAAAAGCACCATTCCGATGGCAGTCAACGATGCGGTGAGTGAATAAAAGACATCCATGGCGCCGGCATTGCGCGTGACAAGGCTCAGGACCCAGACCGGCGTGAGGATCGCCAGCATCATGGCGCCGGCCAACAGCCAGTGGAGACTGAGCTGCGCGACATCCGACCCCGCCGGTGAGAACATGGCAACTGCCAATACGCCCACAGGCAGCAGCGCGTGCAGGCGGTGCATCCATTTCGCCTTGGCGGTCTTCCCGAGTGCGAACAACCAGATCGAGGCCAGCGACAACCACCCGAGCGCAGCCGCAGCGAGAAGTGGATTCAGTGTTTGAATTGACATGACCGACTTTGTTTGAGGGTTCGTTTCACTGGATCTGACCGCCCGCGCGAAGTTCTTCCACCAGCGTCGCGAACGCATGGTTGGAGCTTGGATGCGGTCGGCCAGGCAGATCCGCCAACGTCTGCGCGACCTCGTCCATGTCGTTTCCCGCCACGCTGTCCGTTTCCACGCTGAAGCCGCGCCGGAATCGTCCGCCACCGGCGACGAAAATTTGACCGTTCGCCGTACACGCATCGCTGGACAACCACGCCACCATCGGCGCAACCGCTTCCGGTGTTAGACAGGCTGCCACCTCTGGGGCGAGGTGGCCTGCTGTCATCTGCGTAGCGCCATATGGCGAAATGGCGTTGACGCGGACGCCAGCGCTTGTGCCTTCTGCCGCGAGTGATCGCACCAGCATTTCGATTGCGCCTTTGGATGCGGCGTAGGCGCCGAGCCCATGGTTGCCGTAGCGTCCGGCGCTTGATGTCGTTGCAATGACACGACCATGGCGTTGCGCGCGCAGCAGTGGCCAGGCCGCGTGGATCAGATTGAGCGTGCCGAGAAACCCGACGTTGAAGATCCGCATGAACTCGTCAAGCGATTGTTTGCCAAAAGTGGAAGCTTGGGACAATGCCGCATTCGCGATGACGATATCGATGCGGCCGAAATGGTCCACGGCCTGCTGGACCATGCGCCCGCCCGCACCTTCGGCATCGGCTGTTTCAAAATTGGCGATGGCCGTTCCGCCTGTTGCCCGAATGGCATCCACGGTTTTCTGGGCTGAGGTTTCGCTGTCTTTTTCGCCTGGATGCCGACGGTTGTTCACGACGACCTGCGCGCCGCAAGCGGCCAGCGCCAACGCATAGGCGCGACCCAGTCCCTTGCCGGCGCCTGTGATGATCGCCACCCGGCCGTCGAGCGAGGGTGATGTTGCGGACTCAGCCATGGACCTGGATCAGTTCACGCGACCGCTAGACGCCGACGCGCCTGGGCGGCCCGGATGTCTTCGCCACCGCCCCAGCATGCGTGTGATCCGGCAGGCACGACAAGGGGAAGTTGAACACGCGCCACGGGGCCGGCACCGATGTGCTGGCCACGCCAGATCCACACTTCCGTCTCCTCCAGATTGCCCACATAGGCGATGAGATACCCATCGTCCTCCGCCTCGGACCCGATGCGGGGCGCAAACACCGGTTGGCCCATGAATTTTCCTTCGGGCAGGTCAAAGCGATCGACTTCCTTGAGCTCCTGGTAGTCGAATTTCTGGATTCCACTCATCAGGAACAGGGGCACCTCCGACGCAAAGGTGTTGTACGAGTAGCGGTTCTTGATGCCCAGATAGCGGTAGTTGATACCGGGCATTTCGGCGCAGGCGTCATCGACAAATCGTTCGCTGGCCTCACCGGTCTTCAGGTTGAAGCGGTATTCCGCCAGGCGTGACTGCATCAGCTTGAACGACAGAAAATAGTTCTGAACCTTGACGCTCGGGGTTCCCTTCGGAATATCGGGAATCGGCGTCAACTGTTTGTAGGCGTAGGCGATGATTTCGTCGCCTTCCTCCCATGCATTCACCGTGTGCAGAATATAGGTGGGATCGCATTCGAACCAAACCACGTCTTTTCCACTGCCATAACGGGGGATGACACCGAAACGGGTCTTCATCGACTGATCGAACACCATCTTCTTCCTGCCCTGCTTGAGCAGCACCGGGTCCCAGAACATCGGCAGGTCATGAAGAATCGTGTAGTTCTCGGTAATCCAGCTGTCGTGGGGAAGCCGCGGACCCGGGAGGTCTATCTCTGTCGAGCAGATCAGCTTGTTGTCGGGGCCTACAACACCATATTGCATATATGGCTCGGTATTGAAGCTGTAGTTAAAGAACAGATATTCGCCCGTGCGACCATCGACCTTGGAGTGCGCTGACACGCCATGGGGCCACGCTCCGGAAAAATCATCCGGGCCAATGGTGTGGAAGTCGGTCGGATCTAGCCGATAGGGCTGGCCGCAGCGGGAGAACATGGTTTTGAATTCGCCGTTGTGCAGCACGACATCGGTCCCTGAGTTGTTTTTCAGGCCTCCTTCTGCTTCGAAACCGTCGCGCAGGCTGGGGTACAGGCCCTTGCCCGCTTCCATTTCCTTCAGCAGCCCAGCGGTCAATACCATGCGATTGCGGTACTGTGCCTTGCCGTCCTTGAAAGTTGTTGCATGCACCATGGAGTCACCGTCAAACCAGTGATAACGGCCACTGGCCGGCTGGAAAATCGGGTTGTGCCCATTGCGGATGTACACCCCATCGAGGTCTTTTGGGATTTCCCCAATCACATCGAGGTCGGTCGCGGTGATTTCCTTGCCCACAGGACCATGAATACTTCCCTGCAAGTATTCGTTGCCCTCTTCGTGGGCTCTGAGGGGCAACTCGTTGTAAATTTCATATTTGCTCATGATGCAAAGACTCCGTCAGTTGAAATGGGTGTCCGCCAATGTGGCGATGTTCCGATCAATAGTTCGCCGGAGAATCCCGGCAGGCACTATCACTTTTTTTGGACGCTGCGGCACGCTGCTGTAGCGTTCTCCGTCCTAGATGGATGGCTCACGTACAAGCGATGGCTCAGCGAGTGGGATTTCCCAGAATCCAGGCGGTGCTGCAACCAATCCCGGTACCGAATTGACCAGCGAACCCGCCACGCCGTACTGCACTGCTGTTGTCTTGAACGGATACTTGGCAGGAACTCCGATATCGACCGTGATATCAACGCTGGGCAATCCACGGATGTTCACCGACCAGGTCGTGAAATCGGGCTTTGGCAGATGGGCCGTTTCCATGATCCAGTTGACTGATTGGGTCACCAGTCGCTTGCCATTAACAATGCCGTGGTAGCGCCAGAGGGTGTGGCTGATCGTTCCCTTTTTGATCACACCCGGGGTGATGGTGATGTCCTCGGTAGCGGGGTACATGACGTGGTCGGTCTCGATGCGATCGAGCTTGTAACCCAGTCTGTCGACGAGTTGCGCAATGACCTCCGCGAACATGCCATTGTGTATTTCGACCGGATGCCAGTTGGGGTCGTTGGGGTCCACGCTATCCATGGGGCAACCAAAACCCAGCATGTCGAAAACATATACCGGGTCTTGCATCATGTTGCAGGCCACCGTCTCGGTAATTTCGATGTTCTCGACTTCCAGGCATATCCCGGCGGCAATGGTTGCAATCTTGTCGGTAATGAATCCCGGGTTCAGGCCACTGCCCAGCAGGGTGCTGTTTCCCTGTTTGCAGGCATCCAGGAACGGCTTCGCGTAGGTGTCGCCCC
>JBDTMH010000325.1:0-4604 GCA_039934375.1 Burkholderiaceae bacterium | reverse complement strand
ACAACGGCGTCGGCTCGGCGGTGTCGTCGACCGGCAGCGTCAATGCATTCACATTGACCTGATCCGCGTTTTCGTCGGTACCGGCAATCAGCCGCTTCATGTAGTCAATCAGCGCGGTGACGCTTTGCCCGAAATCGGGTTGCGCAGGGTCCGGTGCCACGGCACCGCCCCCGCCGCCGCCCCCGCCACACGCGCCCAGTAGCAGTGTTGCGCCCAGCAACAGCGGCAGCAACCGCTGTCTGTGGTTTGTCATCATGATGGTTCCTTGGTTGGTGGGTCTACATCGCGCCAGGATTGGGCGTGTTCAGGTATGGGAACCCTGGCATGAACGGCACGGTTGCCTGGTCGACGCCATCGTGGATGTTGGCCGAGCTGGCCCCCAGCGGGACGCTGGAAGGCTTGCACATCGAGGTCACTCCCGGCACGCCCGGTATGCTGTTGAGCTTGAGCGCATCGTTGTCACCATTGATCACACACAGGCCCCCCACCATGGCGACCAGCGCGATATCGACCACGTCATCTTTCGGTCGGCGGCCGTTCGGGAAACCGGCGTTGTCAGTTCCTCCGGCCAACGCGTTGCCCGCCACGCCCAGGCGGTTCTGCATCGCAAACGGCACCGGTGCCACGGCGGTATTGAGGCGCAACATCTCCGACGGTTGCGGATTGGCCGTGGGTTTGTTGACTCCGGTGATACCGGTCAGGAAGGTCGTGGCCAGGTCGGTGCGCGGCAGATTCGTCGGAGCGACGTTGGCATTGAGCACCACGCCGAGCAGCGCCGGCAAGGTCGGGTTGGTGACATAGGTCAGGAACTGGGCATCATCCTTGGGCATGGATGCATTGAATTTGTCCTTGTCCGGCAATCCGATCACCAACTCATTCACCAGCGGATTGCCCAACCGGGAAACCTGTGTCCAGGCGCCACCCACCTTGTCGGCCTTGTCGTTGCCCGACGGTGGCTGGCCGTTGAGCAATCGCGCCTGGCGCAAGCTGGCCGTGCTCCAGCCGCCGACGACCGGCTCGCCATTGGCCGTCAGGCAGTCCTTGTGGACCTCAAGTGCCAACGTCGTGACGTTGGTCTTCTGGATGTAGTGCTGGCCATTCATGCCGGCCGCGTCTTTCTGCGACGGGTCGAGCAGAAACGACGCCGGCGCATTGACGAGGTCGAAAACCGTACCCAGATTGACGGCAAACCCTTCTGCGCGCTGGCCGACGAATACCTTGCCCTGGTCCTTGCCGACCGGACAGCCGGGAATGGTCACGGTATGGATGTGCTGTGCAGCGTATCCGGTGTAGTCGGCAATCGTCTTGGTGCCGATGTTGTCCACCGGCTTCTCGAAGGTCGCGCCACCGCCGGTCTTGGTCAATGGCATGACCGAGCCTTTGCGCCGGTCGCCGCGCACGACGTTGACGGTGTAGGTTTCGTTGACATTGAGCGCGGCTGCGTTGAGCCCGCTCACCGGGCCGGACTGGATCAACGGGATCGGCACGCTGGCCGTGCCGATCGTCAGCGCTGTGCCCTTGAGCTTGTTCTGGAAGCGGAACTGGAACGTGATGTCCTCGCGCGCGTCGCCGTTGTTGTCAATATGAATCTCGTACAAGGCGTTGGGATCGAGCGAGAAATAGTTCGGCCCGCCGTACGGTCCTTGCAGCGGCTGGTAGTTGGCCAGCAGCGTCACGTAGTCGGAGCGGCCACCGCTTCCGTTGGCTGCCACTCCCTCATAACTTCGGAACATGTAGAAGTCCGTTCCGTCGACCTTGGGACTGGTCGTGATGAATGGTGCCTCGCGATGGCTGGAGGCAACGGCACCACCTGCGGCAAAAAGCAGCAGGCAGGCGCAGGACAATGGGACAGATTTGAGTTTCATAGGTTCTCCTGGGGAGGTGTCATACAGCGACCGCTGCATGATGGATACGCACCAATATCAAAAACGGATTCAACTGAGTGAAATAAAACCGGCAACAGGTCGCCATGGCGCGCCACAACGTAGAGTCGACGGTGTACTGGGCCGGCGGGTTCTCGCCCATGTTGGCGACGCGCACAGGTTGATGCGATCCTGCAGTTCATGGCAAATGGGCCTGACAGATGTGATGGAACTGAATACCGGCCAGCGCGTTGTGGCGACATCACGGCAAGCGCGATGGAATCGGGCATGCGATGGGCCACATCCAGATTCGGCTCGGTTGCGTATCCCCAGCATGAGCCAGACGCCCGATACCCCATCGCCATGAGCCAACCGCCACTTTCGACCGGGCGGGATCCCGTGCAATTAACCGCGGCGCGTCGCGCACCGCGCCGGCCACTGCGCTGGCTGGCACGGGCGGCGCAGGCCCCATCCGTGTCGGAAATCCCGCCGTCCACCAAAAATGCCGAATTCCCGCAGAATCGGACGATGACGCTGCAAAACCAGGACGAAGAGTTGATTGAATTGCTCGACCGCGTCGCTCGGCAGGACCCGGTGGCGTTCAAGCGCCTCTACGAGCTGACTTCGTCCAAGCTTTACGGGCTGTCGATACGGGTGGTGGGCAACCGCACCTGGGCGGAAGACGTGTTGCAGGATGCCTTTCTGGTGATTTGGCGCACCTGCGCCGACTACCGCGGCGCGCTGAGCCCGCCGATGGCCTGGATGGGACTGATCGTGCGCAGCCGCGGCCTGGACTTCCTGCGCCGGCGTGCCAGCCAGCGCAGCCATCTCACGCAGGAGATCGACGAAACCATGACCGACACGCTGGCGGGCGACATGCCGTCGCCAATGGACACGGCCCAGGCCAGTGAGCAGGCCTGGGCGCTGCACCAGTGTCTGCAGAAGCTCGAAAATCGCCAGCGCGAAGTGGTCAGCCTGGCGTACGTGCGCGATCTAAGCCATGGCGAACTGGCGCAGCAACTGCAAATACCCCTGGGCACGATCAAGACCTGGATCCGGCGCGGCATGGAACAGTTGCGTACCTGCATGGCGCGATTCGCCTGAGGAACGCCAGATGGACCTGACCCGAAACCCCGAACTGCTCGACCGACTGGCTTCCAGCTATGCGCTGGGAACCTTGCGCGCGGGAGCACGCAGGCGCTTCGAAACTCTGGCACGGGTACATCCATCGGTGCGCGCTTCGGCGCTGCTTTGGCAGACCCGGATCGCCGGCCTCACCGAACTGCAGCCGCAACAAGCGCCCGACCCCGCCGTCTGGACCCGTATCGACAATCTGGTTCGCGCCGAGCAACACGCGCAACTCCTGGGGGCCCGCCGTGTTTCCGGCCAGGCACCAGCCGACTCCGCGACGTGGTGGTGGAGCCGACTGGGCTGGTGGCGAGGAGCCAGTGCGGCCGGCGCCTTCGCGACGGTGCTGGCCGTGGTGACCGGATGGACCCTTTACCAGCAGCAGGGCGCACAAGTCGTTCAGTTGCAGGCCCAGTTGCGCGCGGTACCGCAGGAGGCCTATGTCGCGGTGCTGCAGGACGACAAATCCAAGGCGTCGATGCTGGTCACCTTCGATCCGCGCAACAACCGGCTCACCTTGCAACGTGTCGGCAATTACCAGGTCGCCAGCGACCGCTCGCTGCAGTTGTGGGCGATTCCCAAGAGCGGCGCCCCGCGCTCGCTGGGTGTACTGGACAGCGACAGGTTGCTGAAGCTGGCCGCCGGCGAAGACGATGTGCGGGATGTACCCACATTGGCGGTCAGTCTGGAGCCCAAGGGCGGCGTGCCTGGTGCAGGCGGTCCGACCGGGCCGGTCTTGTTCTCCGGCACTTTGATCCAGAAAATGTAGTCGCCCGCACCCTTAAACAGCCGGTAGAACGACTTGCAGACCCGCTGGCCGCGTTATTGGCGGGCTGGCACCTGTACCTTGGCGCCGAGGTGCAGGCCCGAATCGAGCAGCATGCATTCGCCCGTGACCGTGCGCGCGCCGGTAATCAGCCAGACAATGGCGTCGGCCACATCCTGCGGCGTGCAAGCGCGGGCCAGAGGAGTGGTCTTCTCGACGTGGGACTTGATCGCATCGAAGGCATTCTGGCCGAGTCCGTCGACGAACCAGCGCGTCGTGATCATGCCAGGGCAGACCGCATTGACCCGGATTTCTGGCGCCAATTCGCGCGCGAAATACAAGGTCAGGGCATTGAGTGCCCCCTTGGACGCGATATACGGCACTGAGGAGCCGATGCCCAGTGCACCGGCAATCGACGACACGTTGACGATTGCACCGTCCCCCGACGCCCGAAGGTAAGGCTCACAGGCACGCACCATCTGAAAGGCGCCGACCGTGTTGACCGCGAGCAGGCGCTGAAACGCCTGCCCGTCGACGGCGTCCCAGTTGGAGGCGCCGGTGAAACTGGAAACGCCGGCGTTGTTCACCAGCGCATCGATACCGCCCCAGCGCGCGACCGCGGCCTGTACCAGCGAGCGGCATTGCGCATCGTCTGCAACGTCGGCCTGCACCAGCAGCGTATCGGCGCCGACTGCGCGGCAGGCCGCCTCGGACGCCTGCGCCTCGGTGGCACTCCTGGAGTAGTTGATGACCAGGTCAAAACCGCGCTCGGCCAGCATCAATGCGGTTGCCGCTCCGACGCCGGTTGCGGAACCGGTCACGATCGCGATCCTGCGGGGGTTCATGTC
>JBDTMH010000324.1:0-4613 GCA_039934375.1 Burkholderiaceae bacterium | reverse complement strand
GAGATCATGGTCAACGTGGCTTTCCACAACGACAAGATCGAGCAATATTTTGGCGACGGCCACCGCTGGGGGGTCGAGATCGGTTATTCGTATGAAGGGCAGCGTGCCCATGGCGACATCATCCCGCGCCCGTGGGGATCGGCCGGCGGCATGCGCAAGATTCAGGACTTCAGCGGTTTCTTCGACGAAACCACGATCGTGTTGTGCGGCGATGCGCTGATCGACCTGGACATCGGCGCGGCCCTGCACGAGCACCAGAGCAAGGGTGCGATTGCAAGCGTCGTGACGCTGGACGTGCCACGCGAAGAGGTCAAGAACTACGGCATCGTCGTCGCGGGCAAAGACGGCAAGGTCGAGTCGTTCCAGGAGAAACCCGAACCGACCGACGCGCGTTCCACGCTGGCCAGCACCGGAATTTATATTTTCGAGCCTGCTGCGCTCGAGCGCATCCCACCCGGCGTGCAATACGACATCGGGTCGCAGCTGTTTCCATCGCTGGTGGCCGAAGGCCTGCCGTTTTATGCGCAGAGCCGGTTCTTCAACTGGATCGACATAGGCAGGGTCAGCGACTACTGGTCGGTGCTGCAACGCGTGCTACGCAGTGACGTCGCCCAGGTGAAGATGCCGGGGCGCGAGATCAAACCCGGCATCTGGACCGGCATCAATACGCGCATAGCGTGGGACGAGGTCGACATCCAGGGACCGGTGTATATCGGCTCTGGCGTCTGCATAGAGCCGGGCGCCAGTATTGTCGGTCCGGCCTGGATCGGGCATGGCTCGACCTTGCGTGCAGGTGCTACGGTGCGGCGCAGCATCCTGTTCGAATACACCCGCATTGGCGCCAACATGTGTTTCGAAGACATGATCGTGTCCCCCGATTATTGTGTTGATCGGCTGGGCAAGACTTTTTACCAGGGTGACGAAACCGCTGAATTGCGTTGGGGTGATGCACGTGGCTGAAACGGTTCGAGCGACCACTTCTGGCATCGATATCCGGGTTCAACCGGTCGTGCTGTCAGGAGGCTCGGGCACCCGGTTGTGGCCACTGTCGCGTGAGAAATATCCGAAACAATTGTTGCCACTGATCGGCGAAGACTCGCTGTTGCAGGCCACGGTGCGCCGCACCGAAGGCATCGGCGCACAAATGGCGCCGCCCATGGTGGTGTGCAACGAGGAATACCGCTTCGTCATTGCCGAGCAGCTGCGGCTGATGGGCAAACCGGGAACCATCGTACTGGAACCGCTGGGCCGCAACACTGCGCCAGCATTGACGTTGGCGGCCTTGGCGGCCACGGCCGACCATGCGGATCCGGTGCTGCTGGTGATGCCCGCCGATCATGTGATCGTGGACACCGAAACTTTCAAGGCGGTGGTGCGCGAAGGTGCCATGCTGGCTGCCAAGGGAATCGTGGTGACGTTCGGCATCACGCCCGATGCGCCGGAGACCGGTTATGGCTATATCCAGGGTGGTAGCGCATTGGCCGTGGATGGCGCTACCCACGCATCTGCCCGGCTGATTGCCCGGTTCGTCGAGAAGCCAGACCTGAAGACCGCCCAGGTCTATCTGGACGAGGGCTCCTACCTGTGGAACAGCGGCATCTTCATGATGAAGGCCTCAGTGTGGCTGGCGGCGATCGGCCAGTGTCGCCCGGACATCCTCGCCGCCTGCACCAGCGCCTGGGACACAGTGACGCGCGACGGCGATTTTGCCCGCGTAGGCAAGCAGGCTTTTGCCGATTGCCCTGCCGATTCGATCGACTATGCAGTGATGGAACGCATCACCGCCAGCAGCCGCGACAAGGCGCATGCGGGCGATTCCGGTCTGCCGATGGGTGTGGTGCTTCCGCTGCAGGCCGGCTGGTCCGACGTCGGCGCCTGGGACGCGTTGTGGAAGGTATTGTCCAAGGACGAGAACGGCAACGTGGCGCAGGGCGACGTGATGATGCACGACAGCCACGACACGCTGGCGCTGTCCGATGGACGCCTGGTTGCCTGTGTCGGCGTGCGCGACCTGGTGGTAGTGGAGACCGCGGACGCGATTTTGGTGGCGCACAAGGACCGCACGCAGGACGTCAAGAAGATCGTCGACACGCTCAAGTCGCGCGGCCGGCCGGAAGGCCAGACCCATCGCAAGGTGTTTCGGCCCTGGGGCTGGTACGACAGCGTGGATGCCGGGGCGCGCTTTCAGGTCAAGCGCATTGTCGTCAAACCCGGTGGTACCCTCTCGCTACAGATGCACCACCACCGCGCGGAGCACTGGATCGTCGTCTGTGGCACGGCCAAGGTGACCCGAGGTACCGAGAGTTTTCTGGTATCCGAGAACGAATCGACCTATATTCCTTTGGGGACGACCCATCGACTGGAAAACCCGGGGCGGGTGCAACTCGAGATGATCGAGGTGCAATCGGGCACCTATCTGGGCGAAGATGACATTGTCCGGCTCGAAGACGTCTACGGGCGCTGAGGCCGGCGACTGAGATCAGCGGCACAAAGCCGTAGCGGTACAAGTACGACGCGACAAGGAGATGCATGCGGAAAAAGCGGTCGCTGGCGGCCAAAATTCGAAAGTTATGGCACGACAGCCTGCGACGGGTGTTTTCGCTGTTTCCGCAATCGGTGCGGTTCTCGATCTTCCGCTCGTTCATCGACTGCGACCCGGCGCCGGATGACCGCCTCGTCCTGAAGATTGCTGAAACACAAGAGGAACTGGAGGCCTGCTTCAAACTGCTGCATGACGCCTATGTCAGCAGCGGCTTCATGAAGCCCGCGCCATCCGGCCTGCGCGCCACCATCTACCATGCCCTGCCGACGACGACCACCTTGTGCGCCAAGTTCGACGGGCAGGTGGTGGGGACCTTGTCGCTGATCCGGGAGAGCGTGTTCGGATTTCCGCTGCAGGCCATCTTCGACCTCAAGAGTGTGCGGACGAAGGGCGGAAAGATTGCCGAAGTGTCGGCATTGGCGGTGCACCCGGACTTTCGCAAGACCGGCGGAGCCATTCTGTTCCCGTTGATGAAGTTCATGTACGAATACTGCACCACGTTCTTCGACACCCGGCACCTGGTAATCGCGGTACACCCGACCCGCATCGAGATGTACGAATCGCTGCTGTTCTTCAAGCGGCTGAGGGAGAGCGAGGTCGCCAACTATGACTTCGCCAACGGCGCACCGGCGATCGGCGCCACGCTGGACCTGCACAGGGCGCCGAGGAAGTACCAGCAAACCTACGACAAGAAGCCGCGTCGCAAGAACCTCTACGACTATTTCGTTCGCACCAAACTAGCCAACATCGTCCTGCCACAGCGGCGCTACCACACCACCAACGACCCGGTGATGACGACCGACCTGCTGGACTATTTCTTCAACCAACGCACGCAGGTGTTCGAGCATCTGACCAATCGCGAGAAGATGCTGTTGCAGTCGATCTACGACCTGCCGGAACACCAGCGGATGCTGCCGCAGATGACCGACGCGCCGAAAAGCGGCGCGGAATTGCGCCAACACCAGCGCTACTCGCTTAAATGCCCTGGCAGCTTCATGATCCAGGCCGATGGCAAGGTTCACGCCTCTTCGTTGCAGGTCGTGGAACTGTCGATCTTCGGATTCCTGGCGCACTCGGACAATGAAATTCCGACCCGGGTGTGGGGCGACGCCACGATCCATCTCGGCAGCGCGGAGGAGTCCACCGTGCAGGCAATGGCAGTACGCGGCAAGAAAGCCGGCAACAAGATTTTTTACGGCTTCATGCTGGCGGAACCAGACGACGCCTGGCGCAAATTCGTCGGCGTGCTGACGACCGGTATCACGCACGAAGACCTGGACAACGCGACGAAGTTCATGGCGAATTGAGAAACCACAACTATCGGGTTTTGGCGGACTCCAGCAATTCCGCGACAAATCGCGACGGAATCGCGTAGCTGATACCCGAGGGCTGACTCAACGCGGATTCGCGCGAACCCTTGATGAAAACCATGTTGACGACGCCCAGCACGTCGCCACTATCAGGATCGAACAACGGGCCCCCGCTGTTGCCGGGATAAGCAGTTCCGTCGAGCTGGAAGATATTGAACGGGCCGGCCCGCACACTGCGGATCGTGGCTTCATTGAGTTGGCGCGCCGTTGGTGTTGGCATAGCGGCAGGCGTGATGGAGGAGATCAGCGCACGGTGCGTAACCGGTGAAAATCCCAATGCTCCGCCGATCGGAAAGCCGGTAAAAGCTACTGACTGGCCCTCGCGGGCCGCCTCGGAATCGCCAATCCGCATGACCGGCGCCGCAGCGCCCTCGAAGCGCAACAACGCGAGGTCATGGACCTTGTCAACGCGCACCACCGTCGCCTGACGCATCGAAAGTTCACCGCCTGGTCGCCGCACCTGGACGACCAGAGTTGCATTGGCCATGTTCTCGTTCGCATCCGGCAGCACATGCAGGTTCGTGACTACCTGGTTGCCGTCCGCTACCACGAAACCGGTGCCACGCATGCGAAATCGCGGGCTGTCGGTCGCACGAAAGGAGCCGACGACGACGATGGCGGGTTTGATGCGGGCGACGGTGTCGGGGAGATCGGCGTGGGCGGTGCCGGCGAGCACCAGGGAAAGCCCGAGTGCAACCACG
>JBDTMH010000323.1:0-4649 GCA_039934375.1 Burkholderiaceae bacterium | reverse complement strand
TATTGCAGCCACGGATGACCATGCCCTTGCACCACCCACAAAGTGTTGCTGTCAATGTCCTTGCGCGCAACGAACCATGGGGCATGGTCGCCCCCGCCGCGCTGTGCGCCTTTGGCGCGTACGCCACCGATGCCCAGGCCCTGACGCTGGCCGATGGTGTAGAAACTCAGCCCCAGATGTTCGCCCAGCACGCGCCCGCGTTCGTCCTTGATCGGGCCCGGCGCGCCGGCAATGTACCGGTTCAGAAATTCCCGGAACGGCCGCTCGCCGATGAAACAGATGCCGGTGGAGTCTTTCTTGGTCGCATTGGGCAGGCCGATCTCGGCGGCGATGCGGCGCACCTCGGTCTTGTGTTGATCGCCGAGCGGAAACAGCGTGTGGGACAACTGCTGCTGGTTCAACCGGTGCAGGAAGTAGCTCTGGTCCTTGGCCGGATCCAGTCCCTTGAGCAGTTCGAACTGTCCACTGTCCGGATTTTGCCGCACCCGGGCATAGTGGCCGGTTGCGATCTTGTCGGCGCCGACCCGCATCGCGTGGTCAAGAAATGCCTTGAACTTGATTTCGGCGTTGCACAGGATGTCGGGATTGGGGGTACGCCCGGCCTGGTACTCGCGCAGGAACTCGGCAAACACCCGGTCCTTGTACTCGGCGGCAAAATTGACGTGCTCGATTTCGATGCCGAGCACGTCGGCCACGGCGGCGGCATCGACGAAATCGATATTCGACGCGCAGTATTCGTTGTCGTCGTCGTCTTCCCAGTTCTTCATGAACACACCGACGACATCATGACCCTGGCGCTTGAGCAGCCAGGCCGTCACCGCGGAGTCGACGCCGCCACTGAGTCCCACCACGATCCGCTGTCTTTTCATCGTGCGCGGATTATCCCCGCGCGATGCCGGCGACCCCTTCGGTGGCCAGCAAGGCCAGTGGATACCGGGCGCCCGCCAGATAGTCCTCGACACATTGCAGCAGCAAAGCACTGCGATGGCGCTGCCAGCTGGCCCGGATCTCGTCGATGCCAAGCCAGAGCGTGCGCACGATGCCCTGGTCGAGCGCACGCTTTTCATGCCATTGGCCCAGTTCGCCACAGAACGCAAAACGCAGGTAGGTTGTTCCGGTTCCGGCAATGCCGGCAGTCGCCACGTCCACTGGCAGCAGGGCAATGGCCGGCGCTGGCGCGCGCGCCGCGGGCGGGGAAAGGTAGATGCCGATCAGGCCAGTAGGACGAAAATCGAATGCCGTCTCCTCCAGCGTCTCCCTGCTGCAAGCCTGGACCAGCGACTCACCCGGGTCCAGATGCCCGGCCGGGTTGTTCAGGCGCAACCCGCTTCCCGTGTGCTCTTCCACCAGCAGAAAGCGCTTGTCGCGTTCAATCACGGCTGCCACCGTGACATTGGGTTTCCAGCGATCGGGCATATGCGATTATGTCGGCACACCTCGAATCCGTCGCCCCGTCCGCCGAATGGGCAGCGGTCAAACTAATGTAAGCTTCAGGCAAGAATTGTGACCGGCCTCAATCCAACCTAGGAGCTCCTTCATGCTGATTGGCATACCCGCCGAAACCACTGAGAGAGAGTCTCGCGTTGCGCTCACACCCGAGACCGCCAAGAAGCTCAAGGCCCTGGGACATACGCTGCGGGTGCAATCCGGTGCGGGTGTGGCGGCCAGCGTGACCGACGCCGCGTTTGAGGCCGCCGGCGCCGAGATCACCGACGCCGCAGGCGCGTTGGCGTGTGAGTTGGTGCTCAAGGTCCGTTCACCGTCACAGAGCGAAATCGGCATGATGAAGTCGGGCGCCTGCCTGGTGGGCATGCTCAACCCGTTCGACGCGCCCGGCCTGCAACGCCTGGCCAGCGCCGGGCTGACCAGCTTTGCGCTGGAAGCGGCCCCGCGCACCACCCGCGCCCAGAGCATGGACGTGTTGTCCTCGCAGGCCAACATCGCGGGCTACAAGGCCGTGATGGTGAGCGCTGACAAGTACCAGCGCTTCTTCCCGATGCTGATGACTGCGGCCGGCACGGTGAAGGCCGCTCGAGTCGTGATCCTGGGTGTCGGCGTGGCCGGCCTGCAGGCGATTGCCACTGCCAAGCGCCTGGGTGCGGTGATCGAGGCATCGGACGTGCGTCCCAGCGTCAAGGAGCAGGTCGAGTCGCTCGGTGGCAAGTTCATCGAGGTCTCCTACGACACCGACGAGGAGAAGGAAGCGGCGGTCGGCGTCGGCGGCTATGCCAAGCCGATGCCGCAAAGCTGGCTCGACCGGCAGAAGGTGGAGGTCGCCAAGCGCGTCGCGCAGGCCGATATCGTGATCTCCACCGCACTGATCCCCGGTCGCGCCGCGCCCACGCTGATCACCGAGGACATGGTCAAGAGCATGAAGCCGGGCTCGGTCATCATCGACATTGCCGCAGGCAAGGGGCCGGACGGCGGCGGCAATTGCCCGCTGTCGGAAGCCGACAAAACGGTGGTCAAGCATGGGGTCACGATCGTCGGAGAGACCAATCTGCCGGCACTGGTGGCGGCCGACGCATCCTCGCTGTATGCGCGCAACGTGCTGGACTTCCTCAAACTGATCTTGCCCAAGGACAGCGGCCTGCTGGTGGACATGGAAGACGACATCGTTGTCGCCTGCCTGATGACCCAGGGCGGAGAAGTCAAACGCAAGTGAATGCCTGCGCCGCGTTGTTGCGGCGCCGTGCAGCAAGAAAACCCCACCGGAGAACCCCCATGGAAATTGTTTCCCACACGATCACCAACCTGATCATCTTCGTGCTCGCCATCTATGTCGGTTACCACGTTGTCTGGACCGTGACTCCGGCCCTGCACACACCACTGATGGCGGTGACCAACGCGATCTCGGCGATCGTCATTGTCGGCGCGATGCTGGCGGCGGCGCTGACCGAAACCACGCTGGGCAAGACCATGGGCGTGCTGGCGGTGGCGCTGGCGGCGGTCAACATCTTCGGCGGCTTCCTGGTCACCCGGCGCATGCTGGAGATGTTCAAGAAGAAAGAGAAGAAACCGGCCGGAGAGAAGGCATGAAGTACGCCAGCACGGGCGCCACACAACAACCATCTCCCGGGGCACAGCCATGAGCATGAATCTCGTCACCCTCCTGTACCTGGTCGCCTCGGTATGTTTCATCCAGGCACTCAAGGGCCTGTCGCATCCGACCACGTCGATCCGAGGCAATCTGTTCGGCATGATCGGCATGGGTATCGCCGCCGTCACGACCGTGTTCCTGATTGCCAATCTGGCCGACAACTTCGGCATGGGCATGGTCTGGGTGCTGGTCGGCCTGCTCGCCGGTGGCGCCTACGGTGCCTACCGCGCGAAGACGGTCGAGATGACGCAGATGCCCGAGCTGGTCGCGTTCTTCCACAGCATGATCGGCCTGGCGGCGGTGTTCATTGCGGTCGCGGCCGTGGCCGAGCCGTATGCGTTCGGCATAGTCGCCAAGGGCGAAAGCATCCCGGCCGGCAACCGACTGGAACTGTTTCTGGGCGCTGCCATCGGCGCCGTCACTTTCAGCGGTTCGGTGATCGCCTTCGGCAAGCTCTCGGGCAAGTACAAGTTCCGGCTGTTTCAGGGTGCACCGGTGCAGTTTGCCGGACAACACAAGCTCAACCTGATCCTGGGCCTGGCCACGGTCGGCCTGGGCCTGGTGTTCATGGCCACAGAGAACTGGACCGCGTTCTTCGCGATGCTGGCGCTGGCCTTCGTGATGGGCGTGTTGATCATCATCCCGATCGGCGGCGCCGACATGCCGGTGGTGGTGTCCATGCTCAACAGCTACTCGGGCTGGGCCGCGGCGGGCATCGGCTTCTCGCTGAACAATGCCATGCTGATCATCGCCGGCTCGCTGGTGGGCAGTTCGGGCGCCATCCTGTCGTACATCATGTGCAAGGCGATGAACCGCTCGTTCTTCAACGTGATCCTGGGTGGCTTCGGTGGTGAGGTCGCCACCGCCGGTGGCGCTGCGGCCGAGAAGCGCCCGGTCAAGAGCGGCAGCGCCGACGATGCGGCCTTCGTGCTGAGCAATGCCGAAACCGTCATCATCGTTCCCGGCTACGGCCTGGCGGTGGCACGGGCCCAGCATGCGGTCAAGGAACTGGCGGCCAAACTCACCGAGAAGGGCATCAACGTCAAGTACGCCATCCACCCGGTGGCTGGACGCATGCCCGGTCACATGAACGTGTTGCTGGCCGAGGCTGAAGTGCCATACGACCAGGTGTTCGAGATGGAAGACATCAACGGCGAGTTCGGTCAGGCCGACGTAGCCATCATCCTGGGCGCCAATGACGTGGTCAACCCGGCGGCACTGCAAAAGGGCAGCGCGATCTACGGCATGCCGATCCTGGAGGCCTACAAGGCCAAGACCGTGATCGTGAACAAGCGTTCGATGGCCGCCGGATATGCCGGACTGGACAACGAGCTCTTCTATATGGACAAGACGATGATGGTGTTCGGCGATGCCAAGAAGGTGGTCGAGGACATGGGCAAGGCGATCGAATAGACAGCGCAGCAGCCAATCGCCGCCCGGTCTTGCCGGCCCCATGGCGCAACAGGGGCGGCACGCTACGGCAAGAACATGGGACATGGACGCAGCCGGCGTGCAGATGCCAACGGCATCCGAATCCCAGCACAGCTTC
>JBDTMH010000322.1:0-4669 GCA_039934375.1 Burkholderiaceae bacterium | reverse complement strand
TGGTGTTCCAGCAGTTCAACCTGTTCCCGCACCTGACGGTGCTGGAGAACCTGACTCTCTCGCCGATGTGGGTTGGCAAGATGCCCAAGAAGGAGGCCGAAGCCAAGGCCATGGCGCAACTCGAGCGGGTGCGAATCGCCGAGCAGGCGCAGAAATACCCCTTGCAACTCTCCGGCGGTCAGCAGCAGCGGGTGGCTATCGCACGGGCCTTGTGCCTCACCCCCAAGATCATGCTGTTCGATGAACCGACCTCGGCACTGGACCCGGAGATGATCAAGGAGGTACTTGACGTGATGGTCGAGATGGCCGACCAGGGCATCACCATGTTGTGTGTGACCCACGAGATGGGCTTCGCCAAAGCGGTGGCCGACCGGGTGATCTTCATGGACCAGGGCCAGATCGTCGAGGAAAACACACCCGACGAGTTCTTCAACAACCCGCAAAACGAACGCAGCAAGGATTTCCTGTCCAAGATCCTGGGCCACTGATCGTCCTGCGGGAAAGCACCGTACGCTGCCGCCGCCAGCTGCGGATGTGTCTGGCAACCGAGCGTCGCGGCGTTCGCGTGCATCAGCTGAAAAAAACCAGGGTTTGAATCGCAAAGAAGTCGATCGCGGGTAAGGTATCTGGTAACCTAGTCCCAATCAACTGCAATCAGCAAGGAGCTTCCCATGGAATCCAACGACGCCACCATCAGTGAACAGCAACAACTGGTATCCGACATGAAATCGGTCATCGCAGATGCCGAAGACATGCTTGAGGCTACCGCAGACCAGGCTGGCGACAAGATTGCGGGCCTGCGTGCCCGAATCCGCGACCGCCTGCAGGGCGCACGTGCGCGCCTGGGCGAGGCCGAAGCACAGCTGATCGCCAAGTCGCGTGCGGCTGCCCGTGCCACCGACGCCTATGTGCACGAGTCGCCCTGGACCGCCGTCGGCATTGCCGCCGGAGTGGGCCTGTTGCTCGGCCTGGTTCTTGCTCGCCGCTGACCCTCCTCGTCTTTCCAATCAACGGCTGCTCAGGACCGCATGGCCACGACGAACGCGCGCGACGGCCTGGCTGCGAGTGTGAAATCCATGGCTGGCACGCTGCTGGCCATGGCGCAGACCCGCCTCGCGTTGTTCGGCAACGAGGTCGAGGTCGAGAAACATCGCCTGCTGCGCTTGTTGTTGCTGTCGCAGGCGCTGATGTTCTCGTCCTTGCTGGCCGCACTGCTGGCTGTGGCCTTCCTGACACTGTGGTTATGGGAGTACAGGTTGGGCGTGCTGGCCCTGTGCATCGCCTTGTTCGCCGGCTTGGCCTGGCGGGCGTATCGCGCGCTGATGCAGCTGGTCCATAGTCCCGAATCCCCGTTTTCAACTTCCCTGACGCAATTGCAGGAAGACCTGCGCCAACTGAAGGCAGCTTCTGGCCATGCAACAACGCCTGATTGAACTGCAGCTGCAGCGCGGCCGCCTGCTCGACAAGATCGCGAACCAGCGTGCAATGCTGGCACGACAAGCCCGGCCGCTCACAGGCATGCTGCATCTGGGTGACCGGGTGAGCGAAATAGCCCGTGAGTGCAAACGCACAGCGCTGGAGCATCCGCTGACGCTGGCGCTGGCCATCGGAGTGGTTGTCGTGGTACGACCGCGAACCGTGCTGCGCTGGGTCCGGCGCGGTTTTGTCGCCTGGCGCAGCTGGGGCACCATTCGCTCGGCCTTGTCCCGTTACCTGGCGCCCACGCGCTGAACCTGCGGGCCGAGCACTAAGCAATTCGCCTTGAGGCGGCCCTTCGGCTCATGGATTCTCCGTCGCGCGGTAACGGTTGACGTCGAAGTCGCTGACCGCACCTGCGCGGTTGCCCCACGAAGACCGGACGTGGGTCAGCACCGCCGCCACCGATCGGTCATCGAGCAGCAGCTTGTAAGGCGGCATGCCGAACGGCCGCGGATTGCCCTGCGTTGCCGGTGGGAAGCCCCCATGCAGCACGACCTGTACCAGGTTGGCCGTGCTGCGCATCAGCACCGCGCGGTTGCCCGCCAGCGCCGGATACGCGCCATCGACACCTTCGCCATTGCTGCCGTGGCACTGGACGCACTGGTCCTCGTAGATCTGCGCACCGAGCCTCGACGCCACCGGACTGCCAGCGTCAGGCGCGACCGCTTCCTGCGGCAAGCTCTTCAGGTAGACAGCCATCGCCGTCAGATCCGCCTGCGTGAGATATTGCGTTCCATGGAAGACCACGTCAGCCATGGGCCCGAGCACACTGGCATTGCCGGCGCTGCCGGTGCCCAGCAATCGCACGATGTCGGAAAGCGCCCATTGGCCCAGGCCGGCTTCGGTCGGCTGCCGCAGCGACGGCGCATACCAGTTATTCATCGGCATCGTTCCGCCGGCCAATGCCAAGCGCTCGTCAACCGCGCCGAGCAAATTGCGCGCCGTGTGACAGGCATTGCAGTGGCCCAGACTCTGCACCAGATACGCGCCGTGGTTCCATTGAGAGTCATGCGCCGGATCGTTCTGGAACACCGTCGGCTTGAAATACAGCGTACGCCAGGCGGCCAGCGCGAGCTGCGAATCGTAAGGCCAGCGCATGGCATGCGCGCGATTTTCCTGGGCCACCGCTGGCAGGCTGCGCAAATAAGCGAACAAGGCATCGACATCCTCCTGGCTGACCAGCGTAAAGCTGGTGTACGGGAACGCCGGATACAGCAGCCTGCCATCCGGCGCCCGACCTTCGTGCATGGCACGCCAGAAGTCGACCGAGGTCCAGTTGCCAATGCCGCTGGAGCGGTCGGGTGTCAAGTTGCTCGCGTAGACGGTTCCAAACGGCGTTTCGATTGCTCTTCCGCCGGCGTACGGTTCGCCGCCCTGGCGCGTATGGCAGGCGGCGCAGTTGCCGGCCCTGGCCAGGTAGGCGCCTCTGGCCACCCGGACCGCAACCGGATCAGTGCTGTGGACAACGGATGCTGGCACTGCAGGCGGGTCCGATCGCGACCACCACACCAGTGCGACCACCAGCGCTGCCAGCAGTAAGGCCAGCATCAGAAAGCCGGAGCGCCGGCTCACGGCGAAAGTCGCCTTGCGCCAGCAACGCCTGCGCGCGCAACCAAGGGGGAATCAACTCTGCGCGGCATCATGGCCGGCCGCCGGCCAGTTCGGGCGCACTGCCGCACACTGGCCGGCGCGCGGAATCGCTGCGCGCCGGCAGGCGCATCACCGCATGGCTGTCCGGGGGCAAGGCTTGCGCAGCAAGCCAACCGCTGACCAGGGCCACTTCTTTGGTCGTCAAGGCCCGTGCGATATCGGCCATGCAATCGGGTGCATGGGCCCTGCGCTGCCCGGTTTTCCAGGCCCCGAGCTGGGCGTTGATGTAATCCCGCGGCAGACCGAGCAGACCGGGCACATGGGGCGCAAAACCGGTCAGCGCCGAGCCATGGCAAGTGGTGCAGGCGGCAATGCTGCGCCCTGAATCACCTTGCGTTACCAGCCGGTACGCCTGTGCCTGCTGCGCGCCGTCGAGCTTGGCAGCCTGTGGCGCCGGATAGGGCAAGTCCAACGCAGAAAAATGCTGTGCGATCTCCTGCAAATAGTCGTCGCTCAGGTACTCCACCATGCCGGTCATCAAGCCATAGTTGCGTCGACCGTCACGAAAGTTGCGTAACTGGTTGAGCAGGTAACCGGCTGGCTTGCCGGCGATGCGGGGGAAATACACCGTCCCCACAGCACGGCCGTTCTCGCCATGGCAACCGGTACAGGCCAGCAGGCGCTGCGCCAGCGTGTCCTCGAAGCTGGCAGCATGCGATGGCAGCGCCAGAACCAGGCAGGCGGCCAGCAGACTATTTCTTGCGCGCACGTCCCTCACCTGCCGTGCCCGAACCGCCCTGCGTCAGGCCGTCGGACATGCCGATCAGCACGCCACTGACCAGCGCCGAATAACTGTCCATCATGGCCTGAGCCGCCTTCACCGTACTGGCGCGGCTGTTACGCATCGCATCGCGCGACTGCGTCATCAGTTGCTCGATCGCCACATGCGCCTGGGTCCCGGTCTGGGTGCCATTGAGCTTCATTGCCGACAACACCTGATCCCAGGGGCCCTGCATCGGGCCGCTGGCATCTTTGACCGCCTTGCTGACCGTAGCGAAGAACATGTCCTCCATTTTCTCGACATTGGCCAGCGCACTCTTCATTTGCTTGCCCTGCATGTCGACGCCTTGGCCGGCAAACTGCTCCAGTGCCTTGCGGTTGGCTTGCACCGCCTGCAGCAAGGCCGCGTCCATGCCGGCAAAGGCCTTGGACAATATCGCCTCGATATCGACCGGCCCGGCTGGATTCTGCGCAGCTCCGACGGAACTGGCCTCGGTCACCGACTTGAGCACCTTTCGGATGTTCTCCATCGACAGTTCGCGGCCCTGCAAGGCCTTGAGCGTGGCTTCGCCGACCGCCTTGCGCAAGGCCTCGCCCTGCTTGGCGGTGGCCTGCGAAAACATGCTGATGATGGCGTCCTGGTCGATTCCTGACTTGATCATGGTGCTCTCCTGTTCGGGTGGTGGATATGCCTATGGGCCAACATCATTATGGGCCTACGCACCGCTGCGGCGATGTCACGCCAACACCCCGCGTTTTACCGGCGCCTCGCGGATCGGCAGATGCACCAACGCCGCACCGATGGCCAGCACGATGTCGA
>JBDTMH010000321.1:0-4681 GCA_039934375.1 Burkholderiaceae bacterium | reverse complement strand
ACTGCCGTTGTGATGGCCCACCACGGATTAGCACAGCCTCAGACTCGTGCTGCGATCTCCGCGGCAAGTTGCAGCACCAGCTGGGTGTCGGAGTCGATTCCGGCATCGCGCTGCGACTTCCGCAGGCACTCCAGGCAGACACGCGCCGCATCCAGCTTGCCCTCACGAACTAGCAGACGGCCGTCCAGAAAGTCCAGCAGAGTGATCCCGCCAAAAGCATTGCGGTCTGTCCACTCCCGGCGCAATCGCTGAGACAGGGCACGGGCCTTGCGCGCGGCGAATGGCGCCTGGGTCAACACGAACCAGGGATTTCGCAGCAGGTCGCCGATCGCCGGCTTGCTGTCCTTGCAGGCGACGGCGACATAGACCATCAACAAGGTGTTTTCGCCGAATGTAGCCGTCGACCGCATGCCGCCGGCAAGGGTGGCCGCAATACGGGCCAACAAGTCGCGCAAGCCCTGCGACAACTCCCCGCGCATGATCAGTCCGGCATCGCGCACCGGACCCAATTGCGAACCAAACCACCGGTTGGAGTTGCTCTCGAAGAACGGCAACCATGTGCTGCACAGGTTGTTCGCCTCGTCGACACGCTTGCAAGATGTCAGCGCAAAACACAACAGGACTGCGCTCGCTGAGCGAAACAATGGGTCCTTGGCCGCGCACATGCCGGCATGCGCGCTCTCGGCTGCACCCGCATAGTCACCCGCCAACAACCGGCAGGAGCCGAGGGCGTAATGCCCCATGGACTCGGCACGGGCACCGCCCCGGGCTCGGCCGAAGGCAATCAACTCCAGTGCCACGGCGCGCGCCTGCACCCTATCGCCTGCGATGCCGAGCGCTATCGCAAGCCCGGACATGCGCTTGACGTAGGGGTAGGGGTGGTTGCGCAGTTCCTCGTCCGTCTGCTCGAACGATCGGGCCTCGATTATGGCCTGCGCACTACGGCCGAGCTCGAACAGCGTGAATACACGCCAGCCCAGCACATAACTGGCCGCAACACGCGCCCCGCTGGCATGTACAAGCTCCTGCGCGCGGTCCAGCGCGTCGATCGAACCGTGCATGTTCCCGACAAAGGCGCGCATATTGCCGAGCCAGCCCAGATACATCGCCAGCACCGCATCGTCGGCGCAGCGATCGGCATCCGAGAGATGCGTTTCGAGCAACTGGCAACCTTCGCCCACGGTCCCGAGGTAGTAAAACACCTGCATCCAGGCGTTGAAAAGCTCGGCCACGGTGTGGCACTGCGCAGCCGTACGATCGCCATCCGGGAGCAGCCCATAGGCTTCACGGAAATGGTTGTCGGCCTCGGTCAACGCATAACGCTCCACACACTTGCTGCCGGCCAGAACCCGATAGCGGATGGCCTGGTCGACCAGACCTGCGCGCTGGTAATGGTAGGCCAGTGTCTCCACGAACTCGGGGATGCGGTCCGCGAACACCTGCTCCATCGCATGCGCCGTGCGGGCGTGCAGCAGCAGGCGCTCGGACTTGAGCAGACCGTCGTAGGCGACGTCCTGCGTCAGCGCATGCTTGAACATGTATTCCAGCTCGGGCTCGACTCGCAATCGCCGGATCAGGTCGGCCAACTGCAACTGGGCCAGTCCCTGCGCGATGTCGCCGCTCCCACCGTCGTTGGCGTCGCCCTGGCTGACCAGGGCGATGATCGTGGCCATGAATTCGCGCCCGACCACCGAGGCCTGGCGCAACAGGCGCCGCTGCACTTCGTCGAGCCGATCGATGCGCGCCGCGATCACACCGCGGATGGTGGACGGCAGACCCGCTTCGGCCAGCGAACGCGTCAACACCCAACTTTGGTCCGTGCGTTTGAGCAGGTCGGTTTCCACCAGCGAATGGACCACTTCCTCGACAAAGAACGGGTTGCCATCGGAACGCTCGGCAACGAAATCTACCAGCGCCGCAGGTGCTTCGCCCTGCAACAACGACGCCAGCAACTCGCCGGTCTGGCGCTTGGACAGCTCCTGCAATTGCAGGGTCTGCATACAAGTTGGCGGTGTATAGCCGGGGCGGAAATTGCCCAGCAAAACCACCGGGCTGTACAGGGCACTTGCCAGATCGGCGATCAAGGCAACGGTGGACGGGTCGGCCCAGTGCAGATCCTGCAGGCAGATCACGGTGGGCTGGCGCGCGGCCAGCGACGCGATGACACATCGTATGGTGTCCAGCAAGCGGCCCTGGAAGGCCTCTCGTTCGATCACAATGCCGGCGTCCTGTGGCAGGTGGTACAAATGCAGGAACAGTGGCAAGGCCGCATACGCATCGGACCCGAGGACCGAACCGACGCCCGCGACCAGCTTGGCACGCAACTGCATCGGCGTGTCGGTCTCCTCGATCTGCCAGACATGATTTAGCAGATCCATCAGCGGCGCGTAGGGAATGTCCTTTGCGTAGGGATAGGCGCGCCCCTCCAGCCATTGAACATCGGCACCGAGTGCCGCCCGGAACTCCGCCACCAGCCGCGTCTTACCGGTCCCGGCATCGCCGCAGACGCCTATCACCTGTGCCTGGCCGTCGCGCATCTTCTCGGCGGCGCCCAGCAAACTGCCAAGTTCGGCCTGCCGGCCGACAAGATCGCCGCTGAATTGCCGTGCCCGGCCAGCCGGTTCGTGCCCCTGCACGCCAAGCACGCGCGCCACGTTCAGCATCTGGGCCTTGCCCTTGAACGCATGCGCACCCACGTCGTTCAGTGTGAAGGCCTGGCCGATCAATCGCCGCGTTTCGGGGCCGATCCAGATCTGGCCACTGGGCGCCCCACTCATCAACCGCGCCGCAGTGTTGATGGTGTCGCCCAGCGGTCCGGCGGTGCCATGGTCGAACTTCTGCTCGCCGGTAACCACAACACCGGTGTTCACGCCACTGTGCAGCGCGATCGCCACGCCGGTGCGCGCCTCGATTTCGGGGCTGAATTCGGCAACGGCCCGGTGCAGATCGAGCGCGGCACGCACGGCCCTGTGCGGATCGTCTTCATGAGCAGTCGGCACACCGAAGATCGCCATAATGGCGTCGCCAACGAACTTCTCGATACGCCCCTCGTAGCGGGCCACGATGTCGGATGCGTCCTTGAAGATCCGGCCCATGATCCGGCGCGTTTCTTCAGGGTCCAGCTTTTCGGTCAGCGCGGTGAATCCGGTCAGATCGGCAAACAGTACCGTCACCTGTTTGCGCTCGGCGCCTGACGAGGCGGCAGCCTCCGCACCAGCCAATGGCCTACCGCATTGGCTGCAAAAATGCGCCGCGGCGGCGTTTACAGCCTTGCATGCCGGGCAGACTACAACGGATTCCCCATTGTTCATGGGCCATTATCAAGCTCGACTGGCCCTTTTCAACCACGCATTCGACCTTTGCTCATAGCGGCTTCCTTGGCACCGCCATCGTCGTAAGCCAGCCCTCGAACGGCATCAGTTCAGGCAAGGCCAGACTGAAAGCCTGGCGTAGCACCGGATCCACCAGGAACGTGGCCGATCGCTCTCTGGCAGCCGCCTCGGTCGCCACCCCGGGCTAGCTTGCCCCAATGAACCATTGGCCCCTGGCCGCGCGCCGGTACTCGTGGCGGCGCCAACGCTTGTCACTCCAGGTGCGTGAGGATGCGCGCGATCAACGCCGACCGAGGATGGCCGCGATCATCTTAAGCTCGCCACCACAGTTCGGGTGGCGCTGCAAATACCAACGGGACGCCATGAAGCCGCCGGCCTTCAGCGTCGTTTCATGGCCAGGCGCGGCATCTTGACCCACCAACCTGGCTGGCTGGCTGCTTTCGCAGCTTTCCTGCGACCGGCTGGACCTGACAGGAAGAAGCTGCACAGCCCGGCGCCATCTCAACCTGCGTCCGCCCCATACCCGAAGGTGGCGCTTTTCGAGCCGACCGACTGATCGACCTTGAAAGCTGCCAAGATTTAGGGTCAACCAAAGTGGGTCGCAGTCGCAGACGCTAGATATATCTACACAAACAAGCTAGCATGAAAAGCCTAGCCAACCCGGGCAGGTACTTCAAGGAG
This sequence comes from Burkholderiaceae bacterium, assembly GCA_039934375.1. Classification (GTDB taxonomy): domain Bacteria; phylum Pseudomonadota; class Gammaproteobacteria; order Burkholderiales; family Burkholderiaceae_C; genus CAISIP01. The sequence continues at coordinate 668 of JBDTMH010000321.1, read as the reverse complement.
AAATGATTATGTTTGCACGCATGACGACATCTCAGACTGATCCAGCCAAACTTGACGCGATGATAAAAGCGATTGGGGCTGCGAGCGAGCAACTCAAGAAGATATCCGGAGTGGTGACTGCTTATACCTCTTGGGACGCGAACGGCAGTGCATGTACGTTCGCCGTGTACGAAAGTCAGGAAGCAGCTAAAGCCGCTACCGACCAGGTTCGGGCGATTTGGGCGTCATTAGCAGGCATGCTGACTGCGGCACCCGTCAGCAGAGAGTATGAGAACGTGTTGGATTTGATGGCGTAATCGGCTCGCTTGCACTGCTGGACATTGGCTTTGTGGCAGCACGCCTCAAGCGCAACTTCTGATCGCTTTCAATCGCAATTGCGGCACTTTCAGGTGCCGTTCTTGTTGGTAACTGGCAGACCGCTTTCGCAGCGAATCGACCGTACAAGTCCTCGCGGGCAATGCCCGAAATGGGTTGGAAGTGTCAGCTCGATGCCGGCGGGAGCAGTCGCTGGCCAGGCCTCGCCGCTGGCTGGGCAACGCGCAACTGGCTGACCCACAGTGAACGTCAGCTTCAGGTATGAGCGGACACCCGCCCCAAAAGGTGGCCAACTTCAGGTGTCGGTTGCCGCAGTCGTTCAGGACCCAAAGCTGAGCGGCAGCATCCAGTCT
>JBDTMH010000320.1:0-4683 GCA_039934375.1 Burkholderiaceae bacterium | reverse complement strand
GCCGGGAAAATTGCGCCTGCTTCGGACCGCATGCGCTCCGCGATCCCAAAACCCAAGGTGCCTGTTGCGACAGCAGTCCCACCGACACACGCATCGACCTGGAACGCCAGCGAACTGTCGCCGATACCGACCACAAACCCGGTGGCGTTGACAGTCTCCCCGGCCCTGACGTAGCCGGTGAATTCGAGCCCTACCGATGCGCCCACAACGGTTTCACGTGTCCAGTCGATCTCCGGATGCAGTGCGTCCACGCAGGCAGCCTGCAACTGCGCGAGCAGCGCCGCGCTGTGCAGCATCGGCGCCATGCGGTGTACATGGCGCGCACCTTGTGGCGGGGATGCGAACAGCGCCGCCACGGTATGGGCCGGCGCAACGGTGAACGCGCTCGAAAAAAACACTTGCGAAATGGCTTCGTGGTTCATACGGGGTCTCCTGATCGGGTCACCCGCCACATGCGGCGGGTGTGCATGGACTCTAGAGATCGGCCGTGTTGTGCGCGATACCGCACTTACGGCCGCACATACCGCGTCGGCGTTATTCGTCCGCAGCTTTCAGGGTGCGACCGCGTTGCTCCACACGGCGATCGTCTGCGGCGCCTGGAAGAAAACGTCCGGCGCGGTTTCCAGAATGGCGGTGCGCGCAGCCCCAGGCGCAGGCGGAACCAGAAAATTCTGCGGCGCGCAATGCACCAGTCGCGTCGGCCGGCCCGCCGCGTCCACCTGGGTCACGAAACCAATGTGACCTACCTCGTGGGTGCTGTCTTTGGGAAACACCAGCATCGCGCCCACACGCGTCGAAAGTGGCGCAGCATTCGAGTCGTGGCGTTTGAAGCGCGCAGTGGTACCGGTGGCATCGGCGAAAATCGAGTCTGTGTTGATCCACGGTCCCGCGGCGGAGGGCGCGCGGGCTAGGTCAAGCACCCAGGTCACGAACCCCGAGCAGTCGCAAGCCGGCATGCTTGGGGGCAGAACGCTGAGATCGATGTGCGCGGACTGCGCCGCAGCCACGTAGTCGCCGTATTTTTTCCGGTTGCGGGTCTTCATCTGCTGCAGTTCCTGGCTCGGCATTACCATCTTCCCGGGCATCGGGTGCGGACCGGGTTCATTGCCTAAAAAGCCGCCCCGGCCCAGCAGGTAGAGCGTGGGCGTTTTGCGCGCGCTTTCAATACGCGCAAGAAGTTCGGTTACGGTCAAGCTTGCAGCCATGGGTGGTCTCCGGTTGGGTGGGAAGATAGGAGGGTAGCGCGCCTCGCGGCGCCTGCCATCCCGTCTTCACGGTAGCCCCACCAATCGCACACCTTGCCATAATTGCACGGCCCTGCGTCCTGTGCAAGCGCAGCGAAGCGGCGCAACCAGACATGACGCTCCAAAAGGAAAACATGAGCATCCGCGTGCTGATAGTCGAGGACGAACCCGAGTTCCTGCGCCGCTTTTCCGAGGCGGTCTTGGCGGACACCGGACTGCGCTTGCTGGGCGCCGTGTCTACCGGCAAAGCGGGACGCGCTCTGCTTGACAGCGAGCCGCCCGACGTGATGTTGGTGGACCTGGGACTGCCGGACATGAACGGCATCGAACTTATCCGCCATGCGGCGAAGCACCATCCATCATGCGACGCGCTGGTGGTCACCATGTTTGCCGACGACCAGCATGTGATTGGCAGCTTGGAAGCCGGCGCCACCGGCTACCTGCTCAAGGACGCCAGCAGCGAGCGTATTGCGGCAGCAGTCTATGAGGTGCATGCCGGCGGCTCACCCATCAGCCCCAGTATTGCGCGCCGGGTATTGCAGCGCTTTCGCATCGCTCCTGTGTCCGCGGTCGCTGCACCTCCATCGGTTTCCTCCACCAGGGTGGCCGCCGCCGCAGCGCCCCCGTTGTCAGAGCGCGAGACCGAGATCCTGCGCTTGGTGGCCAAGGGATTGAGCTTCGACACCGTGGGAGAGTTGCTCGGCATATCGCCCCATACGGTGGTGACCCATGTGAAGAAAATCTATCGGAAACTGGCTGTGCATTCGCGCGGCGAAGCAGTATATGAAGCCGGGCAGATGGGCCTGCTTTAGCGAGGCATTGCTGCTGGCCTGCGCCGCATTGTTGTGGCCAGGCGGCGCATTCGCCGTAACACAGGAACCGGCGCGCGCCGCGGTATTGCTTAATGATGCGAGCCGGCCGCCACCCGATGGCGACGCGCGCTGGTCGCCGGTGTCCGTGCCCGATGCGCAGGACGGATCGCTTGCCTGGTACAAGGTGGAATTTCAGGTGCCGGCTGGTCCTGATACCGATTCCATGATGCTGTACCTGCCGTATTTCTATGGCGGCGGAAGCATATGGGTCAACCGACAACTGGTGGCCCGGGTCCCGGAGAACAGTTCCACGCTGCGCGTGCACTGGGAACGCCCGTTGCTGATTCCCCTGCCAATGTCGACGCTGCACGCTGGCACCAACATGTTGCATCTGCGCGTTGGCGCCGCGCAGGGCAATAGTGGAACCCACCTGCCGCAACTGGTACTGGGTCCGCAAAGCGAGCTGCAGCCGCAATTTGACCGCCGGCTGTTCGTGGTGCGCACGGTCCCGCTGGTAACCGTCGTGGCCGGCAGCGTGATGGGCCTGTTCGTCATCGGGATATGGCTCGGGCGGCGCGAAGAAGTGCTGTACGGAATGTTCGGCGCAGCCGCCTTGTTGTGGGCAGTGCGCACCACCACGTTCGTTGTTGATGTGCTGCCCGCTGCGCTGTGGCCCCTTTGGCGGCTGCTGTACCATGCGTCCACCGGCGGCTTCATCATCGTCATGGCACTGTTCGCGTTGCAGCTCGCCGGCTGGAATCGCAGGCCTGTAGCGATCGGCCTGGGCATCTACGGCCTGCTGGGCCCGATGCTGTATGCGGTGTCGGGGGACCAGGCCGAAGAAGTGGTGGGCCGCTGGTGGGTGCTGGGCCTGATTCCGGTTGGCCTGTCGATCGCGGTAGTGACTTTTGCCAGCGCATGGCGCCAACGCGCGCTGGGCACGAGCCTGATCGCCGCTGCCGTGGCGCTGGCCGTGTTGAGCGGGGTGCATGACTACCTTGTCGCCTGGGACTCACCCCTGCTCAGCGCCCTGGCGCCCGGCTGGGCCACCCACCGCCTGTTCCTGTTGCACCATGGCGCAAACCTCCTGCTGGTTGCAATGGGCGTGGTGTTGACAATGCGTTTTGTGCGCTTGCTGCATGCGGTGGAAGAAGCCAACCGCACGCTCGAGGCCCGGGTACAGGTACGCGAGCGCGAGATAGCCGCCAGCTACGCGCGCATCGCGGCGCTACAGCAGGACCGGGCTACGTTCGATGAACGCCAGCGCATCATGCAGGACCTGCACGACGGCCTGGGCGCCCAGCTGTTCACCTCGCTGCTGCGGGCCGAACGGGGCGCACTGGATGCCGATGCCACTGCCGCGGCGCTGCGCGGCGCCATTGACGAAATGCGTATGGCGATCGAAGCGCTGGCGTCCGCTGAGGGGGACTTTCGCACCGCGTTCGGAAACTTCCGTTTCCGCTGGGATCAGCGTCTGCGTGACGCCGGCGTGGCACCGCACTGGGATGTAGACCTGCCTGACGCGGTGCTGCCAGTTGCGCCGCACGACGGGCTGCAGTTGTTGCGCGTGGCGCAGGAAGCGTTGACCAACATCCTCAAGCATGCGCATGCACACCATGTACACATCAGGCTGCAGCGCCTGCGCGACGAACTGGTGCTCGAGGTGTCCGACGACGGCGTGGGTCTGGGCGTTTCGCACAGCGAAGCAGGCGTCCCCATCCAGGGCGCGACAGCCGGCTCGGGGCGTGGTGTGGCCAACATGCGTGCCCGTGCGCAGCGCCTGCACGCCCGCTTGTTCATAGGCGCGGCGCACGCAGGCAGCGGCACGCGTGTCACCCTGCAAATGCCAATGGCCTCCTGACGCTCGCGCAGGCTCGCGGACGGCGTCGCGCACCTCAGAACAGCAAGCCGTGCAGCATCTTCAGGCCGACCAGCGAGGCGAACGCGCCGAACAGAAAGACCGCGCCACGGCTTACGCCACGGGGCGGTGCAACGATGGCGCCTACCGGATCAAGGTGCTGACTTCAGGACTCACGGTAGGCGGTGCGACACCAGTTCGAACACGTCATTCTCGCTTTCGCTGTTGCCGGCAGTCGTGATGCGCCTCTGCATTCGCACGTATCGCTTGAGTTGCGGAACGTACCAGACCAGGTAATGCACCCGCACCGGTTCCAGCCGCGCCTGCGACGACGAGCCGGTCTGCTTGCGAGTGCTCCATACCTCGACCTTGATCGCCTCGAACCTGCCGGCCGGCACCTGGACCGATTCCCGGCCCAACACCTTGGCCTCGGAGTACCAACCCGTCCATTGCGGATCGAGATCGGGCGTCGCCAGGCCGGACAACAAGCCTTGTTGCAACAAGTCGACGAAGGCGCCGAAATACGGACTGAACTCCGGGCCGATCGTGCCCCACGCAATGAAATCGGGCCTGTCGCCGCGTGAGCGCCGCAACTCTGTGCCCCCCACCGTCTCGGGCTCCAGAATATTCAGCGCATCGGTCACGACCGTACCGTCGACAGAATGCGCGACGATCTCGATCCGCCGTTGCGGACTGGTGCGCCATTTGCCGGAAGAGCGGTAGATCCAGCGTTCGCCCGCCACCGGTCCGGCAGTGGGCGCGATCGGGG
>JBDTMH010000319.1:0-4683 GCA_039934375.1 Burkholderiaceae bacterium | reverse complement strand
CGCGATTGATTTCGTCAGAACCCGGCTTGGGTGCGTTGACGGTGTGCGTCGCCAGCACCGTGAACGTCGTTCCAGCACGATTACGTGGATTGTCCTTGGCAACCGTTACGGCGTGTCCCGGCACGCTGATGCCGACATTGCGTTGGTCAAGATCGTGGTCTCCGGTTTTGCCCAGTGCATTCATGACACTGTCCTGATAGGTGAAGCTCAGCCACTCGCCATTCGGTTCGTAGATGTGGACATGGCTCCCACCGCGCAATGCGCCGGGTGTGAAGGGCGCGCTGATGTCGCGCGCATCAAGATTGATGGCAACCCCTGGTTTCGCCACGTCAACGATCGTCCCCGCACGATGATGCCCGGCATAGGACCACTCAGGCGTTGGATTTTCTGGGCCGTGGATGAACACCACATTGTCCTTCTTGGGGTTGTAGGTCACCACCCCGACGAAGGCGCCATTGCGCGCTGTGTAGAGGGTTTCCATGGCCCCGGTCCGGACGTTGACACGCTTGATGGAAGCGCTGTCGAAATTGGCGCCTTCGCGGTCTGAACGCTCGTCGTAGACGATCCAGTCGCCGTCGGGAGAGAAGACATGCAGGTTGGTCAGAATGTGGCCATTGGCGTCGCTGGTGATCTGCCGCTCCGAGCCCGTGAGTGCCATTGCCGAGCTACTCAAAACGAGTGCAGTGATCAGACCTGCAAGCGCGGTGGTTTTGCGCATGGATTTCATTGCTTCTTCCTTGGTTGACAAGCCAAAATGCAGCTATCAATGTCTGATAGCGTACTGATGCTATAACTGACATGTTAGGTTGTCAACAGAAATTCCAACACAGAAATTCCGCCAGGTGCGCGTCGGATCTACGCGGTTCGTTTGCGCACTCAGCGCGCGATGTAGGGCTGTCCCAGCGGACGCGCGCCGTTCAGCCCGCCGTAGCTCAGGTCGCCGTGCCCCTTGGGCGGGGACCCGAACCAGCGGTCGTCCTGGGCTTCGCCCGCGCGCTGCCAGCGTACATCGCACGACAGTCGAACGCGTCCGCCTCCCATGCAGTTGTCGCATGACCCATGCAACGTGAACATGTCGAACACGATCACGTCGCCGATGTTGAAATTGGCCGTCAGAAGACGCGTGTTGCGGCTGCTTGCGAACGCCACTGCGTCCTCTGGAAACGAACCAGGCAGTCCGTCCCGGTCGACGTCCACGCCGCGATAACGATCCTGCAAATCGGTGAACCGGTTCGAGCCTTCCACCACCACCAGCGGGCCGCCTTCCACGGGTACATTGCCCAGTGGCACCCAGATGGTGATCATGTTGGGCGTGCCGCGGTTCATGTACACATGGTCGAAGTGCAGCGGACTGGCGCGCCCCTCCAGCATGGTGCGCAACCACAGAAAGTCGAACGGCTTGGTGGAGCCTCCCAGCACGGCAGCCGAAATCTCGGCCAACGCCGGGCCGTGGGTTGCGGCGCGCAATACCGGGGACTCGCAGACCCCGCGCCAGAAGGAGTTCAGATCGGGGTGCAGTGCCTCGCGCCGGCTGGTGCCGGTGGCAACGGCTGCTTCAACCGGCTGGGCGATTTCCCCTACCGCGGCCAGCCGCTCGAGAACGTCCTGGCGAGCCTGCTTGACCTGCTCGACAGGTAACGCGTTGCGCAGCAACAGATAGCCGTCGCGCTTGAGCATCTGCGGCAGTTGGGCGCGTACTGCGCGCCAATCGGGAACGTCGTTCAGAGGCCCAAGCCATTCTGGCGGCACGCTGCGCCCCGCGATATGGGCCTGGCCGATCAAGGCGGCGCTCTGGGTGGGGTTCGCCTCGGAGGGGGTGCGAGCGACGGATGTCGCTTCATTCGAGAGAGGGTTGCTCGGCATGGCGTTCAATCTCTGGTTGACGGTTTGAAAGTGACCATGATAGTATTGCTAACATGTCAGTCCGTCAATAGCTGGAACAGGAAAACACCGAGTTGCATCGCGCGCACAAGGGGTACCGTGTGATTGGCAACCGGCTAGCATATGCATAGGTCTACCTCGTAACCCACCATCACCTCAACTTCAGGAGTCAAACCATGGCATCGTCGCGAATTTCCTCCATCAGTCGCCGCTCCCTTTTGGCGGGCGTCGCCGCAATCGGCGCCGCAGGGCTGCCCGCTTTTGCCCAAAGCAAGGTCCCGCTGCGCATTTCGACCCCCGCGGTACCCGACGATTGGCACGGCAAGATGTGGACCGTATTCAAGGACTCGCTGGACAAGAGCGCGCCGGGCGAGTTCGACACCCAGATCAACCTGAATGGCACCTTGTTCAAGCAAGGCACCGAGCCGGCGGCGATGGCACGGGGCAACCTCGAGATGGCGGCGATCTCGGCGCAGGACATCGCGAAAATCCTGCCCGAGTACTCGATCTATACGGCCGGCTACCTGATTCGCGACCCGGAACATCAGCAGAAGGTCTTCAACGGCCCGATCGGCGCCGAGATGTACAAGGCCGTGGCCGACAAGATGGACATCCAGATCCTGGCCGTCGGCTACCTGGGAAGCCGCGAGGTGAACCTGCGCGACGTGCGCAGCGTCAAGGTTCCCGCGGACCTCAAGGGTGTCAAGCTGCGCATGCCGGCTTCCAAGGAGTGGTTGTTCCTGGGTGAAGCCTTGGGCGCCACACCCACCCCGATGGCGTTTGGCGAGGTCTATCTGGGTCTCAAGACCGGCGTCATCGATGGCCAGGACAATCCGCTGCCAACGGTGCGCGCGGCCAAGTTCTACGAGGTGACCAAGCAGGTCGTGATGACCAACCACCTGACCGATGGCATCTTCATCGCGTTGTCGAACAAGAGCTGGAACGCCATGAATGCTGCGCAGAAGAAGAACGTGCAAGCGGCTGCGCAGGCTGCCGTCGTTTACAACAACGAGAACCGCATCAAGGAAGAATCGCAACTGGTCGATTTCTTCAAAAAGGAGGGCCTCACCATCACCACCCCGGACGTTGATGCATTCCGCAAACATGTGCAAGCCGCCTACCAGAACTCCGATTACGCCAAGCTGTGGCCCAAAGGTCTGGTCGATCGCATCAATGCCGTCAAGTAAATGGGGCCACCGGTGCTGAAACGCTTGCGGCACCTGGCCGAGGGGGTAGCCGCGGCCGTCTTCGCACTGCTGTTCGCGACCTTCATCGTCCAGGTGGTCATGCGCTTTGTGTTCAACAATCCGCTGGCCTGGTCGGATGAGCTGATCGTGGTGCTCTACATCCTGATGGTGTTCTGGGGCGCGGCCTTGCTGCTCAAGGAGAAGGACCACGTCATGCTCGACCTGGTCTACGAGGCGCTGCCCCCCGGCGGACGCCGCATCTTCGGACTGCTGGGAGCGGCGTTGGTGGCCGGCTTGATGCTGGTCATGCTGCCGCAGGCGTTTGACTACGTCAAGTTCATGGGCCGTGAGAAGACGCCGGTGCTGGACATTCCGTTCTCTTACGTATTCGCGCCCTTTATCCTGTTCGTCGCCGTGATCGGCGTGGGGTATTTCGTCAAGTTCTGCCGCTTGCTCGGTGGCAACTGGCGTCAACACATCTAGGCGCCTTCGACATGACACCCGCCCTCAATCTGCTGCTGTTCATGCTGGTGCTGACGCTGATCCTGCGTCTGCCGATCGGCTTTGGCATGATGATCAGCGGCGTCGCCTACCTGTTGCTGAAACGACAGGACCTCGGTCTGGTCGCGGACCAGGTGTTGAACGGCTTGTACAACAGCTACGTGCTGCTGGCGGTGCCCTTGTTCATCTTTGCGGCATCGGTCATGAACTCCGGTACCGTGAGCGAAAGGCTGTTCGATTTTGCACTGGCGATCGTCGGGCGCCTGCGTGGCGGGCTGGCGCACGTCAACATCATCGTCAGCGTGATCTTTTCGGGCATGAGCGGCAGTGCCATTGCCGACGCGGCAGGACCCGGAATCGTGAGCATCCGCATGATGGTGAAGAACGGCTACAGCGCTGAATTTGCGGGTGCGCTGACCGCGGCATCCTCGACCATCGGCCCGATCATTCCGCCTTCCATTCCGCTCATCCTCTACGCCCTGGTATCGGGCGCGTCGGTTGGTGCCTTGTTTATCGGGGGTGTAATTCCCGGTTTGCTGATGGCTGTTGCCTTGATGGTGGCGGTGCATCTGGTGGCACGCAAGCGCAATCTCCCACGCGGGCAGGCGCTTCCGTGGTCGGCCTATCCGCGCGTCCTGGCGCGGGGCTTTCTGCCGCTGACACTGCCGGTCGTGCTGCTTGGCGGCATCTATTCCGGCGTCTTCACCCCGACCGAGGCCGCCGCGGTTGCCGCGCTGTACGCCTTGTTTCTCTCTTCCATCGTCTACCGCGCACTGAGCTGGCGCCGGCTCTATGAAATCCTGGTGGAGTCAGCCAAGACCAGCGCCGCGGTGACCCTGATCATCGCGTCGGCGTTCGTCATCAACTACTGCTTCACGGCCGAGCATGTGCCAGAACTGGTGGCCAATTGGCTCACCAGCCTGCATCTGAGTTCAATCGGATTCCTGTTGCTGGTCAATCTGTTGTTTCTGGTGCTGGGTTGTTTCCTGGATACGTCCATCATGCTGCTGGTGGTGATCCCGATCCTGATTCCCACCGCCAAGCTGTTGGGCATCGACCTGGTGCACCTGGGCGTCGTGCTGGCGGTGAACATGATGATCGGCCTGATCACGCC
>JBDTMH010000318.1:0-4687 GCA_039934375.1 Burkholderiaceae bacterium | reverse complement strand
ACGTCGACGCAATCGGTGTATTTGCACTTGATGCAGGCTTCGGTGACGGTATGGGTCATGTTTCGAATCGGAGTGGTCAAACAGGGGGAAGCCCTTGATTTTATGGGCTTTCATGGACCGGGTGGCGTATGAGGCCTTGCCCGTCCTGAGGTTGTTTACCAAAAGTCAATGCAGCAGGGCGGCGCCGGCAGTCTTGTGGGACGTGGTGTCGACCAGCACCAGAGCGCCCAGCGCGCGTGACTGGTGGTAGGGCATCTGCGCAATCGGCGCCTGCAAAGCCAGCTCCACTTCGCCTATGGCATTGGCTTCGAGGCTGCTGGCCTCGTCGCGCGCCAGCGTGTGCACGTCCAGCCGGTGGGCGATACGCGCAACGCGTGCCTTGACCCAGCGATGGCCATGCACCGCCCAGTAGGTGCGCCCCTCGACCAGCGGTTCCTCGTCCAGCCAGGCAATGGTGGCCTTGAGATTCTGCGTGGCCTGAAACAGCGGCTTGTCGCCGCCGTGGGCCAGCAGCCAGTCGCCACGAGACACGTCGACCTCACGGTCTAGCACGATGCCGGCGCTGCGGCCAGCGTCCACGGTGCCTGGCCGGCGCGCGTGGTCGAGCACCTGCACCACCGTGGCGATCTGGCCACCCGGCATTACCGAGATTTGTTGGCCCGGCGCAACGCTGCCGGTGGCCACTCGGCCCCAGAACACGCGCCGCCCCATTTCGGTGTCGGCCGAGGACGCGAATTTTTCGACCCACTGCACCGGGAACGCCAGCGGGGTGTCGGTTTCGGCCGGCATGGACGGAAGCGCTTCCAGGATCTGCAGCAGGCTGGGGCCGTGGTAGCCGGCCCAGCCCGGATCGGCGTCGACGACGTTGTTGCCGTTCAATGCCGACACCGGCACGATGGCCGAGACGGTGATACCGGCGCTGTGCGCAAAATCCAGCAGCGCGCGCTGGATATTCACATAGGCTCGTGGCGCGTCTGGCACCGCGTCCAGCTTGTTGATCGCAAACACCACGGAAGGCACACGCAACAGCCTCACCAGCAAGCTGTGACGGCGGGTCTGCGGCAGCAGCGTGTGGCTGGCGTCGGCCAGGATGTCGCCGTTCCAGCGCAACTTGGTCGCATCGACCAGCACCACGGCAGCATCGGCACTGCTGGCGGCAGTGACCATGTTGCGGGTGTATTGCTCATGACCCGGCGCGTCGCCGATGATGAACTTGCGCCGGGCGGTGGAGAAATAGCGGTACGCCACATCGATCGTGATGCCTTGCTCACGTTCGGCCGAAAGGCCGTCGGTGAACTGGGCCAGGTCCACCGCGCCGCTGCGCGACACGTTGGCCAGCTGGTCCTGCAGCACGCTGCGGCTGTCCAGCAGCAGGCGGCCGATCAGCGTGCTCTTGCCGTCGTCCACCGATCCGCAGGTGATGAAGCGCAGCGCCGGGTTGGTGGCGTCGTCGTTCGGTGGTGCGACCGGCTGTGTCGATTCAGCGGCCGGGATCGTGGGCGCCGGGTCTTGCACCGGCGCGTCGAGAAGTTCCATCAGCAGGTCCATCAGAAGTACCCTTCTTTCTTGCGGTTTTCCATCGAAGAATCCGAGGTGCGATCGTCCATGCGGGTGGCGCCGCGTTCGCTGACGTCAGCGGCCAGGGTCTCGATCACCACCTCGGCAGCGCTGGTTGCCAGGCTGGCCACCGGGCAGGTGCAGGTGATGTCGCCCACGGTACGGAAACGCACATCGCGCAATTCGGCCGTCTCGCCATCGCGCAGCGGCGTCAGTGGTGTTACCGGAACCAGCAGGCCCTTGCGCTCGACCACCTGGCGCGGGTGGCTGTAGTACAACGGCGGCAGCGCCACGTGTTCGCGCTCGATGTATTGCCACACGTCGAGTTCGGTCCAGTTCGAGATCGGGAATACGCGGAAGTGTTCGCCAGACTTGAGCCGGGTATTGAACAGCGTCCACAGTTCGGGCCGCTGGTCCTTGGGTTGCCATTGGCCGAAGCTGTCGCGGTGCGAGAAGATGCGCTCCTTGGCGCGGGCCTTCTCCTCGTCGCGCCGCGCGCCACCGATCAGCGCATCGAAGCGGAATTCCTCGATCGCTTCAAGCAGCGTCACCGACTGGTGCACATTGCGCGACTCGCCCGGGTGCACCAGACGCACGGTACCGCGTGCCATCGAATCCTCGACGCAGCGCACGATCAGCTTCGCATCCAGCTCGGCGGCCCGCTGGTCGCGGAAATCGGTCACCTCCGAAAAATTGTGGCCGGTGTCGATCATCAGCAGCGGATACGGAATACGTCCCATGCCAAAGGCCTTTTCCGCGCACTTGAGCAGCACCAGCGAATCCTTGCCGCCGGAAAACAGCAGGGCCGGGCGCTCGAAAGCGGCGGCGACCTCGCGCAGGATGAAGATGGTTTCCTCCTCCAGGGCGTCCAGGTGCTGGTTGCTCAGTTGGGCCAGCAATGCCGGCTCGGTACGTGCGTTCATGCGCTGATTCCTTCGGGTTGTTCGGTCGGGGTCACGTGCAGGCCACACTCCTTGGCGGCGTCAAATTCCCACCACCAGCGTCCGGCGCGGAAGTCCTCGCCCAGGCTGATGGCACGCGTACACGGCACACAGCCTATGCTGGGGTAGAACTGGTCATGCAGCGGGTTGTAGGCGAGCGCGTGCAATTGGATGTAGTGCCACACGTCGCCCCAGGTCCAGTCGACCAGCGGGTTGAGCTTGACGCGGATCGGGTCCGACAGATCCCGCAGCGGCACTTCGGCACGGGCGCCGGACTGTTCGCGGCGCAGACCCGTGATCCAGGCCGACTTGCCTTCGAGCGCGCGGGCCAGCGGCTCCATCTTGCGGATATCGCAGCAGGCCTTGCGCAGCGCGATGCTTTTGTACATCGCGTCCTTGCCTTCGCGTGCGGTGAATTGCACCACGGCTTCGGAGCGCGGCTCGTAGACCGTGACCGGCGCTCGCGAAGTTGCCGTCAACTGGTCCAGCAACGCCAGCGTCTGGGCGTGCAACATGCCGGTCTGCAACACGAAGATGCCGACGTCCAGTTCCAGGCTGTTGAGCAGATGGCTGACGACCACGTCCTCGGCGCCCAGGCTCGAGGCCTGGACCACGGGCGCAGTCGCCGCTCCAGGCGTGCGAGGGTGGTCCTTCACCAGCTGTTGCAATGCCGAGCGGGTGGCCGCCAGCTTGGTCTCAAAGTCCTTGCTGGCCCGTGCGTGTTGTTCGATCGCCGACATCAGGCAGCCCGCCGAAAGTGGGGCGCGGACTCGCGTTCGTCGCCCTGATAGAACGCCGCGAAACGCGTGAGCTGGCGCTCGGCCACGCTCAGGTCCTGGTCGGCGCGCAACGCCGCGCTGTCGAAGCCGCTGCGTTGCATCTGCACCAGCTGGTCCACCAGCACGTCGCCGGTGGCGCGAATGTCGCCTGTGAATTTCAGCCGCCGGCGCAGCGTCACTGCCTGGCTGAAGGCGCGGCCGTCGCTGAATTTGGGAAATTCCAGCTCGATGCGGGTGACGCCGTCAAGTGCCAGATCTTGCAGCTCGGCGTCGTTGGGCAGTTGCAGCACGGCGCCGGTGGCGGTGTCGTCGGTGTGGGCTTGGGGTGTCAGCAGTCGCATGGTGAATCCTTCTGGCGTTCGCGGGATCCTGGGATCAGGCGGTTTGTTTCTGGCTGTGGCGCGCGGAGTTCGCAGCCGCCTTGAACGGGTCGATGCCGACCCGGCGCAGCGTCGCGATGAAGGTCTCGTGGCGTGTGCCGCTGTCGCTGTCCACCAGCTGGCGCTGTTGGCGATAGGCGCCAATCAGCGCCTCGATCACATCGGGCACCTCCATCGCCGAGAACGACGGGCCGACCACCTTGCCAGGAATCGCGGGGCCCGAGAGGTTGGAGCCGTCGGCGCCGCCGAGCGTGACCTGATACCACTCCTTGCCATCCTTGTCGACGCCCAGAATTCCGATATGGCCGCTGTGGTGGTGACCGCACGAGTTGATGCAACCGCTGATGTGCAGGTCGATCTCGCCGATGTCGTGCAGTTCGTCCAGGTCCTGGTAACGCTCGGTCACGGCTTCGGCGATCGGCAGTGAACGCGCATTGGCCAGCGAGCAGAAATCGCCGCCGGGGCAGGCAATCATGTCGGTCAGCAGGCCAATATTGGCCTTGGCCAGTCCGGCGGCGCGAGCGGCTTGCCACAACGCAGGCAGTTGCTCGAAACGCACCCAGGGCAGCAGCAGATTCTGCTCATGCGTCACGCGCACTTCGCCGGCCGAGAAACGGTCGGCCAGGTCGGCTGCCTGTTCCATCTGCACTGCGGTTGCATCGCCAGGCGCGAAACCCAGGCGTTTGAACGACAGGTTCACTGCGCGCAGGTCGGGGTTCTGGTGTGGCCGCACGTTCTGGTGCAACCAGCGGGCGAATTCCGGCTCGTCCGAGGCGAAACGCAGCACATTCGCGGTGCGTGTCTCGGCATCGCTTTGATTGGGTTCGATGGTCGGCGCCACGAAGGCGGCAGCCACCCGGTCGAATTCCTCCTGGGTGATGGTGTGCGGTGCGCCATCCTGCTCGACGATCTGCGTGTATTCAGCCTCGACCTGGTCGATGTAACGCTGGCCTTCGGCCTTCACCAGGATCTTGATGCGCGCCTTCCAGCTGTTGTCGCGCCGGCCGTAGCGGTTGTAGACGCGGATCAC
>JBDTMH010000317.1:0-4718 GCA_039934375.1 Burkholderiaceae bacterium | reverse complement strand
CGCGACATGCGCGCCACTGGCCAGGATGCCAGGCAGCTCCGGCGCGTGCAGCAAGCCTTCGACCGTGCGGTCGGTACTGGTGGCCAGAGCCTGCACGACAGGCGCCAGGCCGCCGATCGCATCCGAGGCACCGGTGGAGCGCACCGGTACCGGCGCGGTCAGCGCCGGCGTCGGAACGACGACATGAAATGCCCGCGCACCGAGTTGCGCCAGCGCCAGTTCGGCCAGTTGTACATTGACCGCGCGAGACTGGGTCTCCGACAAAATGGCGGCGCTTTCGCCGACTTGCACGCCGCACAGGCGATACACCCGCACGAAGGCGTCGATCCATCTGGCTTCGATCCGTTGCTGCAACATGCGCGCACGCCCCTACAAACGGGAACCCAGGGTGAAATAGCCACCGGAGTGAAACAACAGCGGTGCGGTCTCTGCATGGCTGTAACGCTCGACCTCGGCGATGAACAGGCAGTGGTCGCCGGCGTCCTGATGCGACATCCGCCGGCATTCGAACCAGGCGGCAGCGCCGTGCAGGTACGGCATGCCGTGCTGGTTCTCCGCATGGGCGACCTGACCGAACTTGTCGGGGGCGGCGGACGCAAACAACCGCGAGACCTCGACTTGCGACTCGGTCAGCACGTTGACGACGAAATGGGCGCTCTGACGGAACACCGGAAGGCTGGAAGACGACAACCGCAGTGCCCAACTGATCAGCGGCGGATCGAGTGACAAGGCCCCGAACGAGTTGGCCGTCAGTCCGATGAAGCTCCCGTCGGGCGCGCGCGTGGTGATGACGGTGACACCGGTTGCGAACTGAC
The DNA here is from genome assembly GCA_039934375.1 of Burkholderiaceae bacterium. Classification (GTDB taxonomy): domain Bacteria; phylum Pseudomonadota; class Gammaproteobacteria; order Burkholderiales; family Burkholderiaceae_C; genus CAISIP01. The sequence goes on along the minus strand of JBDTMH010000317.1, from coordinate 3,903 downwards.
CCAGCGCTACACGCAAGGCCCGACTGTCACGCACCGGTGGTCCGGCAGCTGACGCAGCCGTCGGGTTGGAGAGTTGGTTCATGGCCTTGCATGATAGATGACCAAGCACCCGGCAACTGCCAGCGCCAGCCATGCGCTATGCTCTCACGAGGAAACGCCGGGCCGCTCCCAAGTTTCCGCGCACCCCCCGGGGCGGGCCTGGCGAAGCCAGGGCTGGGGGCGCTCAATTCAACAGGCCACCAGATCCGATATGACCGAAATACAAGAAGAAAGCAGCCACTTCACCAAGGCCGTCACGCAATTGGGCGAGCAAAGGGACGTCGTGGCGGCCACGGCAATCTTCAACATACAGGGCATCAAAGTCGTTGACAAGGGTGTCGCGATCAACAAGGGCTTGTACCAGCGCCTGATGCAGCACAAGTTGTCGATGCCGCTGGAAGATTCGGTCATCAGCGCCGACGCCGTCAATGGTGAAACCTTGAAGCAGTCGGCTCTGGCCATCATGGACGACGTGCCGTTCTTCGGACGCCTGGCTTCGGATTCGGCGACCCGCAAGCTGATCCTCAATGTCATGGAGACTGTGCCCTTGCCCGAGGCCATGGCGTTTCAGCTCACCGTCGCGCGTGATGTGCGGCCGGAAATCTACCTGAACCTGGTACGCACGGCGCTGGTTGCGATCTGGCTGGCCAAGTCGCAGGCGACGCTGATGTCGCGCTTCGACCTGGGCATGGCGGCAGCGGCCGGCCTGTTTCACGACATCGGCATGCTGCACGTCGACCCAATTCTGCAGCAGGGATCGAGCCGGCTCAACCGCGAGCAGCGGCGTCAGATGTATTCGCACCCGCTGGTGTCGACCACGCTGTTGGAGCGCCATCATCAGTACTCGCGCGAAGTGACGCGTGCCGTGTCTGAGCACCAGGAGTATCTCGATGGCTCGGGTTATCCGCGCAATCTCGTCGGTGATGCCATCAGCCCGCTGGGCCGCCTGGTTTCGCTGGCGCAGGTGGTGGCGGCGATGTTTGCTCCCACGCGCAATGCACCCGAGATGCAACTTTCGGTGCTGCTGCGCATGAACACACACCGCTACGACCCGACAATGTCGATGCAGGTCCTGACGCTGGTGCAACCCCAGCTCGACGTGCTCAGCGCCGCGATCGAACTGCTGGACGACCCGGTGCAGTTGCTCGGCGAGATCGACGCGCTGCTGGCGCGCATGCCGTTGGCGCTGGACAAGGATCCGTCGATGAACGCGAACCGGCGCGAGGCGCTGGCCACGGTGGCCGGCCACGCCGCCAAGCTGCGACGCTCACTGGCAGGCGTCGGCGCGGTGCCTGACCAGCTGGCGCAGTTGGGCGAGAGCGCCAAGGACGAAGCGGTGCGTACCGAGCTGACCCTGCTGACGCGCGAGGCCAGCTGGCAATTGCGCACGCTGGGTCGCGAAGCACGCCGACGCTGGCGTGAAGCCCTCGATGAGGGCTATCCGGCACTGCTGCGCCAATGGTTGGAAGATGTCGATGCCTTTGTCGCCAAGCTGGCCAGTCCGCTGGTCACAGATGAACTCGACACCAATTCCAGCCACAGGGCAGTCGAGCCGACGCAAGCCGAACCATCACCGGCCTCCTGACAACTTCATGTCCCCTCCACCCGCCGTGCATGGCGAAGTCGCTGCAGCGCGGCCACAATCGCTTTCCGATCTGTTCTGGTCGTTGAGCTGGCTCGCACTGCAAGGTTTTGGTGGCGTGCTGGCTGTGGTACAGCGCGAACTGGTCGAGAAGAAACGCTGGCTCACGACTGAAGAGTTCATCGACGACTGGGCGGTCGCGCAGATCTTGCCCGGACCCAATGTCGTGAACCTGTCACTGATGATTGGCGGACGGCATTTCGGCTTGCGTGGCGCGCTGGTCGCGCTCGCCGGCATTCTGACGTTTCCAGCATTGATCGTATTGTTGTTGGCCGTGGTCTTTGCCGGCATCGCCGACGAACCGGCGGCACGCGGCGCCTTGCGCGGCCTCGCCGCGGTCGCCACAGGCCTGATTGCCGCAACTGGCCTGAAGCTGCTGCCGGCGCTGCGTCACAACGCCATAGGCCAATGGGGTTGCCTGCTGCTGGGCGTTGCAAGTTTTGTCGCGATTGCGCTGTTGCGGGTACCGCTGGTCATCGTGCTGTTGGGTCTGGGCCTGCCCGCCTGCGCCTGGGCCTGGTATCGCTTGGGACGCACGTGAACCTGGTCATGACCGCGTCCGACTGGATGGCGCTGTTCGGCCACTTCCTGTCCCTGTCATTGCTGGCAGTGGGCGGTGCGATTGCGCTGGCGCCCGACATGCACCGCTACCTGGTCGACGAGCGGCAATGGCTCGGCGATCCGCAGTTCGCCTCCAGCATCGCGCTGGCTCAAGCCGCACCGGGTCCGAACGTTTTGTTCATCGCGCTGCTGGGCTGGAACGTGGGGCTGAACACCGGTGGCTACGGCGCCGCGTTGCTGGGCACGCTGCTGGCCATGACCGGCGTGCTGTTGCCGAGCGCGACGCTCACCTATGCGGCCAGCCGCTGGGCCCACCGCAACCGGAGCCGGCGCTCGGTGCGGTCGTTCAAGCTGGCCATGGCACCGATTGTGGTGGCCTTGCTGCTGGCCACTGCCTGGCTGCTGTCGTCGGGACTCTATGGACGCCCCAGGGCCTGGGTATCCTGGCTGCTGACGCTGGTGTGCATGCTGATCGTCTGGCGCACGCGCGTCCACCTGTTGTGGTTGCTCGGCGCCGGCGCCCTGCTGGGCGCATTCGGCTGGCTCTGAGCCCGCGTTTGCCTGCGCCGGGTGTGTTGCGTCGCGCTGGCAGGCCAGGGCATCAGCGGGCGCTGGAGGCCGCGCTGCGCTGGCGCACCGCTTCATACAGACAGATGCCGCTGGCCACCGATACGTTCAGACTCTCGACCGCCCCGCGCATCGGAATCTGCACCAGCTCATCGCAGTTCTTCATCGTCAGCTGGCGCATGCCCGCGCCCTCAGCGCCCAGCACCAGCGCCAGCGGCCGGCACAGGTCGCTCTGATAAAGGGTCTTCTCTGCGGTGTCGCTGGTGCCCACGACATGGATGGCCCGCTCCTTGAGCTCGGCCAGCGTGCGCGCCAGATTGGTGACCATGAAATACGGAACCGTCTCGGCTGCACCGCTGGCCACCTTGGCGACTGTGGCATTGATGCCCGCCGCATGGTCCTTGGGGGCGATGACCGCATGCGCACCTGCACCGTCTGCGACCCGCAGGCAGGCCCCGAGGTTGTGCGGATCGGTCACGCCATCGAGCACCAGCAGCAAGGGCGGCGTGCGCTGGGCTGGCGGCAATGCCTCTTGTGCGGCTTCCAGGTCTTCCAGCAGTTGGTCCAGCGAATGCGTCTTGGGCAACTGCGCGACACGCGCCACCACCCCTTGATGCGCGTGGTTGCCGCACATGCGCGCAAGTTGCAGGCCGTCGGACTCGATCAGCCGCACGCCGGCATCGCGCGCACGCTCGAGGAATTGCCGCACGCGGGCGTCGCGCCGGCTGGCGTCGAAATGCACTTCGATCACCGAGCCTGGCGCGGTGCGCATGCGCACGCCGACCGCGTGGAATCCGAAAAGAAACTGTGAACTTGCCATGCGGCGATTATCTGCTGCCGTGGCGAACGACCGGCGCCTCAGCCGACCGAATCGGCGATACGCCCGGCCTCGATCGTGATGCGACGCGTGCAGCGCTCGGCAATCGCGCGGTCATGGGTTACCAGCACCAGCGTCGTGCCCAACTCCGCGTTCAGCGCGAACATCAACTCCATGATGGTCTCGCCAGTGGCAAAGTCCAAGCTGCCGGTCGGCTCGTCCGCCAGCAGCACGGCCGGCTGCACCACGAAGGCGCGCGCCAGCGCCACGCGCTGCT
>JBDTMH010000316.1:0-4724 GCA_039934375.1 Burkholderiaceae bacterium | reverse complement strand
CTCGATCTCGAAGAGTACGACGTATCCCGATCGACCGAGCGGGACTCGATGAACCAGTTGATCGCGTCGTAGTTGTGGACGGCAATGTTGCGAAACCCAACAGCCCTTTTGAGTTGTAGGGCCAAAGCACGGTCCAGTACGCCCTCGTCGGCGAGCAAATCGAATGTCTGCCCCATCGTGCCAGGGGCTGGCACGTCCAGTTGGGCGATGATGTGCGCGCCCATATCCACCGTCAGCTGAACCGCGCGGCTCAAATTCAGCGTGAGGATGTCTTGCAGATCCTGGTCGGTCAGCAACGCCTGCGCCTGCTCCGGACACTTTTTCTGGATGCGGCTAAGGCAGCGCCTGAGCGATTCGAGCTTCTGATCGACTACTTGCCTATCCATGCCATCCGCCTCTGTCCCAGCACACGATTGAGCAGCGGCATGAAATCGGCCTGTTCGATCAAGTGTCGGTTGATCAGTTGCCCAAACTCGGCCACGCTGCCTTGCACCCGCTTGCCATGTCGCAGGATTTGCCCCAGCAGGGGCGCTGACACGTTGGACAAGTCGATCAAATCCACGGGCCGACCGGTTGTTTCCGCCAGCGCCTGCGTGATCTGCAGCATCTCAGCGGCAGTCAGTGGGCGCGAGGCGCTCACAGCCAGATCGACGTCGCTGTCAGCCCTTGCCCGGCCACTCGCCACCGACCCAAACAGCACTGCCAAGCTTATGTAGGGAAATTGCGAAAGCACTCCGCGCAAGGGGGCCAGCAAGTCGGTCGCCGATGCTGATGGCGCTTCATTTTCAGACACGGGCATCACAGTGCTCCGGGAAATTTTGAACTGCTCTGATTTTGCGCCGCTTCCCGCAACCGCGGCATGGGCGCCAATGAAAAAGTCAGGCAGCGGCAGCAGCCGCTTGCCACCCCGGCGCCGATAGAGCTTGAATGCCGCCGCAGCGAGGCAGTCAACCCAGCCGTTGGTGTCGACGAGCGCACCGATGCAGCTCCAATCAACCCAACAAACCGATGAGCAACGGGGAACGTTGGGGCGCAAACGGATCGACAACTGTCACGCCGCGCCAGGTAAAACCATTCTGAAAATCTTCACTTAACAGCAGCCGACAGTGATTCTCTGCGGCAACCGCCAAAATCAGGGCATCCCACATCGGCAACTGATGATCAACCGTCAGATCCAGGGCTGCCTGAAAGGCCGGCCAGGTTGAATCGGCGACTTCAAAGCTGTCAGCCCAACCAAGCACCGCTTCTCGTGCTACTGCGGGTGTGCGTTTGGCTTTGCCGGTGAGCACCTGAGTCAGTTCGCCCAGAGTTTGTGCAGGCAACATGACTGAGTGTTCGGGCAACTGCTCGATGAGACGCAATGCCATGCCACAGCGCACTTCGTCACCCAGACCTTCTGCATAGGCCAGGATATTGGTGTCGAGCGCAACCCTCATCTGTTGTCAACTCTCATACAACTCATCGCGCGTCCAGTTCCTCACGCCGGAGGCCCTGTGCTGACGCAGGCGCTCAAGCAGGCAAAGCCTGGCGGCTTGGCGCTGACCGTCTGCACCACGGGCGGGGGAAATAGTCGCAACAGGCTTGCCGCGAGACAGGACAGTAATAACCTTTCCATTCGCAACATCACGCAGCAGATTGGAAAAGTGGCGGTTGGCATCGCCAGCCGATATCGTTTTCATTTCAATCCATGAATGTAGTGTTCAGCACTACATTGTCGATGCCCGGCGTCATTCGTCAACACCATTCAGCGCAAAGCCGCGCTACCGCATCGTCATCGCCAAGCTGCAGGGAGCATGGAGCTGACGAATCGGCGCCTTCAGGCGATTCCATCTGAATGCACCGCTCCTGTTTTGTGGGAGCGCCTTCAGCGCATTAATCGGCCCGGGCCGCAATTTGTGCCGAAGAAACTGGCGCCGTGCGGGCGGCGGCGCGTTGTGGCAAGGTGGAATGCGGTGCCACGGAAGACCGACGCAGCATTGGTGCGCTTTGCCCGACCTTCAGCGTGGTCCTGGGTTGCGTCATTGACATTGGTGAATCGAGCCGGCGGTTCGCGCCGCCGGATCGATATCCCGTTTGAGAGAGTGAGCAAGACGACGTACCCGATGTGGCACCACATTCCACAACGAATGATGGAGCAAGTCATGGCCCAACGCAATCGTCACCTCAGCCTCAAACCGGGGAAGTCCCGTGCGGCGCTGACCATCACGCATCCGAACGCCGCCGGCGTCGATATCGGCAGTGCGGCGCACTTTGTGTGCGTACCGCCCGATCGCGACGACGAGCCGGTGCGCGAGTTTCCCAGCTTCACGGTCGACCTCAACGCCATCGCCGACTGGCTCGAGGCGTGCAAGGTCGATACCGTCGCAATGGAGTCCACCGGTGTGTATTGGATCCCCTTGTTCGAGCTGCTGGAGTCGCGCGGCTTCACCGTCTTCTTGGTCAATGCACGCCATGTGAAGAACGTGTCCGGGCGCAAGTCCGATGTGCTCGACTGTCAGTGGATTCAACAGCTGATGACCTATGGCCTGCTCAGCGGAGCCTTCCGCCCGCCAGAGCAGGTTTGCATGCTGCGCGCGCTGTGCCGCCAACGCGCCATGCTGCTTCGCGATCAGAGCCGGGATGTGCAACACATGCAAAAGGCGCTGGTGCAGATGAACATCCAGCTGGCTAACGTCATCGCCGACGTGGTGGGCGAGACCGGCCAGAAGATCCTGCGCGCCATCGTCGCCGGTGAGCGTGATGGTCAGGTGCTGGGTGCGATGAAGAACGTTCGCGTGCGCGCCAGCGTCGAGGAGATCGCCAAGAGCCTGCAGGGCAGCTGGCGCGCCGAGCACCTGTTTATTCTCCAGCAGTCGCTTGCCGCGTTCGACTTCGTGGGCACGCAACTGGCCGAGTGCGACCGCGAGATCGAGGCGCAACTGCAAACCCTGCAGGTTCACGAGGGCGATCCGCCAAAGCCGAAGAAGCGTGGACGGGCCAGCAACGCACCGAAGTTCGATCTGCGCACCCGGCTGTTCCAGATGTGCGGCGTTGATCTCACGCGCATCGATGGCATCGAAGTGACGACCGCGCTGGCGGTGGTCTCGGAGATCGGCACGGACATGTCGCGCTTCCCGAGCGTCAAGCACTTCACCTCCTGGCTGGGTCTGTGCCCTGGCACCCGGATCACCGGCGGCAAGGTCATGAGCGGCAAGACCAAGCGGGTGGCCAACCGCGCCGCCCAGTCGCTGCGATTGGCTGCAGCGGCCTTGCGCACCAGCCAGTCCGCACTGGGCGCGTACTACCGCCGCATGTGTTCGCGCATGGACAAACCCAAAGCCATCACCGCCGCCGCCCACAAGCTGGCCCGGCTGATCTACACACTGCTCACAAAGGGCGAGGAATATACCGACCAGGGACAGGCCTACTATGAGGAGCGCTACCGCGAGCGGGTGCTGCGCGCGCTTACACAGCGGGCCGCAAAATTGGGCATGAAAATGATCCCGATTGAGCAACCAGCCTGAAAAACTCTTTACAGATCAATCACTTAAGATGAGTTTCTTGAGAGGCGCGATCCCTTGCCGATTTCCGCTACTCAGCCCAGCGATGCGACAAAGTCGCGATAGGCCACGCTGAGGCCTTCGGAAAGCGCAGTCTGTGCCCTGAAGCCGGTGCTGTGCAGCAAGCTGACGTCCATCAGCTTGCGCGGCGTGCCGTCGGGCTTGCTGGTGTCGAATTCGATCCGGCCCTGGAAACCCACGGTCCGGCCGACCAGTGCGGCGAGATCGGCGATCGTCAGGTCTTCGCCGACCCCGACATTCACGAGCGGCGGCTCGAAGCGTCCGCTAACCGACTCGTCGCTGCCGAGCAGCTTGTCGTATCGGTTGTCGGGCAGGTTCATCAGATGGACGCACGCGGCGGCCATGTCGTCGCTGAACATGAACTCGCGCAGCGGTTTGCCCGTGCCCCACACGATGACCTTGTCCTGACCCGCCTGCTTGGCCTCGTGAAACTTGCGCAGCAGTGCCGGGATCACGTGGCTGTTCTGGGCGTGGTAGTTGTCGCCCGGACCGTACAGATTGGTCGGCATCGCCGCCAGGTAACGCGTGCCGTACTGACGGTTGTAACTCCAGCACATCTCGATGCCGGCGATCTTGGCCAGTGCGTAAGGCCGGTTCGTCGGTTCGAGCGGACCGGTCAGCAGGCTGTCTTCGCGCAACGGCTGCGGGGCGAGTTTCGGGTAGATGCAGCTGGAGCCGAGGAACAGCAGGCGGGAGACGCCGGACAGATAGGCGCTGTGGATCACGTTGGTCTGGACGGCCAGGTTGTCGCGAATGAAGTCTGCCGGATAGGTGTTGTTGGCGACGATTCCGCCGACCTTGGCTGCGGCCAGGAACACATGGGTCGGTCGCTCGGCCTGAAAGAAGGCCTGGGTGGCTGACTCGTCCATCAAATCGAGTTCGCTGTGGGTGCGCAGCAGCAGGTTGTCGAAACCGGCGGCAACCAGGTTTCGGACGATGGCCGAACCGACCAGTCCGCGATGGCCGGCCACGTAGATTTTCGCGTCGTTTTTCATCAAGCCGCTCTCATGCAGGGTTGTCGTTGCCACGCAGCATCCATTCCAGTGTCTCTCGCAGTGGTCGCACCGCGACCGGCCCGATGGCGGCTTCCAGTGCGGCCTTGCTTCCCACCAGTCTTTTTACCTCGTTTGCCCGAACGAATGCCGGATTGACACGGATGTCCGG
>JBDTMH010000315.1:0-4736 GCA_039934375.1 Burkholderiaceae bacterium | reverse complement strand
TCCTCGCTCCAGCAAAACCCGTCGCGGGCGATCATGGCGCTGGAGGCGCTGGGGCCCCAGGTGCCGCTGGCGTAGATGCGCGGGCCATGGCTGTCGGAGTTCCAGGCATCCATGATGGGTTCGACCCAGCGCCAGGCTTCTTCCTGCTCGTCACTGCGCACGAACAGGTTGAGCCGGCCGTCGATCACGTCCAGCAGCAGGCGTTCGTAGGCGCCGACCCTTTGGGCGCCGAAGCGGGTGTCGAAGTCCAGGTCCAGCTGCACCGGCGCCAGCATCTGGGCCTTGCCGCGATTGTCGCGTCCTTGGGCCAACAGGTGCAGTTCCAGTCCGTCGCGCGGCTGCAGGTTGATCACCAGGCGGTTGGCCATGCCGATGTGCGAGTCGAAGATCGCATGCGGGGTGGGACGGAAGTTGACGACGATGTGCGCATCGCGCCCTCCCAGGCGCTTGCCGGTACGGATATAGAACGGCACGCCGGCCCAGCGCCAGTTGGAGAGTTCGGTGCGCAGCGCGACAAAAGTCTCGGTGTTGCTGTGCGGGTCTACGCCTAGTTCGGAGCGGTAACCCGGCACGGCGATTCCGGCCATCTTGCCTGGCCCGTACTGGCCGCGAATGGCATCGGTGGCCAGGCTGGCCGCCGTCCAGGGTTTGAGCGAACGCAGCACCTTGAGTTTTTCGTCACGGATCGCATCGGCGTGCGAGTTGATCGGCGGCTCCATACCGATCGCGCACAGCAATTGCAGCGCATGGTTCTGCACCATGTCGCGCAACGCGCCGGTGGTGTCGTAGAACGCGCCGCGTTTTTCGACGCCGAGTTCCTCGGCGATCGTGATCTGGATGTTGGCGATGTGTTCGCGCCGCCACAGCGGTTCGAACAAGGCATTGCCGAACCGCAGCGCAAACAGGTTCTGCACCGCAGGTTTGCCCAGGTAGTGGTCGATCCGGAATACCTGGCGTTCGTGGAAGATCTCGCAGACGGTCTTGTTGATCCGGCGGTTGGACGCCAGGTCGTGGCCCAGCGGCTTCTCCAGCACGATCCGGGTGTTCGGTGTATTGAGCCCGACCGCAGCCAGTTGTTCGCACACCGTCGTGAACAGGGCCGGTGCCGTGGCCACGTACATGACTACCGTATCGGCTTGACGCTCGCGCAGTACCTGGACCAGGCGGGGATAGTCTTGCGGTCCGGACAGATCCATGCGCACGAAATACAGCAAGGCGGCAAAACGGGCGAATTCATCGTCGGTCGGACGCTTGTCGAGCTCGACCTTCTCGAACCGGCTCTGGATCAGCGCACGGTATTGCTGGTCGCTGAGGTCATCGCGCCCGATGCCGATGATGCGGCCGTTTTCCGGCAGACTTCCATGGCGGAACGCCTGGAACAGAGCGGGCATCAACTTGCGCCAGGCCAGATCACCGGTGCCGCCAAACAGGACAAGATCAAAGGACATGTTCATAAGTTACGAAAATACATCGTGATACTGTAACTTTGTTTCATTGATAATTCAATCCGTCATTGATCCTTTTCAGCATTCGGCCTGATGCGCAGGCTGCCTTCGGAGTTCCCATGAAACAGCCCGGCACCCTCAGGCAAACCGTCACGGTGGCGGCAGACACCACGCCCGATGACCTGGGTTTGCCACGCGACATGACGCCGTAATGCCGGTCGGTCACGCGTCGACGCTGTTGTCGCTGCCGCAAGCACGCAACCTGCAACTGGCGGCCCAGGGCCTGTTGCAGCCGGTGGCGCGCCGGGCCACGCCGCTGGCATTGCGCCGCTGCATCGAGCAGATGCAACTGCTGCAGATCGACACCATCCATGTGGTCGCACGCAGTCCCTACCTGGTACTTTTTTCCCGCCTGGGCGGCTATCCGATGTTTTGGCTGGACCAGGCACTCGAACAAGGCCAACTGTTCGAGACCTGGGCCCATGAAGCCTGCTTCGCGCCGGTGGCACAACTGGCGCTGCACCGTAGCCACAACGGCGACAGCCGCAAGCATTGGGGGCTGGACATGGGTCGCAACCCCGACCCGCAACAGTTGGCGAGTCTGGTTCGCTTGCTCGCGCATGTGCGCGACACCGGCCCGGTGCGTGCGGCCGACTTCACCCGCACCGATGGGCGCAGTGGCGGCTGGTGGGGCTGGAAAGACGAGAAGATCTGGCTCGAGGCGCTGTTCGCCCGTGGCGACCTGATGGTGGCGCGACGCGAACGGTTTCACCGGGTTTACGACCTGGCTGAGCGGGTTCAACCCGGGGTCACGCAACTGGCGCTGCCGGATGCGGATACCGTGCAAACGGCGTTCATCGAGCGCGCTGTTCTTGCGCTCGGTGTGACGCAGGCGCGCTGGATACACGACTATTTCCGCATGAAACCCCGGCTGCGCGATGCTGATCTGGACTCGCTCGTAGCCACGGGGCGCCTGTTGCGCGTGCAGGTCCAGGGCTGGGAGCCGCCCGGCTATGTTCATTGCGAGAACTTGCCGAAGCTGCGCAAGGCGCTGCGCGGTCGCCTGGTGGCGAGCCATACCACGGTGCTGTCGCCGTTCGATCCCCTGGTGTGGGACCGCGAACGGGCGTTGACTTTTTTCGGGTTTGATTACCGCATCGAGTGTTACACGCCGGCCGAGAAGCGCACTTACGGATATTTCGTACTGCCCGTGCTCCATTGCGGTGAACTGGTCGGCCGGCTCGACGCCAAGGCGCACCGTGAAGACGCGTTGTTCGAAGTCCGCAAACTGTTTCTGCAGCCGGGTCGGGTTGCCGACGATGCGCTGGTCGAGGCACTCGGCCTCGCCCTGTGGCGCTGTGCGCGTTGGCACGACGCCGTGCAGGTGCGGCTGGTGCAGACCTCACCGGCCGGTCTCGCGCCGCGCCTGCGGCGGGTATTGCGGCGCTGCGCACGGGAGATGGCATGAGACGCCGGCCCGCCCCAAGGCGAATACCGCAGTGCGCAGCCTGGCGTTTTGGCCAGTGCATTGGCCGGCTGCTCGCCAAGGTGGACGCCGCAACACCGCTTTAAGGGGAAATTCACTGATGCATACCAACGTGGTTTTCGATTTCGGCGCGGTCCTGTTCAGCTGGCGCCCCGACCTGTTGCTGGCCGAGCAGTTTCCGCAACGGGCTGCCACGGCGCAGCAGGCTCAGGCATTGGCGCAGGATATCTTTCACCATGACGACTGGCAGGCGTTTGATCGCGGTACGCTGGCACTGGAACATGTGGCAGCGCGCACTGCGCATCGGACATCGCTGCCGCTGCAGGAACTGTCGGAATTCATGGCCGGTATTGGCGAGCGGCTGGCGCCGATGTCAGACAGTGTCGGCTTGCTGGACCGGCTGCGCGAGCGGCGCGAACAGGTAGGCGATGTCCGGCTGTATTTTCTGTCCAACATGCCCGCGCCGTTTGCACGTGTACTGGAGCGTCGCCATGACTTCCTGGCCTGGTTCGACGGCGGTCTGTTTTCTGCCGATGTCCAGTTGACCAAGCCCGACCCGGCCATCTATGCCTTGCTCGAGACACGTTACGCGCTGGACCCTTCCCGTACTGTTTTCGTCGACGACCTGGTTGCCAATGTGACAGCTGCGCAGGCGCGGGGTTGGCGCGGCGTGCATTTTCAGTCAGCCGCACAAGCCGCTCCCCACCTGATGCCCGAACCGATCTGATCGGCTGCGGCTGCGGCGTGACCGGACGCGAGGCGTTCGCTTGTTTCACTGCATGCGAAATTAAGCCTCCAGGTGTCGACTTTTCAGTCGATTGCTTAGTGATTGAGATGTCAGTGGGTATGTCAGCACAAATGGATTCACAATTTCGACCGCTCCATGGCCTTGTCGTCGTTACGGGAAACTCATCATATGGAAACAGCAACGCACGCGTTTGCGGTTCAATTTGCGAACTGCGACCAGGACTTTCGGGATGCCTGTCAGGTCCGATCGATCGCCTATGGGCACCATGATCCTGAACAGGGTCCGCGGTTCGCTGAAGCCGAGGTATTGGACAAGGCGGACGGGACCATCGTGCTGTTGTGCCGTGACCGTGAGAGCGGGCAGTGTCTGGGCACCGCACGCATACAGGTCAGTGGTTTCGGCCCCTTGGTGCTGGAGTCCAGCCTGAGCCTGCCCCCCTGGCTGCGCGATCGGCCGCGCGCCCAGATATCACGGCTGGCCGTGGTGCCGGGGGCCAGTACGCTCGTCAAGCTGCTGTTGATGAAGGCCAGCTACCAGTATTGCCTGGCCACACAGGTGCGCTGGATGATCATCGGTGCGCGCTCTGCCGCGTTGATCCGCAACTACCGCAACCTGGGATTCCAGGACGTGTTCGAGCCCGGTTCCTGGGTTGCACTGGCCAGTGGCGGCGGCTTGCCGCACCAGATCCTGGCGCTGCACGTCCAGGGTGCGCAGGCAGCGTGGCAAGCCACCAAGAACCGGCTGCTCGGCTTCATGACCGAATCCGACGGTCCCGAACTGGCCGCAGCCGCCAATGACGGTTGGGACCTGGCCCCGGGGTTGCAGATGCGCGCCTGACGCAACGACAAGCGTCGGGTTGCAACCATGTCGCCATGAAAAAACCCGCAGCGTTCGCACGCTGCGGGTTTTGTTCGGTATCGGGTGGCGCAATGCCACCCGACGGGACATGAGGACCGACCAGCGGCAATGACGCCGCTTGCCGACCCTCAGGCCAGGGTCTGCATTACATGCCCATGCCGCCCATGCCGCCCATGCCACCCATGTCGCCGCCCATGCC
>JBDTMH010000314.1:0-4747 GCA_039934375.1 Burkholderiaceae bacterium | reverse complement strand
GCCGGCATCGATCCCGGCGAAGCTGTACTTGCCTTCGGCGTCGGTGGACGTTTGCCGCAGCACCGCACCATTGGCATCGCGATCCAGCAATTCCACCACCACGCCCTTGACCGTGAAAGTTCGTGTCGTCGCATAGTTGTGGGCACCACTGGTGGTGTCGACGGTCGGTCCGATGGCGGTGACCGTGCCCGTCAGTGTGACCGGTCCGGTGCCGACGTCGCCTGCCGCCAGGGCACGCATGCGCTCTGCGGCGGCGGGGACGGGCGCCGTGCTCTGCACCGTCATCTCGGTCTGGTTCACGACTGCTCCCGCGTCGCGCACCACCAGCATGGCCTTGCCTGCAGGCTGGGCCGGACACTCCGCGATCACTTCCTGGTCGCCGGTGCTTTCCTCGTGGTCATCAGTCTGCAGGTCATACAGCAGACATTCGGCGCCGGCCAGCCGCACATCCAGGCCGATGCTCAGCCATCGCCCGCCAATGAAAAGCGTCGAAGCCGCGCCGGGCTCGATCACGTGCAGGGCCTCGCCACTGTCGGTGGGCGAATTGTCGGCGTCCACATAATCGATGATCGCCAGCGGTTCGACGTGCACAGCCTTGTCGAAGAGGTCCCGCGCCACGGTGCTGCCCGCCGCGGCCAGCCGAGGCTGGAACCTGAGGTTGGCGAGCACGGCTTCCAGCGCTCGACCGTAGGCGAGCGGCAGAGTCATGGCCTTCGGAAAGCCTTGACTGTCGAAATTGGCCGCGTAGGCAGTGAGCAAGGCGTCGGTGGTTGCGCCCGCGCTGCCTGCCATTTCCAGCTGCGAAAGGGCGGCCAGAGCCAACCCGTAGCGCGAAGCGGCGTCGTCGATCGCCGGGTTGATGGAGAGGTCGGTCGGGGTCACGTTGCCGATGTCGATCGGGTCCAGGCCGAAGGCTCGCGCCACCTGGCCGCGCACCGTCGTGTATTGCTCGCTCGCGCTTTGCGTGCCCAGCAAACGCACGGCCAGTTCGGTCAGTGGCGTGACCATGGCCGAGGATGTGGGATCGTTGGGGCTAGGGGCGGCTGTGTAGCTGCGCAGGCGTGCTGGGGTGAGCGTGCGTCCGGTCGCCAGGTCGGTGTAGCTGCCACCGTTGCAGGTCACAAGGACCATGCCGGTGCTGCTGGCGACGTCCGTGAAGGTGGCGCTGCCACTGGTCGAAGTCACCACGTTGGCAGCGAGCGCCTTGCCAAAGGCATCGCTCAGTCCGCAGGTCGCACCGTTGATCAGCGCGGAGCCTGTCTGGATGCGCAACGAAGCGCCAACCTGCGCATCGTTGTCGTTGCCACAGCTTGTGAGCGCAGCGACCGTGGCCACCAGGGCCAGCACGCGCACCGTGCGGCGAGCACCGGCAAGGAATTCAATGGGGGTGCTCATCGTGGAATCCCTTGCTTTCCGGAGCGACAGGGCGCCGGTGATCCAGGATGTTACATCTGCTGCACCCGATGCTTCAAGCTTCCGTATCGGGTATGAAAAGCCAAGGTCCTGGATCCAAGGCGTGGCTTGTTGGGTGTCAGATTTTCAGCAGCTTGCGGTACCAGGGAGTTGACGACTGCTCATCGTCGTCGCGACCAGGTGCCAGTCCAGGAGGGGGAGGAACCTGACCCGGCTCCACGTTGTCAAGGATCGCCTGGGGGCGGTCGTAAACCATTCGACGCGCTTCTTCCTTGCCGACCCGGCTGGCTGCGCGTTCCACCGCTTCGGCCATCTTCGGGTTGCGCATGTTGACCGTATGCGCGTCGCTGGCAATCAGGTGGACATAGCCATCGTCCAGCAGACGCTCGCTCCAGCGCCTGGCCGGCTTGCCGAACTTGCCGAGCAGCGCGCCTGCGGTGATTTGCATCCACACGCCGCGTTTGGCCAGATCGACGAAGGTGTTGTAGTGATTTTCGATCCAGATCAGCCGTTCCGGATGCGTGATCACCGGGGTAAAACCGGCCGCCATGATGTTGAAGACCGAAGACTCGAAATGTGGCGGCGCCACGTGATGCGACGGTTCCAGCAGAAAGTAGCGCGAGCCGTTCAAGGTCGGCACGCGCCCGGTCTTCAGGCCGTCGAGCAACTCGGGTACCAGGTGCGCATCGGCCCCCACCACCAGTTTCAGGGGAATCTTGAAGACATCGAGCGCCTGCTGCAGCTTGTCGCGTTCGCCTTGAATGCCGCCGCTGTCGTTCATGTACATGCCAGGGTAGATGTGCGGCGTGCACGCCATCACCGTGGTGCCGTCGGCCACCGCGATGCGCGCCATCTCAAGCGAGATCTCGAGCGTTTTCGCGCCGTCGTCGATGCCGGGCAGGATGTGCGAGTGCAGATCGATCATCAGGCGCCGCCGGGCTTGACAGGCTTCAGCACGAAGTCATCGAAATAGATCACACCGGCCACGCCTGCCTTGGCTTCCCAGGGGGCGGCTGTCTCGAGTTGCATTCGCACGGCATTGCCACATTCTGCAGGTACTTGAACTTCGATCTTGAACGATTCCCACTTTCGCGCTGTGTCTTTCATGGCAGCCGTTTGAGCGAAACGCTCGCCGCCAGCGGCGCATCGCAAGGCCCAGACCAGTCCTTCGTCGGTGCGCATGCGGTCGCTCATGTAGCGGCCGCTGAAGGTGTATTTACGCGCAAACAGCAAAATCGGTTGCATCATCATCGGCTGCGGCAGCGCGGATCGGCCGGTCATCTCCACTTCCATCATCAGACCATCCTGCGGCGCGGCCGAAACCTGGCTGATCCGCAGACCCCGTGCTCCGCTGGTTTCGGCGGGCCATTGCCAGTCGAATGCCCGCTGGGTTGCACGCTGGTCGAACCCGGAATTGAACAATCCTTCGGGAACTTTGCCACGCAGCGAAACCCACAAGGTATAGGCATCCAGCCAGTTGCCGTCGCGCTGCATCCGTTCAACCATCGCCAGCACTGTGTCCGGATTCAAGATGCCGAGCTGGCTTCCCTGGCTGACAAACGGCTGCACCCGCGCTACCGGAATCTTCGGGTCGAGGCTGGCCAGCATGCCATCGAGCCAGCGGCTGTCGGGATTCAGCGTGGCCAGCACCGCCTCTTGTCCTTCAGGCGAAATCATCAGCGCGGCAAGCGGTTGCCGCGCAACCGCGTGGCCACGTTCGACGAGAGCGACCAACGCCTTGGCCAGGCGCGGCCAATCCTTGGCGCCCAATGCCGATTCGGCCTCGACCACGAGAACATGCGGGTTGTAGGGCGCAAACTGGCGTGCGAATGGCAGCACGGCTTCGGCCCGCGGATCCTTTGCGAGCCAAAGCACCTTGGTCAGGCGCGCCCAGGTGTGTGCATCGCCAATGTTGCGTTGCAGGTGATCGAGGTAGACCTGGATCGAGTTGGAGTCGGAATCTCGCGATGGGTAGGCGCTGCAGCCATCCTCGAACGGCCATTCACGGATCCAGCAACCGCGGGCAATCTGTTGCGGCAAAGCCCAGGCCCAGATCAGCGCCGCCAGAACCAGCCACCCGCCCAGCCAGGCGATGAAAGCCAGGCGCCGCACGGTGCTTGGGCCGCTGCTCATTCGGCTTCCCTCAGATTCAATTCAGCCAGCACGGTGCCGTTGGCGGTGCCCCAGAACTCGGCAGTGAGCCGGAAATTGGCGGTGCGATTGAATGGCGGTTGCGAGCTCTTTGCCTGCAGAACCAAGGTGCCTCTCACCTTCAGAACACCTGGCGTCTGCGAGTCTGACCAGTCGAGGCGGGAGACATCGATTTCGGAAAAGTCTTGCATCATGCGCAAAGCCGGCCTGAAAAGCGATCCCTTCACCTTCATTTCCGTCAGATATGCATTGGTCCGGTAGGCCGCTTTCGGCGTTTCGAGAACCGATATCAGCTCGCTGAGGTATTGCATTGCGCCGGTTGTATCGACCTTCCAGACCTGACCGCCTGCCGAGACCGGCTTGGCATTCGCCAACACCGCGGATGCTGTCGTTTGCGCAGAGGGATTGGGGCTCGGCGTCGCCACTGCGACCCGCGCCGGCGCCTGGGACGGCGCCGCAGCCGGAGCGGGCGCTGGCGCCTGCGTGGCTGCTGGCGCCGTGGCGGTCACCACAACGGGCGGGGGCGGAGGCGAGCTGCCGAGCGTGGCGGCTGCGCGGGTGGATGCGCTGTCGGCGGCTGGCAACGGCGCGGCCGCAGTTTCTGTTCGAGGCGCCGAGGCCCGCCGCGTCTCTGCCGGCGGAAGCGCTGGTGGGTTCGGAGCAGCCACGGCCGGTGCCGTTGCCGGGCGTGCCGAGGTAGATGCTTCCAACCTCGAACTGCCGCCAGCGTCCATGCCCGCCGCAGCGGTTACTCCGGGTTTCAGCCGCGCCTGCGGATCAGTCACCACGGCGGTGGCATGTGGCTCGTGACCGACATTCGCAGCCGCTCGGCTGGCCGATGCAAGTAGCTGATCGGAGGCTCCGGCAGAAGGTCGGGTGGGTGGAGGCGCGGGTGCACTGCCGACCGACGGCGACGGTATGGAACCCGTCGACGCCGTCTTCGACGGGCCTGCTACAGACGAGGCTGTTCCACGTGGGATGGGCGACGGTATCGAATTTCCAGGGGCCGTTGTCGGCGCCGGTGGCGATCTGTCATCGGCCACTGGCCTGGCACCGGATGCAGGCGCCGATATGGCGACAGGTGCGGGTGCCTGCCAAGGCTGTACCAGCCGCAGCCACTTGCGCGCCTTCAGGCCGTAGCGCTCTTCGATCAGCGCGGCGCGCTGCTCCAGCACGGCGCGCT
>JBDTMH010000313.1:0-4758 GCA_039934375.1 Burkholderiaceae bacterium | reverse complement strand
GAGATGATGATGTCCTTGCTGCGGTCCTTGATCTTCATGTAGCCATCGGGATACATGACGGCCAGATCCCCACTGTGGAACCAGCCACCGGCAAACGCCTCCTGTGTCGCCTTCGGATTCTTCAGGTAACCCTTCATCGCGATATTGCCGCGGAACATGATTTCGCCCATGGTTTCCCCGTCCTGCACCACCGGCTCCATGGTCTTGGGGTCCAGCACCCGCACGTCACGTTCGAGGTGGTAGCGCACGCCCTGGCGCGCATTCAGCCGCGCCCGTTCGCCGATATCAAGCGCATCCCACTGTGGATCACGGGCACACACCGTCGCAGGGCCGTAGACCTCGGTCAGGCCATAGACGTGGGTCAGATCGAAGCCCATCTTCTCCATGCCCTCAATCATCGATGCGGGCGGCGCAGCGCCAGCGACCATGGCCTTGATACCGGCAGGCACATCCTGCTTCATCGCATCGGGTGCATTCACCAGCATTCCATGGACGATCGGCGCGCTGCAATAGTGGGTGACGCCGTGAATGCGCATCGCGTCGAAGATCGCCTGCGCATCGACCCTGCGCAGGCACACATTGACACCGGCGCGCGCAGCGATGGTCCACGGAAAACACCAACCGTTGCAATGGAACATCGGCAGCGTCCAGAGGTAGACCGGATGCTTGCCCATGTCCCACTCCAGGATATTGGAGATCGCATTGATCGCGGCGCCCCGATGGTGGTAGACCACCCCTTTGGGATTTCCGGTCGTTCCGCTGGTGTAGTTCAGCGCAATCGCATCCCACTCGTCGCCGGGCAACTGCCATGCGAAGGCCGGATCTCCCTCAAGCAAAAAGTCCTCATATTCCAGGGTTCCAATCGTCGGACCCGGCCCAAACTCCGGATCAGATACGTCGATCACCAGCAACGTGCGCTTGTCCTGGCGCAGCGCGATGGCTTGCTGCATGACGGCGGCAAACTCGGTGTCGACCAGCACCACCCGGGCTTCCCCATGGTCCAGCATGAAGGCAAGCGTGGGCGCGTCGAGCCGGGTATTGAGGGCATTGAGCACGGCCCCCGCCATTGGCACACCAAAGTGGGCCTCCACCATCGGTGGGGTGTTGGGCAACATCGCCGCAACCGTGTCACCGATGCCAACGCCGTGGAGCGTCAACGCACTGGCCAGTTGCCGGCAGCGCCGATACACGTCGGCCCAGTTGCGGCGCAGCGCGCCATGTACGATGGCCGCTCGTGCGGGATATACCTCGGCGGTGCGCTCGATGAAGGACAGCGGCGTGATCGGCGCAAAATTCGCCGCATTTCGGCCCAGGTCCTGGTCATACATTCCGGTCGTCATGGATTGCCTCCTCGAGCCCGGTTGGCCGGGCGGCGCCCGCGTGCTCTGGCATCATTAGAGCAAATTCCCACATCGACCATCGCGAGGCCTCCCAATGACAACCCGATACCGCGCCGAAGCGCTCCAGCAAACTGCCTGCGCACTGCTCGTCGCAACCGGACTCGATGCGGCGCCGGCTGCCAGCGTGGCGCGAACCCTGGTTGACGGCGACCTGCTCGGCCACGACACGCATGGCTTGGCCTTGCTGGCACCTTACCTGCGCGAAATTGAACAAGGACGCATGACACGCAGCGGCAAGCCGCAGGCGCTGGGGTCGAAACCCGCGGCCATGTTGTGGGATGGCATGCGCCTGCCCGGCCCCTGGCTGATGGAACTGGCACTCGATCGCATGATCCCGGCCGCGCAGGAATACGGCGTCGCATCGATGGTGATCCGGCGCAGCCACCATATTGCCTGCCTGGCGGTCTATCTGATGCGGGTGACCGAGCAGGGCTTGCTGGGCGTTGTTGCCTGCTCGGACCCCAACGCCGCCAGCGTGGCGCCATTCGGCGGTACCCGGGCGGTCATGACGCCGAATCCGGTCGCGGTCGGGTTCCCGACCTCCACAGGCCCGGTGCTGATCGACATCTCGGCGTCGATCACGACCAATGGCATGGCCAATCGCAAGGCCGCGGCCGGCGAGAAATTTGCCGAACCCTGGTTGATGGATGCCCAGGGCAACCCGACCAATGATCCGGCGGTATTGGCCCAGGACCCTGCAGGCACCATCATGCCGATCGGTGCTCTGAGCTACGGACACAAGGGTTACGGCCTGGGCCTGACCGTTGAGGCGCTGACCGCAGCGCTTGCGGGCCATGGCCGCGCCGACCCGCGCGAGGGTTGGGGAGCCACCGTGCACATCACCATCCACGATCCCGAGGCCTATGGCGGTGAGCAGGCATTCCTGCGTCAGACAGACTGGCTGGCCAATGCCTGCAAGGACAACCCGCCGCGACCCGGTGGACCGGCCGTGCGCTTGCCAGGACAAGGCGGCATGTTGCGGCGAACCCAGCAACTGCGTGAGGGCGTGGCCCTGCATCCCAGTATTGCCCCGATGCTGGCGCCGTTCTGCGCCAAGTACACCTGCTCTTTCCCGGCGGCCCTGTAACCGTGTTTCCCCGCGCCATGATGGCGATGCGGGGACAATGACCGCATGGCCATCCCCCAGTCGTTCATCCAGGAGCTCGTCGCGCGCGCCGACGTGGTGGAGATCGTCGGGCGTTACGTGCAGCTCAAGAAGGCCGGGGCCAACTTTTCCGGTCTCTGCCCTTTCCATTCCGAGAAGTCGCCGTCGTTCACGGTAAGTCCGAGCAAGCAGTTCTACCACTGCTTCGGTTGCGGAAAAAACGGCAATGCCATCGGCTTCCTGATGGACCACACCGGGATGGGTTTCATCGAGGCGGTCAAGGACCTGGCCGGGCAGTACGGCATGCAGGTTCCGGAAGAAGACCTGTCGCCCCAGCAGCGCGAACGCGCCGCCGAGCAACGTGCTCTGCAAAACACACTCACCGGCGTGCTGGAGAAGGCTGCCGAGGCCTATCGCCGGCATCTGAAGGAAACCCCCCGTGTCATCGACTATTGCAAGGGGCGCGGCCTGAGCGGCGACATCGCACGCCGATTCGGTCTGGGTTATGCGCCCCAGGGCTGGCGCAGCCTGGCCAGCGTGTTCCCGAGCTACGACGACCCGCAGCTGGTCGAAAGCGGGCTGGTGATCCTGAACCAGGAGGATGCGCAAGAAGAAAAACGTTACGACCGTTTCCGCGATCGCCTGATGTTCCCGATCCGCAATGTCAAGGGTGATTGCATCGGATTTGGCGGGCGGGTGCTGGGTGACGACAAGCCCAAGTACCTGAATTCTCCTGAAACCCCGGTGTTCAGCAAAGGGCGGGAACTGTATGGCCTGTTCGAGGCCCGCACCGCTGTACGGGAACAGGGTTTCGTGCTGGTCACCGAAGGTTACATGGACGTCGTGGCGCTGGCCCAGCTCGGCTTCGCCAATGTGGTGGCCACGCTGGGCACGGCCTGCACGGCGGACCACGTGCAAAAGCTGTTCCGCTTCACAGATGCCGTGGTCTTCAGCTTCGATGGCGACGCCGCCGGCAGGCGCGCGGCGCGCAAGGCGCTCGAAGGCGCCTTGCCGTATGCAACCGACGTGCGCAACGTGAAGTTCCTGTTCCTGCCGGCCGAGCACGATCCGGACAGCTTCATCCGGGCCAACGGCCATGCGGCATTTGGGCAATGCATCGACGTGGCCGTGCCGCTGAGCCGGTTCCTGATTGATGCCGCCAGCGAAGGCTGCGATCTGCTAACGGCCGAAGGCCGCTCGCTGATGGCCAGCCACGCCCGACCGCTATGGAGCCAGCTGCCCGACGGCGCGCTCAAGCGCCAATTGCTGGGCGAGATCGCCGCCCTGGTGCAACTTCCGGCACAAGACCTGACCCAATTGTGGGGACCGCCGGACCAACCACTTGCCAGGGCCCACGACCCGCACCGGCAGGTCGCCGGCGGCGCACGGGATGGGCAGCAGACATCCACTGACCGCTGGCGCAGATCCACGCCGGCCCGGCGCACGTCGGGACGATCCATGCCGGCAAGCCGGGCCGACCACGCCGCACGCATCCTGCTGGGCCACATGACGGCCTGGGACCTGTTCTCGGCCGAGGACCACGCATTGCTGTGCCACCTGCCAAAGCCGCATGGCGAACTGTTCGTCTGGCTCGAGCACGAGATGCACGAACGCGGTGCCCAGCCCTGGGGTGCCATTCGGGAAGGGTTGCGCGACCATGCAGCGCAAGAGCTGGCATTGCGCGTAATGGCGGACCCGCAACTGGCCACCGTGGACGACCACCGCGACGCGGTGCAAGAACTGCGCAACTTGTTGCAGCGCATGCTGATCGAACAGCTCAAGGAACAGGAAACAAGGGAAATAGAGGCCGCGCAGAGCGACCCGCAAGCGTTGCAACGCTACCGCGAACTGCTGGCCCGGCGCCTGTTGCTGGAGTCGGCGACCCGCATCCAGCCTTGACACCAGACGGGTTTTCGGGCCACGCAGCTTGTCGATTCCGGACTTGCATTGGTATAATCCAACGTTTTCCGCGCAAGAGCGACAGCAGCACCTCCGGGCCCGGCCAACCGATGACGACGTTCACGACCGGCCAACCAACCGCAAGGACTGCACTCCAAATGTTCGCCCAAACATCTTGCCGGCCAAGTACCCGCTCTCGCCCCTGCCGTATCTGCGTCCTGTTACGGCGCCGGTTTTCTTTGTTTCTTTGATGCCCAGAGGTTGTTCATGCCTGCACAAACGTCTCCGAAGTCTGCCTCGCCCCAAGACAAACGCGTCGCCTTGACCAAAACCAAGGTTGCGCCAAAAGCAGCG
>JBDTMH010000312.1:0-4817 GCA_039934375.1 Burkholderiaceae bacterium | reverse complement strand
CTGCCTCCTGGCGCCGATCCCCGGCCCGCAACCAACTTTGAGCCGCTGCCTCAGTCCTGCAACACCACGGGCGCCTGCGTGTCATCCTGCGCCAGCACCGAACCAATCACACACGCGTGTTCGTAGCCCGCCGCATGCAGCGCCGCTAGACAGTCCTGCGCCCGCTCCGACGGCACACTTGCAAGCAAACCCCCAGCCGTCTGCGGATCAAACAACAGCGGATACCGCGCATGGGCGACGAACTGTTCCGGGTTGCGCAGCGCTCGGCGCAGCCGCACGTTGGACGCCTGCAAGGAACTGACGATGCCCTGGTCCACACACTCCTGTGCACCGTCAAGCAGTGGCAAGGCAGACATAGAAATCTGCGCATCAACGCCAGACGGCCGCGTCATCTCGACCAGATGGCCGAGCAGTCCGAAACCGGTCAGGTCGGTGCAGGCGCTTGCACCATGGTCCATCAACACCTGAGCGCCAGCCTGGTTGGACTGGCGCATCACGCTCAGGGCCGCCTGAATCCAGCGCCCGCGCGCCGCCAAACGGGCATGCGCCGCGAACAAGGTTCCGGTGCCGATCGGCTTGGTCAGGATCAGCAAGTCGCCCGGGCGCATGCCGCCCTTGCGCAGAACGCCTGCCAGCGACGTATCGACCAGACCGTTGACGGCAAACCCCAGCGCCAGTTCGCTGCCTTCGCCGGTATGGCCGCCGACCAGTGCGCAACCGGCCGCGTTGAGCACCTCGATGGCGCCGGACATCATCTGCGTCAGCAGATCCTCGACCTTGTCATCCAGCCCCGGCGGCACAGTGGCGATCGCGGTGGCGCTTTGCGCCTGCGCCCCCATCGCAAAGATATCGCCCAGCGCATGGTTGGCGGCGATCTGCCCGAACACATACGGATCGTCGATGAAGGCGCGAAAGAAATCGACCGTATGCACCATCGCCTTGCCGGGCGGCACCCGCACCACCGCGGCATCGTCCGGCGCATGCAGCCCGATCAGCACATCGTCACGCTGCACCGGCACCAACGCCGCCAACGCGCGCGACAACACGGTTGCACCGACCTTGGCACCACAACCGCCGCACCGCATCGCAATCGCTGATACCGCCTGCAAGGACTCCTGCTCCGTCAAATGCAGTCTCGCCGCATCCGGCGCTGCGGCACGGGCGGGTGGCATCGCCGGGAACTCGGAGAAACGCTGCATGAAACGTCGGTCGATCCAGTCCTTCCAACGCCAGACCCAGGCGCCGGCAAACGACAACGGACCGTTCGACGCGACCGCGTATCGATCGCCGGTGCTGATCAGCGCCAGCCAGAAGCGTTGCGGCCGGTAAGGCTGCAGCGATTGTTCGGCGACTGCCAGGCGCAGGTTGCGCGCCAGCGGTTTGGCCATGCGCACGGCAAAAACACCTGCCTTCTCCAGCGGTTGTTGCTCCATGCTGGCCACATCGCCGGCGGCAAACACCCGGGGATCGGTGATCGACTGCAAGCTATTGTTGACGCGGATGAACCCGCGCTCGTCCTGGGCCAGACCCGTGGACCCTAACCAAGCGGCACCACCGGCCTGCGTCACCCAGACAATCTCGTCGGCCCCGAACCAGCGTCCATCCGCGGTCTGCAACCGATGGGCCTGCAATTGGTTTACCGCAGCACGCTCGTGAACCTGCACGCCGCGCTGGCGCAACACTGCCGCGAAACGCCGCTGCACGCGCGGATTGTGGGTTGGCAGAATGGTCGTATCGGCGGTGAACAGGTGAAACGCCAGTTGCTGCGGATCGCGCCCGAGTTCGCGCAAAACCCGGCGCAGGCGGAACAACATTGCCAGCGTCAGCTCCACGCCGCCCGCCCCGCCCCCGACCACGGCGATGGTCATCGCCCCGGCATGTTGTTGCACGCGCGCCAGCAGTGCCAACCAGCGCTGGTTGAACTGGAAAATCGGCTTGACTGCGACCGCATGCTCCGATGCCCCCGGCACCTGGGCCACCTGCGGCGTGGAACCGATGTTGATAGACACCAGGTCATACGGCAGCGGCGGGCGATCGCGCAGCAGCAGCAGACGGGCCTGGCGATCGATACCGGCAACTTCGGCGCAAATGAAACGCGCACCGGCAAACATCGAGAGCCGGCTCAGGTCGATATGCACATCATCGTAGCCATAATGACCGGCGACGTAACCCGGCAACATGCCGGAATACGGGGTATGGGCGTCGATGCAGATCAGCGTGATGCGCACGCCGGGCATTGGCCGCATCGCGAACTCGCGCAATACACCGACATGGCTGTGGCCGCCGCCCACCAGCACGATGTCGCGCAATACCGGTTGGCTGCCGTCATTCATAGTCTGCGCTCCGACCAGCGGCGATCGACCTCCCACCGGCCGTGTAATGCGACGCTGTCGCGATGGCGTTGCCGTCGCCTGCGCTGGGGACCGGGCACGCAGGTTGCTGCCAACGCGTTACGGCCGGCTGACTGTGGATGGATCCTGGGCCCGCCACAGCTCCCGCAGCCGCAGCAGTTCTTCGTCAAATCGCGCATTGATCCGCAGTTGCTCGCCCTGCTGTGCCTGGATGAAGCGGTTCTGCAACTCCAGACTCTGTCGCACGTGCTCGATCTGGTGGCGCAATGCAGCCGGCGCCTTGTTGACGTCACCCTTGTAAAACTCTAGTTCTGCCGTGTTCTTCTTGCGTTCGAGTTGCAGCGCATCGATGCGCTTGCGCGTGGCATCGACGACCTCCTCGACCTGCGCCAGGGCCTTGGCACGTTCCTGGTCATGAACCTCGCGCGAGGGATACCGAATCAACAACGCTCGTTCGCGCCGCTTGTCCTCCAGCGCCTGGGCCCTTGCCTCTTCCTCGACCTTGCGCTTGGCCTCGGCTTCGGCGCGCTCCAGTGCCGTCAGATTGGGGCCGACGCGGGCTTTGACGGTACCGCTGGGATTGAGCACCGTCTGCTCGCGATCCATGCATTGGGGAATCGGCCGGTCGGATCGCCACTTGCGGCCGTTGGCATCGGTGCAGGTGTAGATGCCGTTGACTTGTTGCTGGCCGGTGGACTGGGCCAGCGCATGGTCGACGGCCAACGGCAGCAACAGCACGCACAGGACCCAGACCGATCGCGGTCGGATCGGACGGCGCAAGCCGCGCGTCATCATGACGCTACAACCTCGTCGACACCGTAACGTTCGCGATAGGCCATCACCCGTGCATGTTCGGCCGACAGGCCTTCGCTGCGATGCAGCTCCAGGTAATGCAGCAGGTCGGACAAGCGGGCCACGCTGCACACCTGCAGACCCAATTGGGAGTGCACATACTGCACCGCACTATAGGCACTGTCCTGGCCATTCTCGGTGGCCTTTTCCTGGCGGTCGAGCGCGATCGCCACGGCATGCGGCGTCGCGCCGGCGCAGCGGATGATGGCAATGGATTCACGCACCGCGGTACCGGCCGACATCACATCGTCGACGATCAGCACGCGCCCCTTGAGAGGCGCGCCGACCAGGCTGCCGCCTTCCCCGTGGTCCTTCGCCTCCTTGCGGTTGTAGGCGAACGGCACGTTGCGGCCACGTCGCGCCAGCTCTATCGCCAGCGCCGCCCCAAGGGGGATGCCCTTGTAGGCTGGGCCGAACACCATGTCGAACGCGATATCGCTGGAGAGCAATCTGCGGGCATAGAATTGCGCCAGCAGGCCCAGCTTGGCGCCATCGTCGAACAGACCGGCATTGAAGAAGTAGGGGCTCAAACGTCCTGCCTTGGTCTTGAACTCGCCAAACCGCAACACGCCGGACTGCACCGCGAACTGGACGAATTCCAGCGCCAGCGGGTCGTGGCTGGGCACGACCAGCGACGGCTGGCTTTCACTTACGCCCACAACTTCCGACATGGAGTCTCCTTTGTTCACATTGACCAGCCTGAACCTCAACGGAATCCGCTCCGCCACCAGCAAGGGTCTCGAACCCTGGCTGGCCAAGACGAAGCCTGATTGTATTTGCGTGCAGGAGGTCAAGGCGCAGGCCGCCGACATCTCCGGCCGGTTCGAACAACTGGCCGGGCTCACCGGTCATTTTCATTTTGCCGAGAAAAAAGGCTACGCAGGGGTGGCGGTCTACTCGCGCAAGGAGCCCAGCGACGTGGTTGTCGGATTCGGTGCGCCCGAATTCGACGCCGAAGGCCGTTACGTTGAATTACGCTTCGACACACCTGCGCGCAAATTCTCGGTGATCAGCTGCTACTTCCCCAGCGGATCGTCCGGCGAGGAGCGCCAGTTGGCCAAGTACCGTTTTCTCGACTTGTTCTATCCGTACCTGGAAAAAATAAAGAAAAAGCGCGAACTGGTCCTGTGCGGTGACATCAATATCGCGCACAAGGAAATGGACCTCAAGAACTGGAAGAGCAACCAGAAGAACTCCGGCTTCCTGCCCGAGGAGCGGGCCTGGATGACCCGATTCCTGGACCAGGCCGGAATGGTCGACGTCTACCGACGCCTGGAGCCCGACGCCACCGATGCCGCCTACACCTGGTGGAGCAACCGCGGCCAGGCGTATGCGAACAACGTGGGGTGGCGGCTGGACTATCACCTGGCAACCGATGGCCTCGCCTCCAAGGCCCGGACTGCCTCGATCTACAAGGGCGAGAAGTTTTCCGACCATGCGCCGCTGACGATCGGGTATGACTTCAATTTGTGAAACTTGCGCCGGCGCGCTTTGTGTGAATTCACGGCGCTGATCATCCGCCCGGTTACTGCCAGTTCCCGCCGGTCGCAGGCAAAAATCGATGGCCGGTCGGTGGTGGTCAACAATGCTGAGAAGGACTAGACCGTTCGCAAG
>JBDTMH010000311.1:0-4868 GCA_039934375.1 Burkholderiaceae bacterium | reverse complement strand
CTGATCCGCAAGTTCGAGTGCGGCTATGAGCAAGGTGCCAAGTTTGCCAATCCCAAGGCCGAGGTGTTCCAGAACATGACCGGTACCACCGGTGCGGCCTGGAACGACCCGGCGCGCGGCGGCGAGCTGGCCAAGGCGCAGTTTTCCAAGGGTGCGGATGTGGTGTTCGCTGCGGCGGGCGGAACCGGTATCGGCGTGTACCAGGCAGCCAAGGACGGCAGCAAGCTGGCCATCGGGGTGGACAGCAACCAGAACTATCTGCAGCCCGGCACCATGTTGACCTCGATGCTCAAGCGCGTCGACGTGGCCGTCTACAACGTCTCCAAGAACCACACGCCGGGCGTGTCGTCGCTGGGCCTGAAGGAAGACGGTGTCGGTTACGCGCTGGACAAATACAACGAGAAGCTCGTCACCGCCGACATGAAGAAGAAGGTCGATGCGGCCAAGGCCGACATCATCAGCGGCAAGATCAAGGTCACTGATTACATGACCGACAACGCATGCAAATATTGAGGTAGTGCATCTTTCTACTGCGCGCGCCGATCTGGCGCCTGCGGTGCTCACCGTACGCTTGTACGGCTCCGCTCCTCGGCACCACATCGACCCGCTCGCTACGAAATCTGCACCACCTCAAGTTCACTTTCTTTCGCATAACTTGCACTGATGGCGACCGCTCCGACACCAGCTCCCGCGGTCGAGATGCTCGGTATCAGTAAGCGATTTGGCCCGGTGCAGGCCAACGCGGATGTGAACCTGACCGTGGTTCGGGGCTCGGTGCATGGCATCGTGGGGGAAAACGGCGCCGGCAAGAGCACGCTGATGTCGGTCCTGTACGGCCTTTACACCAGCGACAGCGGCTCGATCAAGGTGTTCGGCCAGGACGCCACGATCCGCAACGCGCATGAGGCGATTGCGTTGGGCATCGGCATGGTGCACCAGCACTTCATGCTGGTGGATACCTTGAGTGCACTGGAAAACGTCATGCTGGGAGCCGAGCCGCATGTGCTGCTGCACAAGGCGGAGGCCCTGGTGCGCAGTCGGCTGACTGAACTGATGGCCTCCACCGGGCTCAAGGTGGCGCTCGATGCGGTGGTGGGTGACCTGTCCGTTGGCGACCGGCAGCGACTGGAAATACTCAAGGCGCTGTACCGCGGCGCCAAGATCCTGATTCTGGACGAACCCACGGCGGTACTGACGCCGCAAGAGACCGAGCAGTTGTTCGGGGTGCTGGGACTGTTGCGCGAGCAGGGCACAACGATTTTGCTGATCACGCACAAGCTCAAGGAAGTCATGCGCCTGTGCGATCGTGTCACCGTGATGCGCGCTGGTCGGGTGGTGGTCGAAGTGGCGATTGCCGACGCCACCATCGAGGGCCTGGCCGAAGCCATGGTCGGACGCAAGGTGCAGATGGGCCGGGTCGGAGACAGCGACAAGCCGCCCGGCGCGGTGTTGATGCAGGCACGCGGCATTCGTGTGCGCGACATGTTGGGTGTCGTGCGGCTGCATGGCTTGGACATCGCGCTCAAGGCGGGCGAGATCGTCGGGATAGCCGGCGTCTCCGGCAACGGACAAAGCGAACTGCTCGAAGTCTTGTCCGGCTTGCTGGCGCCGAGCCAGGGCGAGCTGTCGGTGGGCGACACCATCTTCCAGGCCGGTGCCTGGATCGATCCACGCACCGCGCGCAACCTGGGCGTGGCCCATGTGCCGGAAGACCGGCATGAACGCGCGATGGTGATGAGCTTCGAAGCCTGGGAATCCGCCGTACTGGGGTACGAGTGGTTGCCGCAGTATTGCCGTAGCGGCTGGATGCAGCATCCGCAGATGCGCAAGGCCACCGCCGACATGATGGAGCGTTTCGACGTGCGTCCGCGCAATGCGTTGTTGCCGTGTGCGAGTTTTTCCGGCGGCAACCAGCAAAAGCTGGTGCTGGCGCGCGAACTCGGGCAGGCTCCCAAGGTGTTGCTGGTGGGCCAGCCGACGCGGGGAGTGGACATCGGTGCCATCGAGTTCATCTACGGCCAGTTGCGCGACATGCGCGACGCAGGTTGTGCAGTGCTGGTGGTGTCGAGTGAACTGGACGAGATCCTGGCTTTGTCCGATCGCGTCATCGTCATGAACCAGGGCCATATCGCCGGCGAACTGCCGATCGGCGAGTGCAACGAGCACACGCTGGGCATGCTGATGATTGGCGGCGGGAGTGGCAAGGCAACTGCTTTTGCAGGGAGCGCCACATGAGCCGGCAATTTCGCGCCGAGCCGTGCAGCGCAGTACACCCAGTGACAAGCGTGGGGGTCATGTGACGAATCAGCCGCTGCCGCGCTGGGCGGATCTGGTGCTGCTGCCAGTCGTCAATCTGGCGGTCGCGCTGTTGGCGGCCGGCGTGATGGTCTGGCTGGTCGGGCAGAACCCGCTGGAGGTCATCACGGTGCTGGTACATGGCGCCTTTGGTACTACACGCGGGCTCAGCTACACCTTGTATTACGCGACCACCTTCGTGTTCACCGGCCTGGCGGTGGCGGTCGCGTTTCATGGCGGCCTGTTCAATATCGGCGGCGAAGGGCAGGCCATTCTGGGCGGCCTGGGCACCGGCCTGGTGGCCCTGTGGTTGTCGGCCAGCCTGCCGGCGTGGATCATGTTGCCACTGATGTTGCTGGCGGGGGCGCTGTTCGGCATGATCTGGGCGGCGATACCAGCCTATCTGCAGGCCTATCGTGGCAGCCATGTGGTGATCACCACCATCATGTTCAACTTTCTGGCCAGCAGCCTGCTGGTATACCTGCTGGTCAACCATCTCAAGGTGCCGGGCAGCATGTCGGTGGAGAGCGCGCCGTTTGCCGACTCGGCCAAGTTACCCAGCATGCACACCTTCATGGGCTGGCTGGGCATCGATTGGCCGAACTCGCCGCTCAATACCAGTGTGTTCCTGGCGATTGCGGCGGCGTTCGGTGTCTACCTCTTTCTGTGGCGCACCCGGTTGGGGTATGAACTGAGAGCCACCGGCGCAAGTGCACGCGCCGCCGCGTACGCTGGCATCAACCCAAACCACCAGGTCATCCTGGCGATGGGCCTGTCGGGCGCGCTGGCCGGCCTGGTCGGCATGAACGAAGTCGCCGGCGTCAACGGCCGCTTGATGCTTGAATATGTCAGTGGCGCCGGCTTCACCGGCATCGCGGTGTCGTTGATGGGGCGCAGCCATCCGTTTGGCATCGTGCTGGCCAGTGTCCTGTTTGGCGCCTTGTTCCAGGGTGGCGCCGAAGTCAGTTTCGAGGTGCGCGGATTCAGCCGCGACATGGTCGTGATGCTGCAGGGTTTCATCGTGTTGTTCTCCGGTGCCATGGCCTATGTGCTGGCGCCGGCGCTTGCCTGGGCGGTGAAAGGGCTGCGTGGTGGCGCGGCTGTGCAAGCAGGAGCGGGCCATGGATGAGGCCATGCTCGGCTCCTTGATTGCGTCGACGCTGCGCGTGTCGACACCGCTGATCTTCTGCGCGTTGGCCGGTTTGTTGTCCGAACGCTCCGGCGTCATCGACATCGGCCTGGAAGGCAAGATGCTGTTGGCCGCGTTTGCCGCTGGCGCCGCCGGCGTGACGTTCGGCTCCACGGCGATTGCGCTGATGATCGCGATGGGCACCGCGGTGCTGCTGTCCTGGCTGCACGGCTATGCCTGCGTCAGCCATCGCGGCGATCAGGTGGTCTCGGGTGTGGCCATCAACATCATCGCGGTCGGCATGACTGCGGTGCTGGGCATCGCCTGGTTTGCGCAGGGCGGACAGACGCCGCCGGTGACGTCGCAGGTGCGCATGCAGGCGCTGATGCCCGGCGCGGTCGCGGCCTTGCAGGGCGTGCCGGTGCTGGGCCAGGTCGTCGGCCAGGGCCTGCTGAGCCACAACGCGCTGGTGTATCTCGCGCTGCTGCTGGTGCCCGCGGTGTGGTGGCTGATGTACCGTACCCGATTCGGCCTGCGCTTGCGCGCGGTCGGCGAAAACGCGCACATGGTCGATGCCGCCGGAGTGTCCGTGGCGCGCATGCGTTATGCGGCGCTGACGCTCAATGGCCTGCTGTGTGGCCTGGCGGGGAGTTACCTGGTGCTGGCGCAGAACGCGGCCTTCGTGCCCAACATGACGGCGGGCCGCGGCTTCATGGCACTGGCGGCGTTGATCTTCGGCAAGTGGCATCCGGTGAAGGCATTCTGGGCCTGCCTGCTGTTCGGCTTTCTGGACGCAGTGGCGATCCGATTGCAGGGTGTGTCGCTGCCCGGCATCGGCCCGGTGCCGGTGGAGTTGATACAGTCGCTGCCTTACCTGCTGACGGTGGTGCTGCTGGCCGGTTTTATCGGCCGTACCGTTGCACCGCAGGCGTTGGGCAAGCCTTATCTGAAGGAGCGCTGATTCCCATGCCATCGATGGATACCCCTACACCAGTCGAACGGGACGCCATGCTGACGGCCGCCCGTGCGGCGATGGACCGTGCCTACGCGCCGTATTCGCATTTCCATGTCGGTGCTGTGGTGCTCGACGAGCACGGCGCGATCCATGCCGGTTGCAATGTCGAGAACGCGGCTTATCCGCAGGGCGTCTGCGCCGAGGCCGGCGCGCTGAGCGCGATGGTGCTGGCCGGCGGCAAACGGGTGCGTGCGGTGCTGGTCATGGGCCACGGCGATGCGATGGTCACGCCGTGCGGCGGCTGCAGGCAGAAGATCCGCGAATTCGCCGCACCCGAGACGCCGGTGCTGATTGCCGGCGACGGGCAGCTGCGCGCCAGCTTCACGCTGGAGCAGTTGCTGCCGCACAGCTTCGGCCCGGAGCATCTGGGGCGGTGAAAGACGCCCCCCGTCTGTCCGGCTTCACTGCGTGTAAGCCGGCCGAACCCCC
>JBDTMH010000310.1:0-4879 GCA_039934375.1 Burkholderiaceae bacterium | reverse complement strand
TCAACACCAAGCACGAGATCAGCAAGCCCGACGACATGGCCGACCTGCGCATGCGCGGGCTGGACGAAAACCAGATGAAGCTGTTCAAGGCCTGGGGCACCAATGGCGTGGTGATCACGATGCCGGAAGTGGCCAATGCACTGCAGACCGGCATCGCATCGGGCTATATCAATCCGCCGTTCGTGCCTTTCCTGTTCGGCCATGGCAGCATCCTGAAGTACTACACGCCAGCCAACGTGGCGCAGTCGCTGCGCGTGGCAATGGTGTCGGAAGACTGGTACAAGAAACTGCCGGCCGACCGCAAGGCGGCCTTCGATGCGGCCGTGGTCAAGGCGACGGCGGCCAATCGGGCCTGGGTCAAGACCAGTGACGAGCAGGCGATGGAGCAAGTGGCCAAGGCCGGCATGAAGATCACGCCGTTGACGCCAGAAGGCCGCAAACAGTTCCAGGAACGCTCACGCACCTCGTGGACCGCGATCCTGTCCGAGGCCGAGATCAAGCCCTTCGTCGACGCAGCGAACAAGACCCGCTGAGGCTGTTCGCCGTGCGATCGGGCCTGCTGGCACTGAGCCATGGCGTCGACCGGTTTTGCCGCGTCGGTGCGGCCGCCGGTCTGGTATTGATGTTGGTGCTGATCGCGATCCAGGTTGTGGCACGCTACCTGTTCTCCGAGCCGCCGGGTTGGACCGAGGAAGGCGCTCGCTACGCCATGGTGTGGTCGGGTCTGCTCGGCAGCGCGGTTGCGTTCAAGGCCGGCAGCGACCCGGTCATGCTGCGGCTGAAGGTATTCGAAGGCAACACGGCGATTGCGTGGTTGCGCGCTGCCAGCGTTGTGCTGTTCGTCGCGCCTATCCTGTATTTTTGCCTGGTCGGCCCCGGCCAGGATCTGACGCGCGGTTTTCTGGCGCGCTCGGCCTCACGCAATACCGAGGCCATCGGCCTGTCGATGGCCTGGTTCACAGCTGCATTGCCGGTGACCTTCGTCGCCATCCTGATCCATGTCGCCGCCGGCTTGGCGGCTAGAGAGCACACACCATGAAACTGCCGCAGGAACGCCCGCTTCGGGTCGCCGGACTTACCTGGAAACTGATCGAAACCCGAGGCACGAAAAACGGCCCGGTGCTGCTGATGCTGCCCGGCACGTTGGGTACCGCCAGCATCTTTGCCGACGCCATGTTGGCACTGGGCGACAAGGTACGCATGGTCTCGGTGACCTACCCGCTGATCGAAGACATCGAGCGACTGGCCGACTCGCTGGCCGGCCTGATGGACGCGCTTGGCATCACCCGAGCCAGCATCGTCGGCTCGTCGCTCGGCGGCTTTTTGGCGCAGCATTTCGCCGCCCGCCATCCGCAGCGGGTGGACCGGCTGATCCTGGGCAACACCTTGTGCGACCCGGCGCTGACCCGCCGCATCGTCGCACGACAGCCGGTGGATGCGCTGCGCGCCCAGCCGCCACGTGTGCACCGGGACATGGTCGTGAACTCGGTCAGATCCTGGCCCGAAACCGATCCGCGCACAGCCCGGCTCAAGGCCATCCTGATTGACAGCGGCACCCGGCTGCTGAGTGCCCGCGCCATGAAGGCCCGCGTCATGGCCGTGCAGGCAGCGCCACCCGTGCCGCGCCTGGACGTACCCGGGGACCACATCACCATCATCGACTGCGCGGACGATCCGCTGTTGCCGCGTGCGGTGCAGGACGACGTGGTGCGCCGCTATCCGGGCGCGCGCCATGTGCGGCTGGACAGTGGCGGCCACTATCCGTACATCGTGCGCACCGCCGACTACGTGGCCGCGCTCAAGCAGGCCTTGGCACTCGCCTGATCATTCGGCGGCTGCTGTGGCTGCTGTGGCAGCTGTGGCTGCGGCGACATCGGCGGCAGCGACCGCAGCTGCTGCGGGTGATTCGACGGCTTTCTACAATGGCGCCACCATGACACACGCCATCACCTATACGCGGGGCCAGGCCCTGCCCGAAATCCTCGGCCGCCGCATCGCGATCCTCGACGGCGCCATGGGCACGATGATCCAGCGCTTCAAGCTCGACGAGGCGCAGTATCGAGGCGAACGCTTCAAGGACTTTCACAAGGACGTCAAGGGCAACAACGAGTTGCTGAGCCTGACCCGGCCGGACGTGATTGCCGACATTCACGCCAGCTACCTCGCTGCGGGCGCCGACATGGTGGAGACCAACACCTTCGGCGCCACCAGCGTGGCGCAGGCCGACTACGACATGGCCGATCTGGCACGTGAGATGAACCTGGCCTCCGCCCGCATCGCGCGTGCGGCCTGCGACAAAACCAGCACCCCGGACAAGCCGCGTTTCGTCGTCGGTGCGCTCGGCCCCACACCCAAGACCGCCAGCATCAGCCCCGACGTCAACGACCCGGGGGCGCGCAACGTCAACTTCGAGCAATTGCGCGCCGCCTACTTCGAACAGGCCCAAGCGTTGATCGAAGGCGGTGCTGACGTGCTGTTGGTCGAAACCATCTTCGATACGCTCAATGCCAAGGCCGCGCTGTTCGCGATCGACGAGGTGTTCGAGGCCACCGGCGAGCGCCTGCCGCTGATCATCAGCGGCACCGTGACCGACGCATCGGGTCGCATCCTGAGCGGCCAGACCGTGACCGCCTTCTGGTACAGCGTACGCCACGCGCGGCCACTGGCCATCGGCCTGAACTGCGCACTTGGCGCAGCGCTGATGCGGCCCTACATCCAGGAACTCCATCGGGTTGCGCCCGACACCTTCATCAGCTGCTACCCGAATGCGGGTTTGCCCAACCCGATGTCGGACACCGGTTTCGACGAGACACCCGAGGTGACCTCGCGCCTGCTCAAGGAGTTTGCCGAACAGGGACTGGTCAATATCGTCGGTGGCTGTTGTGGCACGACGCCGGAGCATATTGGAGCGATTGGGGCAGCGGTGGGAGCGTTGCCGGCGCGGGGGTTGGGGCGCAATCGGTTTTACCGGGAAGCGGCGTAGGTCTGCTGCGCTCTTTAGAGGGCGCTTTTATTTGGCGCGATTGCGAACCAACCCAAGACCAGCAGTTTCTTTAATATGCGCTGCAAATGGCGGCTTTATTAAATAAATGAACGAATTAATTTAATAAGAGGCTATGATCGTATCCCATATTAAAGGTTTTGCCCATGGACCTTCCCCATCGCGCCGGGCGCTTCATTCAGCAAACCACGGGTTACAAGGCATTCATTCCGGCACCCCTGCCGCCCGAACCACCCCTTGAATACAGCGGCGCGCTACAGACGGCACTTTCGGTTGCCGATCGCAACATCGGCAGACTGGATGCGCTCGCTTCCCTATTGCCCAATCCGGACCTGTTTGTCGCCATGTATGTGCGGCACGAAGCCGTCTTGTCGTCACAAATCGAAGGCACCCAAAGCACCCTCGAAGACGTGCTGGCCTACGAAGCGGATGCGCAGCGCGAAGATACGCCCAAAGACGTCGAAGAAGTCGTCAATTACGTGCGCGCCATGAACCACGGGTTGGAGCGCCTGGCAGAACTACCTTTGTCGCTGCGCTTGCTGCGTGAAATCCATGCCGAGTTGATGAAGGGTGTTCGCGGCGGGGAAAAATCGCCAGGCGAGTTCCGCACATCGCAAAACTGGATCGGCGGCCGCGACACCACGCTGCGTAATGCCGCCTTCATCCCACCACCGCCGCATCAGCTGATGGCATCCCTGGGGCAGCTTGAAACCTTCCTGCATGACGCGCGAGACAGCGTGCCATTGCTCGTCCGCTGTGGATTGGCCCACGCCCAATTCGAAACCATCCATCCATTTCTGGACGGCAACGGCCGCGTGGGCCGCCTGCTCATCACCTTGATGCTGTGTGAAGAGCGCGCCTTGTCACGCCCTTTGCTATATCTGTCCCTGTTCCTGAAGGCCCATCGGGCCGAGTACTACGACCGCCTCACCGCGATTCGACAACAGGGGCATTGGGAGCAATGGCTGCTGTTTTTTCTGCGCGGTGTGAGTACCACCGCACTCGCGGCAACACAAACGGCGCGCGACATCATCACGATGCGTGACGCACACCGTGCCATCGTCGCGAAAAACGCCAAGGCACTGACGCTGCTCGATCACTTGTTTCGCAGCCCGACCGTGTCTGTCAGTAGCGTGGCCAAACGCATGGGTTGCACTTTCCCGACAGCCTCCCGACTGGTGAACGACTTTGCATCCCATGGCTGGCTGGTGGAAATGACCGGAAATTACCGGAATCGGCTTTGGAGATACCAGCCGTATCTGGCGCTCTTTCATCGCGAGGCGCGGGACGCGCTGGTCGGCACCGAGGCTACACCGCCCACATAGCGTCCGCCCTGACCAACAACAACGCGCGACTGCGCATTCCCCACGACAGGGCTTGGCCATCACGCAGCAAATCGACAAGGCGCTTAGCACCTCACGTGGGTAGCAGGTACCGGGATGGGTGCATGCGTTCGTGCAAAACGCGGACGACGATTACCATGGCGCCCTCCATGCGATAGTAAACCGCATGGTGCTCCACCAACTGCCGTCGGTAGCCCGGCCAGATGTGATCGCAGGTCGGAGCTACTGTGGGAGATTGGACGAGCACGTCGAAGCATGCATCCAGTTTGTCGACGTAAAGCGCTGCTTGAGCAACACCCCATTGTTCTGTCGTGTATTTCCAAGTGCTCTCAAGGTCACGCAATGCCGCTGGGGTGAGCCGGCATTCGGCCATGCGCTCCAGTCATCATCCGCGCCATGAACGCACCCGCGTCAAACATTTGCGGTAGTCCGCTGTTTTCGCCTTCGATCAGAGCTGCCCGCAAGGCATCGACTTGCGCGATACGCTCCTGCTCGCGCCGAATCAGGTCACGGATGTACTCGCTGTCATTGGTGT
>JBDTMH010000309.1:0-4910 GCA_039934375.1 Burkholderiaceae bacterium | reverse complement strand
GCAACTGGAAGTTCTGCGCCGCGCGCTGGCTGGCGCGGTGCGCGCGCCGGTAGCGTGACAACATGCGGTCGCAATGCGCCAGGCAAAGCAGCGCCTTGGCTTCGTAGCGCGGGTTGGCCAGGCCCTCGGCCGCCTTCAGCACTTTCTGCGAGGTCGCACGTCCGGATTGCACATCACCGCGGTCGAGCGCGGCATGGGCATCGCGCAACAACGCTTCCAGTCCTTCGTTTCGGCGGGGCTGGACAATAGGCGGCATCGGCCGATTTTGCGTCAGAACGGCGCCGTTGCAGCCAAACAACGAAGTGTCTCCGACGGGGGCGCATCGGTGCGCACCCATGCTGGGCGCGGTGCCGACAGATTTGCAACTGCGCCGGATCGGCCGCGCGCCGAGGCTGGTGCGTCAGCCGGCGCTGGTGATCACGCCGATCAAGGCCCCGAGCGGATCGGCCATGATGGCAAAACGCCCGATGTTCGGGATGTCGGTCGGTGGTACCACGGTCTTGTTGGCGCCCAGCGTCATGGCCTTGCGCTGTGCCGCGTCGCAGTCGGCTACATGGATGTACGGCAACCAGTGCGACGGCACCGGCATGCCAGGCTCCTGTTGCAGGACGCCGGCGCGCATCTTGCCGCTGTCGTCCTTGAGGATGTAGTAAGGGCCGGCGGGCCCCATGTCCATCGTGTCAATCTGGTAGCCGATCAGCTTCGCATAGAACCCAGCGGCGGCCTTGGCGTCAGTGCTGTGCAACTCGTTCCAGAACCAGCCGCCGTGCGGTGTTTTTTCGACATCGGCCGGGTCTTCCTGCGCACCTTTCCACAGAAAGACCATGGCGCCGGTCGGATCGCTGATGGCGGCTGCCCGGCCGACCGCGCCGAAATCGGTGGGAGGCAGCAGCGATTGCGCCCCAGCCTTGCTGGCTGCTGCGAAGCTCTTGTCGACATCCGGCACCGACAGGTAGCTGGCCCAGTGGCTTTGTTGGCCTGGCTCCGCCTTGCGGTAACCACCAATGCCCTTGTCACCGTTCATGATGATGTCGTAGGTCTGCTGGTCCATCGGCATGGACTGGCGGCTCCAGCCGCACAGTTCGCCATAGAACGCCGCGGCCTTGGCCGGGTCGGCGCTGACATGTTCGAACCAGACGAATTTACCAGGAAGATATTGCATGGGGGTACTCCTCGAAAGTGTTGCGGGACGATGGGAACTGCGGTGATGCGTGATCAAGGCTGGGTGGCGGAAAAGCTGGCACGGGCGCGCATCACTGCATGCGCTCGCACCACGTTCGGGTATTGCGCCATCAGTGCGCCACCTTCTGGCAGCGCGCTGACATGCGCCAGGATCGGTGCGATGAACAAATCGGCCGCAGACACACTGGCGCCCGCAACGTAGTCCTGCCCCGCATATGCCTTGTCCAGCGCCGCAAGTTGGGCCCGCATCTCGCCCAACGCCTTGTCGATGACCGTCCGATCTGGCTGCCCGCCTGCGCCGCTGGGGAAAAATACCTGCAGCACGTAGCGACGTCCCATCGTGTCGTACAGATGACTGTTGACCATGCTGATCCACTGGGTGCAGCGTGCCCGGGCACTGATGCTGCCCGGCCGCAGCGAGACGCCGGTGTCAAAACACTCGTCGAGGTATTGCACGATCGCAGCGGTTTCCCAGAGCAAGATGTCGCCATCGCGCAAACCCGGGATCAGGCCGAACGGATGCACTGCTTCGATTTCGGCCGTGTGCGGCGCGCAGCTGTGCAGGGTGTAGGCGACGGCTTTTTCGGCCAGCGCCATCCTTGCCGTGCGGGTATAGGTGCTGCGTGCGTCGCCCAGCAACGTGATGGTGCCGGCCGTGCCCCGTGGGTCGAGCACGTCGTTCAGGCGGTTCAGCGTGGACGACCAGCCCTGGTTGTGGCCGTCGCGCACGGCTGCGGCCGGGAAGCCGCTGTGCGTCATGCGCAGTTCGGTGCCGCCATCCTTGTCCAGCAATTCCACCTCGACCAGCGTCGACATGCCCGACATCGGGTTGGCGTCGCCTTGCCACTGCCAGGTGTAGGCCAGTCGGTGCGGGCGTTCGAGCACGCGAAACTGCCCGCCCACGTCGTGGCGACTGCCGTCACGCGCGACCATCTGCACCTGCCATGCGCCGCCGATCTGCGTATCGGCCCGGGCGACGCTGACATGCATGCCGCGCGGACCCATCCAGGATGCGATGCCGGCTTCGGTGGTAAATGCGTCAAACACCCTCTCGCGCGGCGCTCGGATGAAGCGGTTCAGGGTCAGCGTGAATTTTTCGGCTACGTTCATGGGGCTCTCCGATTGCGGGTTGCGGGTCGTGTCGGGGTCGTGCGGGGACCGCGTCGGTTGCGCACCGCCGGCGCGTCTTTGGGTGCCAGCGGCCCGGGAGCGAGGCCGGCATCTGCCGCG
Source organism: Burkholderiaceae bacterium (assembly GCA_039934375.1). Taxonomy (GTDB): domain Bacteria; phylum Pseudomonadota; class Gammaproteobacteria; order Burkholderiales; family Burkholderiaceae_C; genus CAISIP01. Next base: position 2,498 of record JBDTMH010000309.1, on the reverse strand, counting down.
ACACCGTTGGCGTCAGATTCCAGCACTTCGACCAGCCGGTCGAGCCGGTCTTCCCAGAACACGCGGTATTGCGACAGCCAGTCATCGGCGGCGCGCAGGCCCGGCGGATGCAACCGGCAGATGCGCCATTGCGCGTCGACCTTGCGTTCGATCAGGCGTGCGTTCTCCAGCACCCGCAGGTGGCGCGAGATGGCGGGCCCCGAGATGGGAAAAGGCTTGACCAGTTCGCCGACGCGGGTCTCTCCCTGCGCGAGACGGGCCAGGATTGCGCGCCGCGTCGGATCGGCCAGTGCGGCGAATGCGGCGCTCAGGGAGTCGGTGGTAGTGGCGGAAGCGGGGTTCATGACTTCATTTAACCAAGTTGTTAAATGAATGTCAACTACACAGCTGTAACGCCGTTCAATCGTTCAATCGGTCGGCCGAGTCAGCAGGTCAGCAGAGGCAGTAGAAGATCGAAATCGGATCCAAGACGTTTCATTTTGTAAAACCGACGAATGTCTGACCCCGTTGGGGGTCCTGCGTCGTTCAAGGGGCTTCCATCCACTTTCGGGAGCCATCATGAAGCGTGTGCGACACGGGGTCATTTGGGGTGTACTGGTCTGCGGTGCCATGCAGGCCCATGCGGTCGGGCGACTGGCGGACGTGCGCATCGTCGACCGCGACAGCGGCGCGACGCTGCGCCAATATCACTACCGCGGCGAGATCTGGGTCGCGGGTACGCCCGGCGCGCGTTACGCGATCGCCTTGTCCAGCCGCGCAGGGGAACGGGTGCTGGCCGTGGCGTCGGTCGATGGTGTCAATGTGCTCAGTGGCGAGACCGCCGGCTGGGACCAGGGCGGGTATGTGTTGTCGCCGCGCCAGAGCTACCAGGTCACGGGATGGCGCAAGAGTCACAGCGAGGTCGCCGCATTCACCTTCGCCGATGCAGCTGCGTCGTATGCCGGGCTGACCGGGCGCGCCGACAACATCGGCGTCGTGGGGGTGGCGCTGTTCCGCGAGAAGCTGCAAGCGGCCGCTGCGCCGGCGCCCGAGGCCTTGATTCGGCAAGACGGTGATCGCCTGTCGGCGCGCCGTGAGCGCGCTGCGGATGGGCCCGCACCGGCTGCACCCGCGCAGCAGCGGGCCGAACGGTCAACGGGATCGAACGCCGACGCAGCTGACCGCGCTACCAGCTCGGGTGCCGCCCACGGCAAGGCGCTACCAGAGCCCGTCGCGAGGCTGGGCACCGGTCATGGTGAACGGGAGGCTTCGTGGGTTGCCGCGACTCGCTTCGAGCGGGCGCAGCCGCGACCCGACGAAGTGATACGGATCCGCTACGACAGCCGCGAAAACCTGCTCGCGCTGGGCGTTATTCCCGCACCATACCGGCCACCGCTGCCGCCACAGGCCGATCCGTTCCCACAGTCGGAGCAGGCACGCTACGTACCCGATCCACCGCCACAGCGTTGATGCCCGCGGCCCAAGCGCGGCAGGCGGCGCGGATAATCGCGCCCATGCCTGGTGCTGCAGCCTTCGATGAAGAAACCGACGCGTCCGCCATGCTGCGATTTGCCGGCGGTGACGCAGATGCGTTCGACCTGCTGTATGCGCGCCATGGGCTGGCGGTCTGGCGCTACCTGCTGCGCCATGTGCGGGATGCCGCGTTGGCGGATGATCTGCTGCAGGACGTCTGGTTTGCCGTTGCGCGCCAGGGTGCCCGCTACCAGCCCACGGCCCGGTTCCGGACCTGGCTGTTCACGATGGCGCATAACCGCATGGTCGACCATTGGCGCACGTTTCGGTCACACCTGTCGCTGGATGGCGGCGCCGAAGAAGGGGGCTTGGCCGACTCGCTGGCAGCCGACTCTGGCTGGGGGCCGCTGCGGCAACTGCAGTCGCGCGAGCAGGGTACGGCGTTGCTCGTTGCCATCGAGCGGTTGCCCATCGAGCAGCGCGAGGCTTTCCTGCTGCAGGCTGAGGCTGGCATGTCGGTGCAGGAGATCGCGCAGGCTACGGGCGTTGGCTTCGAGGCCGCCAAGAGCCGTTTGCGGTACGCGCGCCACAGCCTGCGCCAGTCGCTCAAGGAGTTTGCATGACCGAGCCGCAACAGCCAAAGGAAGACGCGCTTGTGCGCATGTACGCCCAGGCCAGCGCGCAGGACCCGCGCCGTCCGGCGCCGCGCGTGGCGGACGCAATCCGTACCCATGCGCGTGTCGTGATTGCGGCCGGTGACGCAGCCGCTGCGCCAAAACCAGCCGCGCGGCGCGATGCGATGGAGGCCGTCAACCATCCGCGCTGGAAGACTTCGCTGCTGGCCAGTATTGCCGTGATCGGCTTGGCGGGAATGCTGTTCCTGCAATTTGACCGCGGCGCGCCGCAGCAGCAGGACCTGGCGCGGGGACCCCATGCGCCAGATGCCCCGGTTCCGATGCAGTCAAAGGACCAGGTTGCGCAGCGCTCTGTGTTGCCGCGCGAGGAACCGGTGGCGCCGTCTGCATCCGTGCCCGTTGCTGCGCCGG
>JBDTMH010000308.1:0-4925 GCA_039934375.1 Burkholderiaceae bacterium | reverse complement strand
AAATCACCGGTGTGATGAACAAGGTGATCGCCTGCGAGAAGATCAGGCCGCCGACGACCGCCAGGCCCAGCGGCTGACGCAGTTCGGCTCCGGCGCCGAGTCCCAGCGCGATCGGCAGCGCTCCCATCAGCGCGGCCATCGTCGTCATCATGATCGGGCGAAAGCGCAGGATGCAGGCCTCGCGCACCGCCTCGGCAGGGCCGACGCCGTGGCTGCGCTGCGCGTCGAGCGCGAAATCGATCATCATGATCGCGTTTTTCTTGACGATGCCGATCAACAGCAGAATCCCGATCGTGGCGATCAGCGTCAGGTCCTGGTCGAACAGCCGAAGCATCAGCAGCGCGCCGACCGCCGCCGACGGCAGGCCGGCGAGAATCGTCAGCGGATGGATGAAGCTCTCATACAGCACGCCCAGCAGCACATAGATCACCAGCAGTGCTGCGACAAGCAGGATCGCCTGGCTGCCCTGCGAGCTCTTGAATACCGCGGCGTCGCCGCCATAGCTGGTGATGATCGATTGCGGCATGCGCAGTTGATCCTTGTATTGCTCGATTCTGGCCGTGGCCGTCCCCAGGGCGACACCGGGTGGCAGATTGAACGAGACTGTCACTGACTGCAGTTGCCCCACGTGGTTGATCGAGCTCGGACCAATGGTGCGCTTCACCGTGGCCAGGCTGCTCAGTGGCACCAGCGCGCCGGTTTTCGCGCGTACGTAGATATTGGAAAACGCGCGCTCATCCTGACGCGCCTCGGGTTGCAGCTCCAGGATCACTTCGTAGGTGTCGACCGAGGTATAAATGGTCGACACCTGGCGCTCGCCGAAGGCGCTGTACAGCGTAGAGCGCAGTGCATCGATGGACACCCCGAGCGTGTTCGCGCGGTCCCGGTCGATGATCAGCGAGGCTTGCAGGCCCTGCAACTGCGCATCGCTGGTGACGTCGGTGAACAGTGGGTCGGCGCTCAACTTGTCCTGCAGCCGCTGCGCCCATTCGTTGATTTGACCGGCCTGCACGCTTTGCAGCGTGTACTGGTACTGGGATTTGCTGATACGGCCGCCGAGCCGCAGGTTCTGGATCGGCCGCATGTAGACCGTAAGACCGGGCACAACGCGCAGTTTGCGGCGCAGCTCTATCACCACGTCGCTCATCGGCAGGCGTTTTCCGAGCGGCTTGAGGTTGATGAACATGCCGCCGGTGTTCTGTGTCCGGTTGCCGCCGTTGAACGAGTTGACGCTCGCCACGTTGGGATCTGCCCGCACGATCCTGACGGCATTTTCCTGCATCCGCACCATGTCCTGGAAGGACGTGTCCTGCGCCGCCTCGGTCGAGACGCTTATTTGGCCGATGTCTTCTTGCGGAAAAAAGCCTTTCGGTATGGTGATGAAAAGCCAGGCCGTGCCGGCGAACGTGAGCGCCGCGACCAGCAGCACCGCGCCGCGCATGCGCAGCGCCCCGTCCAGGCCGCGTGTGTACAACGCAAGCAGCCAGTTGAATCCACGTTCGAACGAACGTACCAGGGCCCCGGGCCGCTTCTTGTGGGCCTCATCGCTGAGGAATCGGCTGGCGAGCATGGGCACCAGCGTCAGCGAGACGAACGCCGACACCACGATCGCCAGTGCGACGATCACCGCGAATTCGTGGAACAACAGGCCGATGACGCCGGGCATGAAGAAGATCGGGATGAACACCGCGATCAGTGAACTGGAGATCGACAAAATGGTGAAGCCAACCTCGCGCGAGCCGCGCAGCGCAGCGTCGAACGGCGCCATACCTTCCTCGACGTGGCGCATGATGTTCTCCAGCATCACGATCGCATCATCGACCACCAGACCGACCGCCATCGTCAGGCCCAGCAGCGAGATGTTATCGACGCTGTAGCCGAAACCCCACAGCAACGCAATCGCGCCGACCAGCGAGACCGGTAGCGAAAGCGTCGGGATCACGGTGGCGACGAAGCGGCGCAGGAACAGGAAGATGACCAGCACGACCAGCGCGATCGTGCCCAGCATCGTCACTGTGACGTCGTGGATTGACTCGCGAATCGACACGGAACGGTCGCCGACGAGCGTGAGCGTGACGGACTGCGGCATCTGGGCCCGAAATCCCGGCAGCGACGCCTTGATCTTGTCGACAACCGCCACTGTGTTTGCCGAAGGCTGGCGCAGCACCTGCAGCAGGATGGCGCGGTCGCCATCGAAGCTGGCGTAGGTGTTGATGACCTCGTAGCTGTCCTCGACCGAAGCGACGTCGCGCAGCCGCACCGGATTGCCGTTCTGATTGCTGATGATCAGCGCGCCATAGTCGGCGGCATTGCGCAGTTGCTGGTTGGCATCGAGCGTCAGGGTCTGGCTCGGACCTTGCAGCGTCCCCAGTGGTGTGTTGGCATTGGCCGCTGTCAACGCGGCAGCCACCTCGTTGAGTCCGATGTTGCGCGCATTGAGCGCGGCGGGTATCACGCGCACCCGGATCGCAAAGCGCTTTTGGCCGTTGATGTTGACCTGCGCGATTCCGTCCAGCGTCGACAGCGTGGGCACGATCAGGTGCTCGGCGAAGGCGTGCAGGTCGGACGGATTGATCGATGGCGAGGTGAGCGCGAGGAACGCCACCGGCGCATCGGCCGGATTGACCTTGCGATAGGCGGGCGGCGCAGTCATTTCCACCGGCAGACTGCGCTGGGCGCGCAGCAGTGCCGCTTGCACATCGACCGCGGCCGCGTCAATGTTGCGACCCTGCTCGAACTCCAGCGTGACCGACGTTGCCCCCAGGATGCTGCTCGAGCTGATGACGGCGATTCCGGGAATGGTCTGGAACTGTTTTTCCAGCGGCAGCGCGACCGAACTGGCCATCGTCTCCGGATTGGCGCCGGGCAGGGAGGCGGACACGTTGATGACCGGCGTGTCGTAGCTGGGCAGCGCCGCCACGGGAATGCGGCTGTATGCGATTGCGCCAGCGACGATGATCGCAACGTTCAGCAGCACCGTCATCACGGGCCGCCGGATGAACAGTTCAGACAGGTTCATGATGTGGCTGCCGACGCCTTGACGCGCGACGGCGTCGCAGCCGGGTCGCCATTGCGCACGACGACGCTCGAGCCATTCTTGACATTGCGCCGTCCGTCGACGATCACGGTGTCCCCCGCCGCCAATCCGTCAACCACGGCGTCCAGGCCCGACTGGTAGACGACGCTGATCTTGCGCCGGACGGCCTTGTTGTCCGGCCCGATCAGGTAGACAGACGTGCCTTCCTGCGTGTTGATGATGGCTTCCTGTGGCACCACGATGGCACCGAGCAGCGTACGTACGGTCAGGTGCACCGTTGCGTAGGCGCCGGGCCACAGCACATGTCGGGCGTTGCCGAAAATGGCTTTGACGCGAACGGTCCCCGAGGTCGCGTCGACTGCACTGTCCACGAACTGCAGCTTGCCATTGAGCACTTGCCCCGAAGTTCCGGGCAATTCAGCACGCACGGCCGTGTTGCCGGCGGCCAGGCCATGCAGCACGTCGGGCAGGTAAGTCTGCGGAACGTTGAAGCTGACGGCGATCGGGTCCAACTGGGTGATGGTCAGCAGCGGTGCGCCGCTCGGCTGCACATAGGTGCCCGGGAACACGTTGATGGCGCCAATGCGCCCACCGCTAGGCGCGACGATGCGGTTGTACCCGAGGCTCAACTGCGCCGCGTCGACCGCAGCCTGGCTACCCGAGACCGCGGCAAGCTGCGTCGCGTCCTGGGTCTGTGCGGTGTCGAGCGCGCTTTGTGCGATGAATTGCTTGGCGATCAGATCGCGGCTGCGCGCCAGCTGCCGTTGTGCCTCAGCCAGCGCGGCCCGATCTTTCTCGAGCTGGGCATGCGCCTTGGCCAGATTGACCTGGTCGCTGCGGTCATCGAGGGTGAAGAGCAATTCACCGGCCTGAACGAACTGTCCCTCGCGCACGTTCACCTTGGCGATCAGGCCACTGAGCTGAGGCCGCACATCGACCTGATTGAGTGGCGATACCGTTCCGGTGGCGTCGAACACGATCGGCTGGTCGCGTTGCCGCGCAACGATGGTCGAGACGCTGACCGGCGCTCCGCCAGCGCCGCCGATGGACGGCGCCGAAGCCTGCGTTGGCGTGGACTGCTGCGCAGCCTGTGCATCCTTGTTCTTTTTCAGCAGCGACACGGCGCCACCGGAAACCACCAGCAGCACCAGCGCGCCAATGATCAACGTTCTCGTCTTCATTCGTGACTCCAATATTCGCCTGCCCCGGGGGTCATGCGCTGCCGGTCGTTTCACGCCTGCTGCTGGTCAGGGCCCGACGCGCCACCCGCGCCAATGACAAACACCTGGCGCAGCACGGAAAGCCCCGCGCGTGCGCCCTGCACATCCTGATGCGACATCTCGGTCAGTACCGCGGCCAGCGCTTCGCGGGCCCGCTGGCGCACGTCGGTCAGCAGCGCAGCGCCGTCGGTGGTGACCCGCAACTCACTGCGCCGGCGATCCACTTCGGAAGCCCGCGCCTGAGCCAAACCAGCGCGGACCAGCCGATCGGCATTGGCCGATGCGCTTGGAAGTGAAACGCCGATGAATTCGGCCAGTGCGCTGATGGAACAGCCCGGATGCCTGCCGATGAAATTCAGGCAGCGGAATTGCGCCACGCTAAGGCTATTGCCCACGTTCTGGCGCATGGCGGCACGCATCGCCCCCATTACCCGCGGCGTCACGTCCATGAGGTCGGTGGCACAGTCCAGGTCGTCGGGCGTGATGGGGCGGCGGCTATCGGTTCTTACGATGGCGGTCAAGGCAGAGTCTCCGAGCCCTGATCGGGCTGGCTGGAAACGGGTAGATAGTTAGTTTAACTAAGTAATTCTAGGTGAAATCGCCTGGGCGCACATGGCTGAATGCGCCTGCCAGGAACAGGCTCTCGGTCGGAAACACGGAGCAGTCTG
>JBDTMH010000307.1:0-4928 GCA_039934375.1 Burkholderiaceae bacterium | reverse complement strand
CGCTCGACCTTGCATGGGCTGCGGGTCGCGCGCAGCGCAATGGAAAACTGACATGGGCCAACTGTCACTCGCCGCCAAAATCACGCATGTACCCTCGATGTATCTGTCGGAACTCGACGGTCCGCGCAAGGGCACGCGCCAGGACGCCATCGACGGTCATCTGGAGATCAGCCGGCGCTGCCGCGAGTTGGGTGTCGACACGCTGGTGGTGTTCGACACCCATTGGCTGGTCAACGCCAACTATCACGTCAACTGCGGCGGCCATTTCAAGGGGCTTTACACCAGCAACGAACTGCCGCACTTCATCGCCAACATGGGCTTCGAATCCCCCGGCAATCCGGAGCTGGGACAGTTGCTGGCCAAGGTCTGCAACCAACACGGGGTGGAGACGCTGGCCCATGCGGATACGACCTTGCAGCCGGAATATGGCACGCTGGTTCCGCTGCGCTACATGAACCCGGACCAGCACTTCAAGGTGATTGCGGTCTCCGCGCTGTGCACGGTGCATTACCTCAACGACAGCGCGCGGCTGGGTTGGGCCATGCGCCGTGCCATCGAGGACCACTACGACGGCAAGGTGGCGATGCTGGCCAGCGGCTCGCTCAGCCACCGTTTTGCGCAGAACGGCCTGGCGCCCGAGTTCGCGTTCAAGATCTGGAGTCCGTTCCTCGAAACCATGGATCGCGAGGTCGTCGCGATGTGGCAACGTGGTGACTGGAGCAAGTTCTGCGAAATGTTGCCCGAATATGCGTCCAAGGGCCATGGTGAAGGTTTCATGCACGACACCGCGATGTTGCTTGGCGCCATGGGTTGGTCCGCCTACGACGGTCAGGTCGAGGTGATCACCCCCTACTTCGGCGCCTCCGGTACCGGGCAGATCAACGTGATTTTCCCGGTCACGCCACAAACTGGCACGGCCGTACCGCCACCGCAGGCCTCGACAGCCACCGGTTACCAGTCATTTCCGCGACTGTGAATATCGGGGCGCACCGCCTCTTGGTTCCGAAGGAAGAATTCATGCTCGCAGCCGACACCATCACATCCCTGGCACGCCAGCTTTACGATGCCCGCAAGACACGCACCCAGGTGCGCCATCTCTCGCAGCAATTTCCCGGGATGACGATTGACGACGGTTACGCGATTCAGCGCGCGTGGGTGACGCTGGAGATGGCGGACGGCCGCACAGTGCGCGGACGCAAGATCGGCCTGACCTCGCGCGCCATGCAGCTGGCCAGCCAGATCACCGAACCCGACCATGCGCCGCTGATGGACGACATGTTCTTCGAACAGGGCGGCGACATCCCGGTCAACCGCTTCATCGCACCACGGGTCGAGGTGGAACTGGCCTTCATCCTGGGCAAGCGACTCAAGGGGCCGGGCGTGACGTTGTTCGACGTGCTGGCTGCGACGGAATATGTATGCCCGGCGCTGGAGATCATCGACGCTCGGATCGAGCAATTCGACCGCGAGACCAAGGCGCCACGCAAGGTATACGACACCATCTCCGACTTTGCCGCCAACGCCGGCATTGTGCTCGGCGGCCGCCCCGTGCGGCCAGACGCGCTCGACCTGCGCTGGGTCGGCGCCATGTTGTTCAAGAACGGCGTCATTGAAGAGACCGGCCTGGCAGCGGCCGTGCTGAACCACCCGGCGGCGGGTGTGGCCTGGCTGGCGAACAAGATCGCACCGTACGACGAGCAACTCCAGAGCGGCGATGTGGTGCTGGCCGGCTCCTTCACCCGGCCCACGGGCGCAGTTGCAGGCGACAACATCCACGCCGACTACGGACCAATGGGCACAGTGTCGTTTCGTTTCGTCTAAAGCGCGGGACCATTGCGGTCGATGAGCGAGGAGTGCCGCCTCAGGCTGGCAAGGGTGAGCGGATCAGGTGGTCGAAGGCACTGAGCGCGGCCTTCGAACCCTCGCCCGCGGCGATCACGATCTGCTTGAACGGTACCGTCGTGGCGTCGCCGGCGGCAAATACGCCGGGCACGCTGGTGGCGCATTTTGCGTCGATCAGGATCTCACCGTAGCGGCTGAGCTCCACCGTGCCCTTGAGGAATTCGGTGTTCGGCACCAGGCCGATCTGCACGAACACGCCGGACAGTTCCGCCCGGTGGCTCTCGCCGCTGCTGCGGTCCTTGAACACCAGGCCATCAACCTTCTGGCCGTCGCCGGTGATCTCGGTCGTCTGCGCATTCACATGAATCGTCACGTTGGACAGGCTGCGCAGCTTCTTCACCAACACCGCGTCGGCCTTGAGCTGGTCGGCAAACTCGACCAAGGTGACGCTGCGCACGATGCCAGCGAGGTCGATCGCCGCCTCGACGCCGGAGTTGCCACCGCCGATCACCGCCACATCCTTGCCCTTGAACAGTGGACCGTCGCAGTGCGGGCAATACGCCACACCCTTGTTCTTGTACTGCGCCTCGCCTGGCACGTTGACATTGCGCCAGCGCGCGCCAGTGGACAGGATCACGCTGCGGCTCGTAAGAGCTGCGCCATTCTCCAGCGTCACCGTGATCGGACCACCGGCCGATGCGGCCGGCGTGATGCCGGCGACACGTTGGCCGTTCATGATGTCCACCTCATTGGCCCGGACCTGTGCCTCCAGCGCAGCCGCAAACTGCGGGCCTTCGGTGTGTTGCACCGAGATGTAGTTCTCGATCCCCAGTGTGTCCAGCGTCTGGCCGCCGAAACGTTCGGCCACGACACCGGTGCGGATGCCCTTGCGCGCGGCGTAGACGGCAGCAGCAGCGCCGGCCGGGCCACCGCCGACGATCAACACGTCGAAGGCCTGCTTGGCGCCGAGTTTGCCGGCATCGCGCTGGGCAGCGCCTGTATCCACCTTGGCCAGGATCTCCGACAGTTCCATCCGGCCCGAGCCGAACGGCTGGCCGTTGAGGTAGACACTGGGTACGGCCATGATCTGGCGCTGTTCGACCTCGTCCTTGAACAGGCCGCCGTCGATCATCACGTGCCGGATGCGCGGATTCAGCACCGCCATCAGGTTCAGCGCCTGCACCACGTCCGGGCAGTTGTGACAGGTCAGCGAAATGTAGGTCTCGAACACCATGTCGGCATCAAGCGCGCGGATCTGTTCGATCACGTCGGCCTCGACCTTGGGCGGATGGCCGCCGGCTTGCAGCAAGGCCAGCACCAGCGAGGTGAATTCGTGGCCCATCGGGATGGCGGCGAAATGGACACCCATGTCCTGGCCCACACGGGTCACCTGGAACGAGGGTTGGCGCGTGTCTTCCCCGTCCCAGCGCAGGCTGAGCTTGTCGCTCAGACCATCGAGCTCTTGCAGGAAACTACGCATCTCCTTCGCGTCCGGGTTAACACCGAGCGTTGCGATCAGCTCGATCGGCTGCGTCAGTCGCGTCAGATAAGACTGCAATTGGGTCTTCAGATTGTCATCAAGCATGGGTTTCTCCTTGAAAGTAAAGGGGGCGTGCAGGCCCGCTCGCCAGGGTCCGACAAGACACTGGCGACTGGGCCCGATGGGCCAGTCGAATCGTGGGGGCCCGGGGCGGCTACCGCCAGCCCCGGGTGCTGGGCCTTAGATCTTGCCCACGAGGTCCAGCGACGGGGTCAGCGTCTTGGCGCCTTCGTTCCACTTGGCCGGGCAGACCTGGCCCGGGTTTTTGGCCACGTACTGGGCGGCCTTGAGCTTGCGCAGCGTCTCGATCATGTCGCGGGCAATGCTGTTGTCGTGGATCTCGGCCGTCTTGACGACACCCTGCGGATTGACCAGGAAGGTGCCGCGCAGCGCCATGCCCTCTTCCTCGATGTGCACTCCGAACATGCGCGTGAGTTGGTGCGTCGGGTCACCGATCAGCGGGAACTTGGCCTTGCCGACGGCCGGCGAGGTCTCATGCCACACCTTGTGCGCGAAGTGCGAGTCGGTGGTCACGATGTAGACCTCGGTCTCCAGCTTCTGGAACGCGGGGTAGTTGTCGGCTGCGTCCTCGACCTCCGTCGGGCAGTTGAAGGTGAACGCGGCCGGCATGAAAACGAGAACCGACCATTTGCCTTTCAGGTCGGCTTCGGTGATCGCGATGAACTTGCCATTCTTGAACGCCTGAACCTTGAAGGGCTGGACCTGGGTATTGATGATGGACATAATAAACTCCTATGAAATGATTTAAGTTGATAGCCAAACTGAATTGTGCCAGCGCAAACGGGGAACCAGGGTTGATTTGCCTTATGCCAGCAATAGGCTCACGCTAAATTGCCCCGAGAGCAGGAACTGTCCACCCGGTTGAAACATGGCGCTGACTGGCTCGTTCTGTTGACCGCTTCTGCGACTGTGGCAGCGTTTTCAGGCACCGCGAACCTGACAAGAGTCGTAACGATCCTGAACGAATACAGCAAATTTTCCGTCTGGCATCTTGAAACCAGCCCGAATGCCCTTATCATTAGCACTCGCAGGAGATGAGTGCTAACAACGCCCATCAACGCAAATTAACAAGCGCCAACTTCCCGGTTGTCGCTTTCCTGATGACCAAACCCGTTTCAAACCAAGGAGATCCTATGAAACTTCGCCCCCTGCACGACCGTGTGATCGTCAAACGCGTGGAAAACGAAACCAAGACGGCCTCTGGCATCGTCATCCCCGACAGCGCAGCCGAAAAGCCCGATCAGGGTGAAGTGCTGGCGGTTGGTCCGGGCAAGAAGAACGACAAGGGCGAACTCAGCGCGATGGCCGTCAAGGTCGGTGACCGCGTTCTGTTCGGCAAATACAGTGGCCAGACCGTCAAGGTTGATGGCGACGAACTGCTGGTGATGAAGGAAGACGACCTGTTCGCAGTCGTTGACGCCAAGTAATCAGCCCAGCCACCCATTCATTTACTAGATTCGGAGAAATACTATGGCAGCAAAAGACGTCATTTTCGGCGGCGAAGCCCGCGCACGCATGGTCGAGG
>JBDTMH010000306.1:0-4946 GCA_039934375.1 Burkholderiaceae bacterium | reverse complement strand
CGCTCAGGCATGACGAAACCAGCGGATTTGCGGTTTATCCGGTCTTCAAAGGCCCGACGACCTTGTAGGCAATGAGGACGATGCCGGACGGCGTTGCTTGTGTACGGACGAGCGCAAACGAGCGATCCGGAGTTCCCTCCGCAAACAAGCGCTTACCCGTGCCGCCCGCAAATCGGTTCGCAAACGTCCGTTGAAATCAACTATCTGGGAAGATTGACGGGCCCCGCCTGGCCGCTCATCGAATGCGCGAACTAGGAGCCTGCATAGTAGGCACCGGCCATGATGAACGGAATGAGCAGTTCCGGGATGAGGTAGCCAAGCCAAACCGCGGCAGGTTTGGGTAGTGAAATAATCGCGTCGGAACCGGAATGATATCCAGCCGCGCCCCGTTTCTGCGCAGAATATGCGATTGCCGCTGCGAGACAATGGCCCACTCAGGCATCGCCCGCACCAGCACGAGATGCCTTGCGCGCATACCCTTGAAAACCCGCCACTTTATCCAGTTGATCGCGATGTCCGCCCTGTGGGGCGCATCGTTCCCCTTGCTGCGCATTGCCAGTCCCGCGTTCGGGCCGATGGCGCTGGCCGGCATCCGGTGCGCGCTGGCGGCGCTGGTGCTGGCCTTGCTGATGCGCGTGCTGGGCGAACGCTGGCCCGCGCGCACGAGCTGGCTGCCCCTGACCGCGCTGGCACTGCTGACCGTGGTCGCACCCTTCGTGTTGTTCAATTGGGCGGCGCTGACCTTGCCCGCGGGTTATTCGGCGGTGCTCAATGCCACGGCGCCGGTGTTCGGCGTGCTGGGTGCGGCCGCGGCCGGCGACGAGAAGCTCACCATGCGCAGCATGCTCGGCTGCGTGGCCGGCTTCTGCGGCGTCGCGCTGCTGGTACAGCTGGGCCCGGTTGAAGCCACGCCGGCGGTAATTCTTGCCGCCTTGGCCTGTACCGCGGCCGCCGGCTGCTACGGGATAGGCACGATATTCATGAAACGGGCCTCGGCCCGGCACCCGCCGCTGGCCGCTGCCGCCGCCATCCATGTTGCCGCTGCACTGGTGCTGCTGATTCCGGTCGGTGTGGCCGTGCCTACCATGCAGCTGAGCGCGGGCGTGTGGATGGCTGTGGCGCTGCTGGGCCTGGTTACCTCGGGGTTCATGTACTGGATCAGCATGCGGCTGATGCGCGAGATCCCGGCCAGTGCGGCCACCTCCGCGGCCTTCATGATTCCGCTTTTCGGCGTGACCTGGGGTGGCCTGTTTCTCGGCGAACCGGTCACCGCCGGTATGCTGCCCGGCAGCTTGTTGATCCTGCTGGCCACCGCGCTGATCACCGGGTTCAATCCCTGGCGCATGGCTGCACGGCTGCTCTGACGCGCAGCTGCCCGCCGGTGATGGCGCCAGCCGTTCCCGCTGGTCCATCCGTCGGTCGGCGCTCGGGTCGGCGGCAGCAAGTCCCGTGTGAATCGGCAAAAATGGCGGTCTTGCCCTCATGCCGGCAGGCCGGAACCCATCAACAAGGAGTCCCATGCAGTTTGCCAGTCTGGTCGACAGAATCGATGGCAGCCGCGTCGACGCGTGGAAGATCCACGCCGAAGCGTTGGCCGCAGCCGCACGCCACGAAGACGTCATCGTGCTCAGCGTCGGCGATCCGGAATTCGCCGCGCCCGAGGCCATCACGGCCGCTGCGGTAGCCGCGCTGCAGGCGGGCGACACGCACTACACAAGCATCGTCGGACGCCTGCCGCTGCGCGAGCGCATCGCGCGCCAGCACAGCCGCAGCAGTGGTCAGCAGGTCGATGCCAGTCAGGTGGTCGTGGTCAGTGGAGCCCAGAACGGCATGTTCGTCGCCAGCCTGTGCCTGTGCGAGGCGGGCGACGAGGTGCTGGTGCCCGAACCGCTGTACCTTACCTACGAGGCCACGATACGCGCCAGCGGCGCTACGCTGGTGCCCGTCCCGGTGCAAGCCGACAACGGTTTTCGCATCGACATACCGGCCCTGCGCGACGCCGTCACATCCCGGACCCGCGCCATTTTCCTCGCCACGCCTTGCAATCCCACTGGGGTGGTAATGCGCAGCGATGAACTGCACGCTATCGCCGAACTGGCCTGCAGGCATGACCTGTGGGTGGTGGCCGACGAGGTGTATGGCGCGTTGACCTTCGAGCCTGCGCATGTGAGCATCGCCGGCCTGCCCGGCATGGGCGAACGCACGGTCACTGTCTCCAGCCTGTCCAAGTCGCATGCGATGGCCGGCTTTCGCATTGGCTGGGCGGTCGCTCCGCCCGAGCTGACCCGGCACATGGGCAACCTGCTGCTGTGCATGTTGTACGGTGCGCCTGGGTTCTCGCAGCAGGCCGCCTGTGCGGCACTGGACCAGTACGATGAAGTTACCGGGCAGATCCGCGCCATGTACCGCCGCCGGCGCGACCTTGTCCACCGCCTGCTGGCCGACGTGCCCGGCCTGCGTTGTCCCTTGCCCGAGGCCGGCATGTTCATGCTGCTCGATATCCGTGCCACCAGACTGACCAGCTCCGAGTTCGCCTGGGGCCTGTTCCGCAACACTGGCGTGTCGGTGCTCGATGCCCAGGCATTTGGCCCGTCGGCCGAAGGGTTTCTGCGCATGGGCCTGGTCGTCGACGACGAGCAGTTGAGCGAAGCCTGCCGGCGCATCCGGGGCTATGTGGCAATCATGTCGCAGTGACGTGCCCAGGTTCTGCGCTGCGGGACAATTGCCACATCGACCCCGGGCCGTTCAGCGTGCTGGCGATGAACCTGAACGCACTTTAGTGCGTCAAGGACGAAGCGGCCAAACTGGACCGTCGGTGCAATTGATGCAAGTTACGGGGCCGGTGTTTGGCCTTGCCGGCCACTTTTCTGTGGCTGACGCCGGCCAACCCAGAACATCGCGCCGCCGATGACAATCAACGCGACCAGATAGAAAACCAATTGCGCTCCGGCGGGCTGCGAGTCGTAGCCCACCAGACCGTGCAGCACAGTTCCCAGCGGCGAAGACTGCGACAACAGCGACGAACTGTTCCACAAAGGAGCACCCAGGCTCGGAATGATGTCGGCCTGGATCAGGTTGCGCGCCACCTGTGACGCCATGCTGGCCGCCAGTAACAGCACCAGCACCGCAGTGACCGAGAAAAACCAGCGCAATGGAATCCGCAGCAGGCCCAGGTACAGCAGCCCGCCAACCATTGCGCCTGCGCCAACTCCCAGTAGTGCCCCCGTGAGCGTGGCCTGCATGCCCTCGGCGCTACCAGCCGCCAGGCCGTACAGGAACAACACGGTTTCGGAACCCTCGCGCATCACGGCCAGACCAACGACCAGCAGGATGACCGATCCTTCCCGGGAACCCTGCTGGATCGCAAGCGCCGTATCCTGCGCGCGCGCTGCCAATTCGCGACCATGGTTGGCCATCCAGATGTTGTGCCATGCCAGCATGCAGACAGCCAGCGTCAAAATGCTGGCATTGAACAGTTCCTGTCCGACGCCGCTGGCAAGATTGGAAATCACGCTCATGCTCGAAGCCACCAGCGCGGAGCCGACCAATCCCGCGAGAATGCCGCCGGCGATCCAGCGACCACGCCAGGCTACCCCACGCGTGGCTGCTGCCATGACCCCGATGATCAGCGCTGCCTCCAGCGACTCTCGAAAAACAATCAGTGCAGCGCCAAACATGGGGGGCCCAATCTTCGGCTCATTCGGCGATGATCACACCCTGGGCGGCAGCATCCTTCTCGTGGTATTCCTCGACGAAGGGATAACGTCCAGGCTTGAGCGGCCCGATCAGGATGGTGGCCGACGACTTGCCCGCAATGATCTTTTCACGGCTCAGGGGTTTGCTCTCGAACTCGGCCGGCGTCGCATCCTTGTTCACGACCAGCAGACGCAGCTTCTGCCCCGCCGGGACCTTGATTTCCTTCGGCGCAAACGCATGGTTTTCAATCGTCAGCGTGTACGTGTTGTCAGCGGCCATGGCCTGGGAGGTGACGAACAGCAAAGAAGCGAGCAGCAGAGGGAATTTCATCAGGGTCTTTCAACAATTTTGCATACCGATATCGAATCGAACCAATGATAATGATTCTCATTGAATTTCACAATACCCCTACATCAATTGCGGTCGCGCGGCCAAACGGTCTGCAGTCTGCGCCGGAATATTCCGGACCATGTCAACGCCTGCCACACGACCGCGTTATGGATGCAGGCCTGATCAAAATCCGGCTCGCGCATGACGGCCTGGGCTTTGCGACCGTTGCCTGATGAGGGAGTAGTCTTCATGTCGAACATCAAGTCCGTTCTTGTCTCCGTCCTGTTCAGTGGCCTCGCCGCCACCGCATTTGCCCAAACGCCGGCGCCAGCCAACGATGCTGCAACCAAGGTCGAAGCTCCGGCGATGGTGAAGAAGGCCGGACCGGCAAGCAAAAAGGTCGTTGCCAAGAAACACGTCACCAAGAAGGCGCATAAAGCCCACACCACCAGCGCGAAGAAAAAACATCCGGCCAAGACCGCCATGGTGAAGAAGCCGCATTCAGCGAAGGCACACACCGCCTGACGCACAGAGCCGGCAATCCCCCGGCAGGCTGCCGGGGCTGATGCCATGGGGCGAAACTCGGATCTACCCTTCAGACGTCGCCGGCACCCCCGCCACCAAACAGGTCCTCAAAGCCGCGCGCCGCATCGGAATTCTTGCCGCCGGCCTTGGGCTGCCCTTTCGGATACTCCTCGGCAATCCGGTCTTCCCAATAGGCGGCCGGATTCGGTGCCCTACACAGGCTCCGGAACACCTCCTCGGGAACCTGCTTGTAGGCCAGCACCTGCCGGTTGTCCCAATGCAGTTCCAACTGCTGCGACGTCGTGTCATAGTCAGCCTTGCGGATACGTCCGCTGGTAAAGGTCTGGATCGGCATGTCGTTGCCCTCGCTTTTGATGACTGTAACTTCCAATGCG
>JBDTMH010000305.1:0-4956 GCA_039934375.1 Burkholderiaceae bacterium | reverse complement strand
ACCTCCGCATGCGCTGCGGTGCTGTGAGCCTTGGGAGCGGCCCGGCGGCTCACGGCGAAACATCCGACGCCGGCTGCCAGCGACCGGCAACGTTCTTGAGCAGCAGATTCAGCGCCGCGAGCTGGCGGTTGCGCACCGACAAGCCGTTCGATTCGGCACTCAGCGCGGAGTTCTGCGCCGTCACGACCGTCAGGTAGCTGACGGTGCCGGCGCGGTACTGCGCCAGCGTGATGTCCAGATTGCGCCGGGCGGCGTCCAGGGCCTGCTGCTGCAACGTGGCTTCCTGTTGCAGCTGATCGACCAGCACCAGGTTGTCCTCGACCTCCTGCAACGCGGTCAGCACCAGTTGCCGGTAGCTGGCCGTGGCCTGGTCGGCGCTGGCACGCGCCTGGGCGCTGGCCAGCTTTCGCTGACCACCATCGAACACCGCCTGGGCCACCGAGGCCCCCAGCGACCAGAACAGATTGGGCGCGCTGATCAGGTTGGCCAATGCCGCATTGCGCAGGCCGACGCTGGCCGACAAGGTGATGGAGGGGAAAAACGCTGCGTCGGCCACGCCGATCTGCGTATACGCAACCACCACCCGTCGCTGCGCCGCCGCGATGTCGGGCCGCCGCTCGAGCAAGGTCGACGGCAGCATGGTCGGCACACCCACAAGCTCGGGCAGCACGGCAGTCGGCGCCAATGTCAAGGCCGACGGCGCCAACCCCAGCAATACCGCGATCGCATGCTCCAGTTGCGCACGTTGTGCGGCCAGTTCGCGTTGCTGCACCTGCGCGTTTGCCAGCTGGATCTGTGCCTGCAGCACATCGCTGCGCGCCGCGACACCAGCGTCGTAGCGGGCTTGCGTCAACGCCAGACTGCGCTCATAGGCAGCGGTGCCGCGCGCCAGCAACGCCAACTGCGCCTCGGCGGCACGCAGCGCCAGATAGGTCTGGGTCAGTGTCGCGCTGGCGGACAGCCGCGCGGCCGCGAGATCATCGGCGCTGGCCTGATAGGCCGCTTGTGCACCCTGCGCGGCGCTGTCCAGCCGCCCCCAAAGATCCAGTTCCCAGCCAGCGGTCGCACTCAGCGAAAAGGCGTTGGAAGGGTTCTGGCCGGCAGCTGCCGTGCTGCCGGTCGGCGTCGCATTGCGCGTGGCTCCTGCCCCCACCGACAAGGTCGGCCACGTTGCCGTGCGGCTGGCGTCGAGTAGCGCCCGGGCATTGGCCATCTGGGCGATCACCAGCCTCAGGTTCTGGTTGCCGACCACCAGGCGCTGCTGCAGGTCGTCCAGCACCGGATCGTGAAATATCGTCCACCAGTCATCGGGGACCGTCATCGCGGCGCCGGCGCCGGCGTGTTTCCACGGACCGGTTTCCTTGTAGGCGGCGGGCGCGATTTCAGGTGCGGGAGGCTGTGTCCGGGGCGCAGCACAGGCCGATAGCAGCAGGCACACAAGCAGCGGGATGGCAGGATTACGCATGCGGTCAACCATGGTCAGGTACCGGAGCCGGCCAGGCCGGGACGACTTCAGTGCGCTCGGCCTTGCGGCTGCGCAGCCGGTCCATCAGCACAAAAACCACTGGTGTGGTGTACAGGGTCAGCAGCTGGCTCAGGATCAGGCCACCGACGATGGCAATACCCAGCGGCTGGCGCAGCTCTGCGCCGTCGCCAGTGCCCAGCGCCAGCGGCACCGCGCCGAAAATCGCCGCCAGCGTGGTCATCAGGATCGGGCGCAGGCGCAGCCGGGCCGCACGAAAGATCGCTGCGCCGGCACTCACGCGGCCATGGCGCTGACGTGCGATCGCGAAGTCGATCATCATGATCGCGTTTTTCTTGACGATTCCGATCAGCAGAATGATGCCGATCAGCGCGATGATGGAAAACTGCGTGTCGAACAGGCGCAGCGCAATCAGCGCGCCGACGCCGGCAGATGGCAGCGTCGACAGGATCGTGATCGGGTGCACCAGGCTTTCGTACAACATGCCCAGCACCAGGTAGATCGCGACCAGCGCAGCGCCGATCAGCAGCGGCTGCGACGCCAGGGATTTCTGGAACGCGTTGGCCGCGCCCTGGAAACTGCCGCGCACCGACACCGGCATGCCGAGCTTGTGTACCGCACCGTCGATCGCGTCGGTCGCCTGCGACAGCGACACGTCCAGTGGCAGGTTGAAGCTGATCGTCGAGGCCGGGCCGCCGCTTTGATGGTTGACCGACAGCGGCGTGTTGGTTGTCTCTGTACGAGCAAACGCGGCCAGCGGCACCTGGGCCCCGGTCTTGCTGGTGATATTCAGCCGCCCGAGTGTCTCGGGTCCCTGCTGGAATTCGGGCGCGAGTTCCATGACCACGCGGTACTGGTTCAATGGGTTGTAGATCACGCCAACCTGGCGCTGGCCGAACGCGTCGTTGAGTGTACTGTCGATGGTGCTCATGGAGATACCCAGCCGCGCCGCCGCATTGCGGTCGATCACCAGCGAGGTCTGCGCGCCCTTGTCCTGCTGGTCGGTGTTGACGTCAGTGAGCTCGGGCAACTGCGACAAGGCCTGGCGCACCCGCGGCTCCCATTCGCGCAGATCGACCAACTCGTCGGCCATCAGCGTGTACTGGTACTGCGCATTGGACTGGCGGCCACCGATCCGGATGTCCTGCACCGGAACCAGGAACAGGTTGGCACCGGGTTCATGGGCCAGCCGCGCCCGCAGCCGCGTGATCACCTGGTCCACCGAGGCCTTGCGCTCGGCCAGCGGCTTGAGCGTGATGTACAGGCTGGCCGAGTTCACGCGCGAGCCACCGGTGAAGCCATTCACACCGGCCACCGCCGGGTCCGAGCGCACGATGTCCATGAAGGTATCCAGCCGCTTTTGCATGATCTGGAACGAGCTGCCCTGGTCGGCCTGCACGCCGCCAACGATGGTCCCGGTGTCCTGCTGCGGAAAAAATGTCTTGGGAATGGTGGCGTACAGATCGACATTCAGCGCCACCACCGCCAGCAGCGCCACGATCGCCACCGGCTGGTGGCGCAGTGTCCATGCCAGGCTACGGCGGTAGCCACGCAACAGCGCACGGTTGGCCCGCGCCAAGCTGCGCGCGACCACGCCGCCGGCGACCTTCGGACTGCGCGCCTTCAGCAGTACCGACGCCATCATCGGCGTCGTGGTCAGCGACACCACCATCGACACCAGTATCGCAACCGACAGCACGACCGCGAATTCACGGAACAGTCGACCGACGATACCGCCCATCATCAGGATCGGAATGAATACCGCGATCAGGCTCAGACTGATCGACACCACCGTGAAGCCGATTTCGCGCGAGCCCCGCAGAGCCGCCTCGCGCGGCGACAGGCCCTGCTCGATATACCGGGTGATATTCTCAAGCACGACGATGGCATCGTCGACGACAAAGCCGGTGGCCACCGTGAGCGCCATGGCCGACAGGTTGTCCAGGCTGTAGCCCAGCAGGTACATGGCGCCGAACGTGCCGGCCAGCGACACGGGAACCGCAATCGCCGGGATCAGTGTGGCGCGCCAGTGGCGCAGGAACAGCAGCACGACCAGGATCACCAGCCCGACTGCGATCGCCATTGCGCGCTGAACCTCGCGCAGCGAAGCGCGAATGCTGGGCGTACGGTCGTTCACCACGTTCAGGTCGATGGCCTGGGGAATCGACGCATGCAGGCGTGGCAACAGCGCGCGCACGCCGGCCACCGCCTCGATGATGTTGGCGCCAGGCTCCTTGAACACGTACAGCAGGATCGCCGGCTTGCCGTTGGCAACGCCGTAATTGCGCACGTCCTGCACGGAATCGACAACGTTGGCGACGTCGCGCAGTTGCACCGCCGCGCCGTTGACATAGTTCAGCACCAGCGGCGCATAGTCGGCAGCGGTACGCGCCTGGTCATTGGCACCAACCTGCCAGTAACGTCCATCCTGCTCGACCGCTCCCTTGGGACGGTTGGCATTGGTCGTCTGCAAGGCGGTGCGCACCGTGTCCAGCGCAATTCCGTTGGCCGCGAGCTTGTCCGGGTTGAGCTCGACCCGCACGGCCGGCAGGGCACCGCCACCCACCGTGACCTGACCGACCCCATTGACCTGCGACAGCCGCTGCGCCAGCACCGTCGACGCGGCGTCGTACATCTGGCCACGCGTCAAGGTGTCGGAGGTCAGCGCCAGGATCATGATCGGCGCATCGGCCGGATTGACCTTGCGGTACGTCGGGTTGCTCGGCATGCCACTGGGAAGCAGGGTACGGGCGTCGTTGATGGCGGCCTGCACGTCGCGTGCCGCGCCATTGATATCGCGGTTCAGGTCGAACTGCAGCACGACCCGCGTCGAGCCCAGCGACGAGGTCGACGTGATCTCGTTGACACCGGCAATGCCGCCCAGCGAGCGTTCCAGCGGCGTGGCGACAGTCGCGGCCATGGTGTCGGGACTGGCGCCGGGCAACGATGCGGCAACCAGGATGGTGGGGAAGTCAACCTGCGGCAGCGGCGCAATCGGCAACAGTTGATAGCCGAGCAGGCCGGACAGCGCCACACCGATGGTGATCAGCGTCGTGGCAACCGGTCGCGCAATGAACGGCGCGGAGATGTTCCACAGATTCATGGCGCAGTCGTCTCGCCCTCGACACTGCGATCCGCAACACCCGCAGCCGCCAGGCGCCGCGCAGCGCGCCGCTCGCGCCAGCGCTGCATGCGGGTCGCCTGATTTGCCATGCCCAGATAGATCACCGGGGTCGTGAACAGCGTCAGCAGCTGACTGACGATCAGGCCGCCGACCATGGTCACGCCCAGCGGATGGCGCAGTTCATGGCCGGCGCCGGTGCCCAGCATCAGCGGCAAGGCGCCTAGCAGCGCAGCCATCGTTGTCATCAGGATGGGCCGAAAGCGCAGCAGGCAGGCCTGGTGAATCGCTGCGCGTGGGGCCAGGCCCTGCTCGCGTTCGGCATCGAGCGCGAAGTCGATCATCATGATCG
>JBDTMH010000304.1:0-4977 GCA_039934375.1 Burkholderiaceae bacterium | reverse complement strand
AACGCGTGTTGATCATGCCGAACTCCAGCGGCAGATCCGACAGACGCTGCTCGCGGGTCTCGCCGGTGCGCAGGTTGAAGCGCCAGCAATACAGCGACGGGCCGTATCGCTCCGGCCCCAGCGTGGTGCCGGTATTGTCGAAGCCGCCTTGCCCGTCCTTGCGCGTTGGCAGCGGCGTGCGCTGGTGATATCCGTGCAGCACGATCTCGTCGCCTTCCTCCCAGGCGTTGAGCCAGTGCAACACATAGGTGGGGCCGGCGTCGAACCAGCGCTCGTCGCCCGGTTTGCCCCGGCGCGGCACGATCGCGAAACGCGAGCGCAACTCCGGCCGATAGACCACCTTGTGTTTGCCTTGTGCCAGCAACTCCGGATCCCAGAACAGCGGGAAGTCGTTCAGGATGGCGTAGTTTCTGGTGAACGCCATGTCATGGGGCAAGCGCGGACCGGGCAGTTCGACTGGCACGTAATGCACCAGCGTGTCGTTGGCATCGACCACACCGAAGTGCATGTACGGAGCGGTTTTGGAGTAGTTGAAGAACAACAGCTCGCCGGTCTGCGGATCAAGCTTGGGATGGGCCGAAATGCCGTCCGGCATGACCTTGTCACCCCATGCTGACGTGCCCTTGAACGCCAGCGTGCGCGCATCCATGCGATACGGCTCGCCACACTGATAGAAAGTGGCCAGCGCGCTGCCGGCATGCACGATCACGTCGGTGGCGGCGGTGTCACGCAGGCCGCCACGTGCGCCCCAACCGGGGCGTTTGGCCAGTCGGGGGTTGTCGATCAGGCCGGCATACAGCGCGGCGCCAGCCTGCTGTTCCTCGATGAATCCCTTGGTCGGCACGAACCGGTTGCGGTATTCGCAGCGGCCGTCCTTGAAACTCATCATGTGCAACATGCCATCGCCGTCAAAGGCGTGGTGTTTGCCCAGGGGCTGGTGTATCGGATTCTGCGTGTTGCGCAGATAGACACCGTTGAGCGTCTGCGGGATCTTGCCGATCACGGTCAGGTCGCCGGCGTTGCACTCCACATGGTTGGGTGTGAACACACCCGTCATGAACGGATGGCCGTCGGGTACCAGCGTGGACTTGACGGTGTTGACGATGTCAAGTTGCAAGGGATACCTCCCGCACGGATTCGGTGGATGGGGCTTGCGGGGTCAACATGGCCATGCGTTGGCAGGCGCTGCGGTATTCGGCCCGCAGGCGTTGCACCACCTCCGCCACCGGTTCGATCTTCTTGACCGCCCCGACACCCTGGCCAGCCGCCCAGACGTCTTTCCACTTCCTGGCCCCGATATCGCGGTTGCTGTCGTAATTGCGGCCGGGAGCGTCTGGCATGTTGTCCGGGTCCAGTCCGTTGGCACGCAGCGACGGCTTGAGCCAACTGGCCGCTGTACCGGTGATGCCGGCGCTGACGATGATGTCCTCGACACTGCTGTCCACCAGCATCTGCTTGTACGCGTCTGGTGCCATGCTCTCAATGGTCGGGATGAAGCGTGTGCCCATGTAGACAAAGTCGGCGCCCGCGGCGATGGCGCCGGCCACACCCCAGCCGTCGCTGATGCCGCCGCCAACGATGATGTGGCCGTCGAAGAACTCGCGCACCGCGCTGATGAAGGCGAACGGGGAAATCGAGCCGGTGTGCCCGCCGGCGCCACTGGAGATGCAGGCCAGCCCGTCAGCGCCAGCGGCAACCGCCTTGCGTGCCAGTGCGATGCTGGTGACATCGGCGAACACCAGTCCGCCGTAGGCCTGCACGATAGGAATCGCCGGCTTCGGGCTGCCCAGCGCGGTGACAACGATGGGTGGTTTGTATTTGGCGACCAGCTCCAGGTCTTCTGACAGACGGGTGTTGGAGGAGTGGGTCACCAGATTGGCGCACCAGGGTCCGACTGTTTCTGCGCCCTGGGTTTCACGCGCCTGCGCCAGGCTTTCGGTGATGCGCTTCATCCATTTGTCGAGCTCGTCGATCGGACGTGCATTGGGCGTCGGAAAGGCGCCGATGATGCCCGCCTTGCAGGCCGCCAGCACCAGGTCCGGGCCGGAGATCAAAAACATCGGGGCGGCAAAAACCGGCAATTGCAACGGGAAACCGGTGAGCATTCTTTTCATGGTGTCAAAGTCTTTCTGCTATCAAAGGGGCTTGCCACGCGCCAACGAAAAGCAAGCGCGGGGTAGCCAGGAATGCTGACGACGTAGGTCTCAGCTCGCCGCCTTGAAGCCGGAAATCTTGACGGCTTCGGCCCAGCGTTTGGATTCGGCCTGGTAGAACGCCTTGAATTCCTGCGGTGTGCTCGGAATGGGTTCGAATCCCACCACATCCCACTGGTCCTTGATCTGCTTGCTGTTCAAGGTCTTGTTGAATTCGGTGTTGAGCCTGGCGATCACCGCGTCCGGCGTGTTTGCTGGCGCAGCAATACCTGACCAGATGAAAATTTCCATGTCCGGGTAACCCTGCTCGCGGAACGTCGGCACATTCGGTAAGTGTCCAGAGCGCTTGGGCGAGGTGATGGCCAGTACCTTGACCTTGCCCGATTCCACATGTTGCTTGACAGCCATCATCGGAACAAAGGCGGCGTGTACGGTGCCCGAGAGCAAGGCCGTGACAGCTGGAGGTGTGCCATTAAAAGGAACGTGCAGCATGTCGATGCCAGCGCGTTGGTTCAGTATGACGCCGGCGAAATGTGAGGAATTGCCCGCCGTGAACGATGCATACGACACCTTGCCCGGGTTGGCCTTGGTCCAGGCGACGAATTCGGTCAGTGTCTTGGCCGGTACATCCGCATGGACTGCCATCACCATGGCGGCACCCAGGAAGCCGGTCACTGGCTTGAAATCTTTGTCCGGATCGTAGGGCAGGTTGGTGAACGTATGCGGGTTGATCGTGAACATGCTGGTGTTGCACAGCAACAGCGTGTAGCCATCAGGCGTCGCAGTCTTCACCGCTTGCGCCGCGATGATGCCCGAGCCACCTGGTTTGGCGTCCACCAGGATCGGTTGACCGGTGTTGACCTTGAATACCTCGGCGACCTGGCGCAAAGAAGTGTCCAGCGTATTGCCGGCGGCAAATGGCACCACCACCCGCACCGGCCGGTCCGGGAACGTCTGGCTGTGGGCGCTCGGAAGCGCCAGGGCGAGGGGGCTGGCGCTGATGGCCTTCAGAAGATGGCGTCGTTGCATGGTTGTCTCACTCTTTCTGGTTGGGTTGCGTTACAAAAAATGGCGGATCGCGCTGGCGACTTCGCCGGGTTGCTCTATCGGCGTCATGTGACCGGACCGCGCCAGCCATTCGAGTTTTGCGCCGGGGATCAGGGCGGCCAATTCCTCGGATAGCACCGGTGGTGTCACCTTGTCTTCGCGGCCACATAACACGCGGGTCGGTATCGTAAGTGCGGCCAGTGGCACGCGGTGGTCGGCGCGGCCAGCCACCGCACGGGTCTGACGCACGGCTGCATCGCCACCGACTGGCGACATGATGGCGCGCAGCGTGGCGAACAACTCGGCGTCCTGGTGGTGGTCGGGGTGGGTGCTGAACGGCAGCATATTTTCAACCACCTTGACGAAGTTGCGCTCGAAGGCCGCGATGGTCTTTGCGCGCGTGACTTCACCTTCGGGCGATTCCGGCCTGGGAGAGGTATCGAGCAGCACCAGGCCGCTGATGGCGCGCGCCGGCCGCGCGACCATCTCGATTGCCACGTAGCCGCCCATCGAAAAGCCGCAGATCACCAGGGGTGTGGCGGGTGCCAGATCGGCCAACAAGGCCCAGGCGTCGCGCGCCATCTCGGCGATGCTGGTTTGGGTCAACACATCGGCAATGCGCAGCTCGGCTGCGTCCTGCAGCAGCGGCACAACCCGGTCCCATATGGCGGCTGTGTTGAGCATGCCCGGAATCAACAACACCACAGGCTTCACGCTGCGTCTCCTTCCGATGGCGCGTGCCGGGCCTTGGCCTGTGCACGCAGTTCGGTTTTCAGGATCTTGCCCACCGGGTTGCGCGGCAATGCCGGCATCGACAAAAAATATTCGGGCAACTTGTAGGCCGCCACGTGTTTTTCGTTGCGCAGGTACTGCACGATGTCGTTCAGCGCCAGCACCTGGCCATCCTGCAGGGCGACGCAGACACAGACCTTTTCGCCCATCACCGAATCGGGCACACCGACGACGGCCACCTCGCGCACACCCGGGCACGCCAGCAGCAGGCCTTCGATCTCTTCCGCGGAAATGTTCATGCCGCCGCGGATCACCAGGTCCTTGGAGCGACCGGCATGGCGGTAATACTGCAAACGATCGCCGCCGAGCTCAAACAGATCGCCGGTCTTGTAGTAACCCTGTTCGTCGAAAGCGCGCGCAGTGAGCGCTGGCGCGCGGTAGTAGCCACTGAAGATATTGGGCCCGATGAAACGCAGTTCGCCAACACGTCCGGCCTCGCGAATGTCGCCGCCGGTTTCCAGATCGACCAACCGGGTGCGCACCTTGCGCGTGGTGGAGACGGACCAGCTGAAACCTTCCGCGTCGGCCTTAGGGAAATACTTGGCGCGCAACGCCGGGTCCGGCAAGTCGATATCGTTGCCGGCCAAAGCCGCGCCTTCGTTCGAGCCGAAGTAGTTGATGATCTGCACGCCGTATTTTTCAGCGAATCCGCGCACCATCCACTCGCTCAGTGGCGCCGCGCCAGAGCCGATGCGCGACAGACGCTTGAAGTCGATACCTTCGAGCAAGTGCTCGTTTTGCAGCAACATGTTCAGCACCGCGGGCGGCGCAATCGTGTAGTCGATTTGCTCATCGCGCACCTGCTGCAAAAACACCGGCAGCGTGAACGGATGGTGCTGCACCACGGTGGCGCCCAGCGTCAGCCATGTGGTGATGGCCGTGGATATGCCTGCCATGTTGACCAACGGGAATGGGTTGAGGATGCGTGCCTGGGGCACGATCTGGCCGGCGTCGATGATCGATGGCGCCACCACCAGCCATTCGT
>JBDTMH010000303.1:0-5034 GCA_039934375.1 Burkholderiaceae bacterium | reverse complement strand
TCGATCGCGGACTGAGGGGCCGGTCACGCCTCACCTATCATTGGCGCGATGGCCTCGCCCCGCCCCCGTTCGACGCCGACGCTCGGCAAGTTGCGCCGGCCCCGTCTGGGCCGCGCCATCACACGCGAGCGCCTGTTTCAACACATCGACGACAGCGCCACGGTACCCGTGTTGTGGGTCTGCGGGCCGGCCGGGTTCGGCAAGTCGACGCTGGTAGCGACCTACCTGGAGGCGCGCGAACTGCCCTCGTTGTGGTTGCAACTCGATGCCGGCGACGCCGATCCGGCCACATTCGCCCACTTCCTCGGCGAAGCCGCGGCGGTGCTCGCGCCGCGCAAGCGTATTCGATTGCCGTTGCCCACTGCCGACGACCTGCGCGATGTGACGGGTTTCATCCGCCGGTGTTTCCGGCATCTGGCACAGGTACTCGGTGCTCCGTGGGTGCTGGTGCTGGACAACGCGCAGGAACTCGATCGCGCGCCGGCGCTGCATGGCGCCATTGCGGCGGCGCTGGACGAGATTCCAGAGCGCGCGCGAATCGTCGTCATCAGCCGCGAGCCACCGCCGGCGCCGTACGCCCGAGCGCTGGCGGGCCAGCAAGTGGTGATCATCGACGCGGTCGCCTTGCGTTTTCGGTCCGACGAAACTGGAGCGCTGCTGCAGTTGCACGAGCGCAGCTGGTCGGCCGACGCCTTGTGCCAGGCGGCGGACGGCTGGGCCGCGGCGATGATCCTGATGCTCGCCTCGGGTACCGAGCCCGGCCCGCTGGAGGCCGCGCGCGCCGACGACGCGCCACAGCGGGTGTTCGAGCTATTTGCGGGCGAAGTACTCGAGGCGATGGAACCCTGGCAGCGCCAGGTGCTGCAGCGCATCGCCTTCCTGCCCAGCACCACGGCGGCCATGGCTGTGCGCCTCGGGGCTGAACCGCGCGCCGGCGCCCTGCTGGAAGAACTGGCGCGGCGCGGCCTGTTCACCGACCGACGGGGTGGCACGGTGGTGGTGTATGCCTTCCACGCCTTGTTCAGCGCGTTTCTGCGTGCACGAGCCGCCGCCGAACTGGGCACCGACGCGTTGCACACGCTGCGCATCGACGCGGCGCGGCTGCTGGCCGACACCGGCCATGCCGATGCCGCCGTGGTCGAATTGCTGGGCGCGCAGGCCTGGCCCGAAGCGTTTGCCATGTTGCAGGCGCACGCCGGAGCTTTCATCGCCCAAGGGCGCACGGCGCTCATCGGTCAGGCGCTGGCGGCGCTGCCCGAGTCCTGGCGCAAGCTGCCGCAGGCGTGCTATTGGCAAGGGTTCTGCGAACTCGCCGTCGACGCCACGCGTGCGCTGGCGCTGCTGCAACAGGCCCATGCGGGTTTCGTCGCGGACGGCGACGCCGAAGGCGCTTTCGAGGCCGCCGCGGCAGCGGCCGACGCGATCATCTTCCAGGGCGCGAATTACGACGCGCTGGCGCCATGGATGCCGCTGCTCGAGTCGCAGGCAGTGCAATATCTGCAGCGCCGCAGCCCGGAGCGCGACCTGCGCGTGTTGCCGGGCTTGCTCGCGGCCTTCGTGCACCGCGATCCGGGGCATGCGCTGACCGCGCCGCTGGCCGATGCGGCCGAGCAAATGCTCGACCAACCGCTGGGTGCCAGCCAGCGCATCCTTGTCGGCAGCCTCGCCTATTACCTGCTGTGGACTGGTCAGACGCCGCGCCTGGACCGGATCCTGGTAAAGATCGACCTGCTCGGCGCCACCCAGGACGCGGCGCCGGCGACCCTGTTGCGCTGGTGCGGTGTCGGCGTGCTGGTGCGCTCCTTGCTCGGGCGCATCGACGAGGCGCTGGAACAAGCGACTCGCGCATTGGCGCTGGCGCAGGGCAGCGCGCCGCAGGTGCGCGTCAAGGCGCATCTGCTGATGGTGCTGGCGGCCGAGTCGGCGCGAGATGCCGAACTTGCGCGCAGCCACCTGGCCGAGGCCGCCACTCTGCTGGCGGCGGGCAGCCCGGTAGATGTCACCAGCTACGAATTCCAGCGCGGCATGCTGATGCTGCTCGACGAAGACTGGCGTTCCGCTGCGCAACTGATGCGCGCCGCGGTGGTCAGCGGGCGCGACAGCGGCTGGCCGCTGCGCGAGCACATCGCACTGATCGGCCAGGCGCTGGCTGCGACCCAGGTAGACAGCTTCGACGAGGCGGAAACGGCGCTGCAGGCCGCGCTCGACCACCCGTTTTATTGGGTGTGCCGCTGGCACCACTGGATCCTGGCGCTGGTCGAGGCCCGGCTGGCCGACCGGCGCGGCCAGGGTCCGCGCGCGCTCGATGCATTGCGCCGTGCGTTTGCCACCGGCCGCGCGTGTGGTTTCGATTTCGGGCCGATGCCGTATTGCTGCGGCGACATGATGCCGCGGCTCGCGGCGCTCGCGCTGACGCACAACATTGACCCACCATTCGTGCAGCAAATGGTGCGGCGTTACGCCTTGCCGGCTCCGGCGGATGCTCCCGCCAACTGGCCCTGGCCGGTGCGTATCCGCACGCTGGGCGGATTTGCCTTCGAGCGTGACGGCGGACCGACCGGCCTGTCGCGCAAGGAAAGCCGCAAACCGCTCGACCTGCTCAAACTGCTGATCGCGCTCGGCGGCCAGAACGTGCCGGTCACGCGGCTATGCGCCAACCTGTGGCCCGACGCAGCCGGCGACGCAGCGCGCAACTCGTTCGACAACACCTTGCACCGGCTGCGCAAGTTGCTCGGTGCGGAGCGTCACCTGGCGCTGCGCGCCGGCAGCCTGAGCCTGGATGCGAGCACCTGCTGGACCGACGTGACCGCGCTCGAGGCCCGGCTGGCGGCGCCACACGCGGCATTGTCCGACGTTGCGGCGCCCGCCGACTGGATCGACGCCGTGCTGGCGCTGTACCAGGGCTCTTTTCTGGCCGGCGATGATGATCTGCCCGACGTACTCGTGGCGCGCGAGCGCATCGAGTCACGCATCACCCGGCAGGTCGTCGCACAAGGCGCTCGCCTCGAAAATGCCGGCCACCATGCGGCGGCAGCGCGCCTGTACCAGCGTCTGGTCGAACACCAGCCGTTGGCCGAGGACCTGGCGCGCCGACTGATGGGCTGCCTGCTCGAACTCGGCCAGCGTGCCGAAGCATTGGCGGTCTACCGGCGCTGCCGGCAGCAGCTGTCGGTCGTGCTCGGCGTGCGCCCGGCGGCCGAGACCGAGGCACTGGCCGGCGAACTTCGCAATCTCTAAGCCATTTCTACGACCCCCCTTCTTACGCTTGACTCCATGGACGCGCCGCGGGGTGCGCCAGCCGCAAGATGACACTTCAGGGGTCCGCCGCCGCCCGGCACGGGTGGCGGCCTCCATCGCGCGGCTTCGTGCCCTGTCTGGACAAATGGAGGAAAAGGCGATGCTGAACAAATCTGCTTGCTGCGTGGCACTGGTGCTGGTGCTGCAGCCATGGACTGCCTTCGCGCAGAACCCGGTCGAGATCGACGGCGACAAATACAAGCTGGTGATGGAGAACGCGCAGGTGCGGGTGCTCGAATACAAGGACCTGCCGGGCGAAAAGACCCATCAGCACCGCCACCCGGCGTTCGTGTTGTATGCCGTCAATGCGTTCAAGCGCAAGATCCACCTGCCAGACGGCAAGGTGCTGCTGCGCGAGTTCAAGGCCGGCGACGTGATGTATTCGCCGGAGCAGGTGCATATCGGCGAGAACGTCGGAACCACACCGACACACGTCATCATGGTCGAACTCAAGACCCCGGTGCAGCCATGATGGCGGCGCTCGCCCAGACCCGGCGCAATGCGCCGAACGAGCCAGTGGCGCCGACTATCGGCCCGCTGGCCGCACCCGTCGTGGCCCTGCGCGAGAGCGCCGTGGTCGGCATGCCGGCCACGCAGACGCAGGAAGTGCGGGTGATGACGGCGACTTTCGCACCCGGCGGGCGGACACCCTTGCACAGCCACCGCTGGCCGGTCACCGTCTACGTGCTCGAAGGGCATTTCACGCTGGAAGTCGAAGGACAGGCGCCGGTCGTCTTCGGCCCGGGCCAAGCCTTTGTCGAGCAACCCGGCGCCGTACACACCGGCCACAATCGGGACGCACAGCGTGCCTTGCGCGTCGTCATCTTCTACGTCAGCGAACCAGGCACACCGTTCCTGGACCCGGCGGGGTAATGGCAATGACCACCTGTTCACCGTCGATCCCTGCTGAAACCCGGCGCGTTGGTGTCGCCCAGGCGAGCCGGCGCATCGCGCTTGTGCTGCTATTGGCCGCCGCGGCCCTCGCGTGCGCGGTTCCCCTGGGCCTCTGGTGGCAGGGAATGCCGCAGGCACTGGTGGACGCACAGGCCTCTGTGGCCTCGATGCGCGCGGGCGCTCGCGTCGGCACCTTGCTGTTGCTCGCGGCCGGCTATGCGCTGGCCCTCGCCGTGCCTTTCGTGCCGGGCCTGGAACTGGGCCTGCTGATCATGATCGCCTTCGGCCCGGTGGGCGCCGCCGTCGCATATGGCGCAACCTTGCTGGGCCTGAGCCTGTCTTATGCGGCCGGCCAGCTGCTGCCCGCAAGCGCCATCGGCCGCAGCCGGTATTGCGCGGGTCTGCTGGCGCAGCATGCGCAGCACAACGGGCACGTTCTCGCCTGGCTGACGGCCGGACCCATGACGCAGCGCGGATCGCCTCGTTGGTTGGCACAACTGGGCAAGCACCGCTACCTGGCGCTGGCCGTCGGCCTGAACCTGCCGGGTAACGCTGTCGTCGGGGGTGGCGGTGGCATCGCACTGTTGTGCGGGCTGAGCCGGCAATTCATCTACCGCCGCTTCCTGCTGACGATCGCGATCGCGGTGGCGCCGCTGCCGCTGCTGGTGCTGCTCGGTCTCTGCGTGCCCGACATCGGCCGCACTGCCGCGCCGCTGGTCGACGGTTGGTGGCAATCGCTGCTGGCCGGCTGAAAGTTTGCCAAGGCGCGCAACCAACCGGATCACACGTCCGGTCGTGGTGCAGCGCAACGCTTCGCCCTGGCGCCCAAACGCTGCCGCACAG
>JBDTMH010000302.1:0-5057 GCA_039934375.1 Burkholderiaceae bacterium | reverse complement strand
TGCGGCGTCATGGCCGGCTTCAGCCAGGGCGGTGGCGTGGGCCTGGCTTTGTCGAACTGGATGGTTGATGGTGACCCCGGTTTCGACATCTGGGGCATGGACGTGGCACGTTACGGCGACTGGGCCACACGCACCTATACCAATGCCAAGGTGCGCGAGAACTATTCGCGCCGTTTCAGCATCCGCTTCCCGAACGAGGAACTGCCTGCTGCGCGACCGTTGCAGACCACGCCGCTGTACGACACCATGATCGCGCAGGGCGCCGTGATGGGCGACTCCTGGGGCATGGAGACGCCGTTGTGGTTCGCCCCCGAAGGCACCGAGGCGAAGGACATTGTTTCGTTCCGCCGCTCCAACGACTTCGGACCGATCAAGGCCGAATGCAAGGCGGTACGCGAGGCCGTGGGTGTGACCGAGATCGCGAATTTCGCCAAGTACGAGATCACCGGCAGCGGCGCCGAGCAGTGGTTGCTGAACATGATGACCAACACCATGCCCAGGCAAGGGCGCATCATGCTCACGCCCATGCTCAACCCGCAGGGCAAGATCATCGGTGATTTCACGATTGCCAAGGCGGCCGACCGCCGCTACATGATGTGGGGCTCCAGCCAGGCGCAGGTCTACCACATGCGCTGGTTCGAGCAACACCTGCCCACCGACGGAACGGTGCACATCGAGCCGCTGGGCATGAAACTCATCGGCCTGTCGATTGCCGGGCCGAAGGCCCGTGAACTGCTGCAGCGCCTGACCGATGACGATGTGTCCAACGCCGCGTTCAAGTTCATGGACTACCGCGAGATGGAGGTGGCGACCGTGCGCGCCAAGGTGAACCGCGTCACCTATACCGGCGATTTGGGCTACGAGATCTGGGTCGCACCGGAATACCAGCGCCGCCTGTACCAAAGCATCATGGACGCCGGCGCCGACCTGGGGCTGAAGAACTTCGGCATGCGGGCCTTGTTGTGCCTGCGACTGGAGAAGCACTTCGGCACCTGGTTTCGCGAATTCCGTCCGATCTACGGCCCGTTCGAGGCCGGTCTGGACCGTTTCATCAAGCTCGACAAACCCGACTTCATCGGCAAGGCTGCCGCGCTCAAGGAAAAGCAGGACGGCCCCAAGCGGACACGGGTCTGCCTGCAGGTCGATGCGCTTGACACCGACGTCATGGGGGACGAGCCGATCTGGGTCGATGGCAAAGTCGTCGGCTGGGTCACCTCCGGCGGCTATGGCCACGGGGTCGACCAGTCGCTGGCCCAAGGTTATGTGCCGACCGAACTGGTCGAGCCGGATATGTTGCTGGAGATCGAGATCCTGGGCGAACGTCGGCCTGCGCGGCTGCAGACCGAGCCGCCGTTCGATC
Organism: Burkholderiaceae bacterium; assembly: GCA_039934375.1. GTDB lineage: Bacteria > Pseudomonadota > Gammaproteobacteria > Burkholderiales > Burkholderiaceae_C > CAISIP01. The sequence continues at coordinate 3,697 of JBDTMH010000302.1, read as the reverse complement.
CGCAGGCACTACGGATGAGGATGTAGGCAAAATGGTCCAGCGGTATTCGGCCTGGTCGTTGTTCAAGAACGCGCTGGGTGGTCACCAGGGATGGGAGCGCGCCTGGCGCGACCCCAAGCCGAAGAAGAGCTACGACGTCGTCATCATCGGCGGTGGTGGTCATGGGCTGGCGACAGCGTACTACCTGGCGCGCAACCACGGCATCCGCAACGTGGCCATTCTGGAGAAGGGCTTCATCGGCTCGGGCAACGTCGGGCGCAACACCACGATCGTGCGTTCGAACTACATGATGCAGGAGAACACGCCGTTCTATGAGCATTCGATGTCCTTGTGGCGTGGCCTGTCCGAGGACCTGAACTTCAACGTGATGTTCTCGCCGCGCGGGTATCTGTTCGCGGCCTGCTCGCAAGCATCGCTCGACGGCCTGGTGCGGCGTGCCAACACCATGCGGCTGAATGGCATCCGTGCCGACATCCTGACGCGCCAGCAGGTGCAGAAAGAAGCGCCCTATCTGGACTTCACGTCGCAGGCCCGATTCCCGATCTACGGTGGCATGTTGCAGCCCGATGCCGGCACAGCGCGTCACGATGCGGTCGCCTGGGGTTATGCCCGCGCCGCCGACCAGTTGGGTGTGGACATCATCCAGAACTGCGAAGTGCAGGACTACATATGGGCCGGTGAGCGCATCGTCGGCGTCAAGACCAGTCGCGGCGACATCGGCGCCGGCAAGGTGGCGGTGGCGGTGGCCGGACACACCTCGGTGCTGGCGCAAAAGGCCGGTCTGCGCCTGCCGATCGAAAGCCATGTGCTGCAGGCCTTCGTGACCGAATCGATCAAGCCGGTGGTGCACCATGTGGTGGTGTGGTCGGCCACCTATTTCTATGTCTCGCAGTCCGACAAGGGCGGCCTGGTGTTCGGTGGTCATCTGGACCGCTACAACAGTTATGCCCAGCGTGGCAATCTGCCCAATGTGGCCGAGACCACGCAAGGGCTGGCGAGCATGATCCCGTTCGCGTCGCGGCTGCGCCTGTTGCGCCACTGGGGGGGCATCATGGACATGACGCCGGACGGAAGCCCGATCATCACGCGCACGCCGGTGGACGGGCTGTATCTCAACGGGGGCTGGTGCTACGGTGGCTTCAAGGCCACGCCGGCATCGGGCTGGTGTTTTGCCCATACCATTGCGCACGACCAACCGCATGAATTCAATGCCGGCTTCACGATGGACCGCTTCGCCCGGGGCCGGACTATCGACGAGGCCGGTTACGGCCCGTACAACCATCTGCAATAGGACACGAGCGATGCTGCGAATCCATTGCCCCTATTGCGGCGAACGCGACCACGACGAGTTCAGCTATTTCGGCGACGCGACCAAGGTCTATCCGCCGCTGGGCGCAGAACACCACGATGCCTGGGTCGAGGCGGTCTACCTGCGCGACAACCCCAAGGGTGAGCATCTGGAGTTCTGGCAGCACACGCTGGCCTGCCGGCGCTGGCTGGTGGTGCGGCGCAATACCGTCACGCATGACATCCTGGCGGTGATGCCGGCGCGGGAAAGGCCTGCAGCATGAGCGCCGCGCCGGGCCGTTCCCAAGCAAGCTCGCACCGCAGCCCGCAGGGCGAAGGTACTCCATGAGCGCCCGCCGGGACGATGGTGGCGTCAACCGGATACCCACCGGCGGCCGGATCGACCGCGCGCAAGCCGTGTCGTTCACCCACGACGGCCAGGCGCTGTCGGGCTTTGTCGGAGACACCGTGGCCGCGACACTGCTGGCGCATGACATCCACCTTGTCGCACGTTCATTCAAGTACCACCGGCCGCGCGGCATCATGGCCGCCGGTGTCGAGGAACCCAATGCCTTGCTGACGGTGGCCAGCGGCGCACGACAGGAACCCAATATCGCCGCCACCGTGCTCGAACTGCAATACGGCATGCACACCCGGTCGCAGAACGCCTGGCCTTCGGTACGCTTTGATCTGATGGCGATCAACTCGCTGCTGGCGCCATTTTTCGTGGCCGGCTTTTACTACAAGACCTTCATGGGCCCGACCCGCAAGGCCTGGATGTTCTACGAACATTTCATCCGCAAGGCGGCCGGCCTGGGTGTCGCCGCAACCCAGGCGGACGCGGACCTGTATGACTGGCAGCACGGCTTCACCGATGTGCTGGTGATCGGTTCCGGCCCGGCCGGCTTGAGCGCGGCGCTGGGTGCCGCGCGGGCCGGTCTGGACGTGACGCTGGTCGAACAGGACTTCGAGCCGGGCGGCTCGCTGCTGACGCAGCCGGCCGACGGCTCAGCGGCGTTGTGGTTGAGCCACATGCTGGTGGAACTGCGCGCGACCGGCCAGGTGCGCTGGATGACGCGCGCGACCGCCTTCGGCATGTACGACGGCAATACGGTCGGTGTGGCCGAGCGCACGGCGCCGGGTCGGGCCGACGCCAAGCTCGGTGTGCCGCGCCAGCGCCTGCATATCCTGCGTGCCGGCCATGTCGTGATGGCCTGTGGCGCGCTCGAACGGCCACTGGTGTTTGCCGGCAACGACATACCCGGCGTCATGCTGGCCGGCGCGGTGGGCAGCTACGTCAACCGTTTCGCGGTGCGGCCCGGACGCCAGGTGGTGTTTGCCGTCAACAACGATGCAGCCTATGGCGACGCCATCGCACTGTCGCGCGCCGGCGCCAAGGTTTGTGTTGCCGATCTGCGCGCGTCGGTCAGCGCCACCGTGCTGGCGCAGGCGCAGGCCGTCGGCATCGAGGTGCTGCCGGCCACGGCGGTGTCGGCCGCGTCCGGCGGGCAACGCGTGCGCAGCTGTTTACTGGTGCCTTTCGATCTCGGTCTGGGCCAGGCCACGGGTGCGGCATTCACGCGCGATGTCGACCTGTTGGCGATGTCCGGCGGCTGGACGCCCAGCGTGCACCTGAGCTCGCACCGCGGCATCAAGCCGCGCTACCGGGATGATCTGGGTGGTTTCGTACCGGGTGGCTTCGATACCGGTCATTGCGGTGCCGGTGCGATGGTCGGCTGCCAGGATCTGGAGCAGGCCATCGCCAGCGGCTGGGCGGCGGCGCAACAGGCGGCCAGCCATCGCGGCAAGACGCTGGCAGTCGCGGCTCCCGAAGCACCGCAACCCGAGGGCTTGTCGATGGCGTTTGCCACGGTCGGACCGATTGCCGCCGGCAAGGCTGGCGGCAAGGCGTTTGTCGATTTCCAGAATGACGTCACGGTCGACGACATCGACCTGGCGCACCGCGAGGGTTACCGCGCGGTCGAGCACCTCAAGCGCTACACCACGCTGGGCATGGGCACCGACCAGGGCAAGACCTCGAACCTCAATGCGTTGGCCATCATGGCGGCCCGCCGCTCGCTGGGCATGGATGCGGTGGGGACGACCACCTTCCGCCCGCCGTACACACCTGTCACGATAGGCGTGCTGGCGGGGCGCAGTGTGCGTGGCCATCTGGCGGCCGTGCGGCGTACCGCGATGCACGACTGGCACGTGGCCAACGGCGGCGACATGATGGAGGCCGGCGCGTGGAAACGCCCGCTGTGGTACCACGGACACGGCGAAAACCTGTCCCAGGCCTACCAGGCCGAGATGGTGTTCGTGCGCGCGCAGGTCGGCATCGCCGATGTGTCCACACTGGGCAAGATCGACGTGCAGGGGCCTGATGCGGCGGAGTTCCTGAACCGGGTCT
>JBDTMH010000301.1:0-5078 GCA_039934375.1 Burkholderiaceae bacterium | reverse complement strand
CTTTTCGCTTGTTAGGGTAAATATCTGTTTACAGTTGTCCGGACATATTGTTAAATACGGGCTGTGTTCCGGAGGCCGTGGTCAGCTGCGGTTCCGGTGGGCGCCTGACCTGGTGTCGACACGGGTGAAGCGGGAGATGTGCCTGGCACACGGCTTCGTGGGTTCGTTTTTGTATTTTGAGAGGATGACACATGCGTCAAATTTCCGCTATCGGACAGTGGGTCCGACCTTTGCTCACCACCGGTCTACTTGCCATGGCGGCATTGAACGCCAACGCGCAAGTCAAGCTGGATATCTCCGTGCCCTGGGGGCCGAACGAATTTCATTCGCTCAACGCAGCGCGTTTTGCTGAACGGGTAACCCAGGAGACCAAAGGCGCGGTTGTCATGACCACACACCCTGGTGGCACCCTGGGAGTCAAGGCAAATGAGTCACTGCGCGCCGTCAGCGAAGGCGTGGTCCCCATGGCGGAGTTCGCGTTCTTTCAGAATGCCAGCCGCGGCGCCGTGATGGCAGTGGAAACTTTGCCGTTTCTGGTGGGAGATTACGACCAGCTCAAGACCCTGCACCGGTATTTCCGTCCGATATGGGAAGCAATTCTGACCAAGAACAACCAGAAAGCACTGTACGTCGTGCCTTGGCCAAATCAGTTCTTCTTCGTCAAGAAGCCCGTCTCCAGTCTGGACGATCTCAAGGGGATCAAGATGCGCAGTCTGGACAAGCTCACCACCGACTGGATCAACCGCCTCGGAATGACCCCGGTACAGATGACCAACCTGGAGGTCTTGCAGGCACTGGGCTCGGGCATGCTGGACGGCGTGGCCACATCGTCAGGAACGGCAGTGGCGCAAAAGTACTGGGATTTCATGAAGTACGGTTACCAGACCAATCACATCTGGGCGTCGAACGTGATGTCCATCAACCTGGACACCTGGAAGAAGCTCACGTCCGCACAACAGGCAACCATCGAACGTATCGCCAAGGAGATGGAACCGCAGTTCTGGGAAGTCAGCAAGCAGGATCACGAAAAGAAGGTGGCCGAGCTCAAGGCCAATGGCATGAACATCGCGCCTGCGCCCAAGGCCATGATCGACGAGATGATCAAACGCACCAATCCGCTGTGGGACGTGTATGCCAAGCCGATGGGCGACGAAGCGGTTGCGGCACTGACCGCGTATCGCAAGGAAATTGGCAAGTAATTGCCTGGCAAGTCACGCACCGAACATCGTCAGCACCATGAGACGTCTACTTCTACTTGCCTACAACGCCAGTCTGGCGTTGGCGGGCTTCTTCTTGGTCGGCATCTTTGTGCTGATGATCGGCGAGTCCGTTTTCCGAAAGTTTGGCGGTTACATATTCGGTGCCAACGAGTTGGTCGGCTGGTTCTGCGCGGCAGCCGGCTTCCTGGCACTTCCGGCAACCTTCGTGCGTGGTGACATGGTGCGGGTGGGGTTCCTGGTCGACCGGATTCCACCACCGGCGCGCAAAACCGTCATGCTGGGCTGCTTGTTGATCGCCCTGGTGTTCGTGACTTACATGGTGTACGCGGTCAGCAGCTACATGTGGACGAGCTGGCAATTCGACGACCAGACGCAGGGCATGATTGAAGTCGCGGCCTGGATTCCCAAGTCCAGCTTCCTGCTTGGCGTGTTCTTGCTGTGGGTGGCCATCATCGACGAACTGCTGGCCACGCTGGCCAAACCGTCGCACACCCTTCGCGCCGAACGGACCCTGGACATCAAGGACGCCTCACGGCACTGACACCATGACTACATCTGCGTTGCTCATTGTTCTGCTGTTTGTGCTGCTGGCCGGCGGCGTCTGGATCTCCGTCACTCTGGGTATCGTGGCCTGGGCCGGCGTTGCATTCTTCTCGACCACCCGGCCCGACATCAACCTGGTAACGACCTACTGGAATACCTACGAATCCTTGTCACTGGCCTCGCTGCCCATGTTTATCTGGATGGGCGAAATACTTTTTCGCACGCGACTGGCTGAACAGATGTTTGCCGGACTGGCACCATGGCTCGACCGGCTGCCAGGCCGGCTGCTGCATGTGAACGTACTGGGTTGCGGCATCTTTGGAGCGGTTTCGGGATCGTCCGCAGCCACCTGCGCAACAATCGCCAAGATCGCACTGCCTGAATTGTCACGGCGCGGTTACGACGAGAAGATGTCATTGGGCGCTTTGTGTGGCGCCAGCACGCTGGGCATCCTGATTCCGCCCTCGATCGCCATGATCGTCTACGCGGTTGCGTCTGACGTTTCCATCATCCGCATGTTCATTGCCGGGGTGATGCCGGGCATTCTGTTGCTGTGTCTGTTCTCGGGCTACATCATTGTCTGGGCGATGCTCAACCCCGAAAAAACGCCAAAGGCTTCCATCGACATGTCCCTGGGTCAGCGTATCAAAGCATCGGGCAACCTCATTCCGGTGTTTATGTTGATCGTTTTCGTGTTTTTCTCGATGGTCACCGGCGTAGCCACCGCAAACGAAGCGTCGGCCTTTGGCGTTCTGGGATCGTTGTGCATCGCATTGTTTGGCGGCACGTTGAGCTGGAAGGCTTTCGTCCAGAGCCTTTCAGGCGCGTTGCGCATGAGCGCAATGATCATGTTCATCCTGGGCGCAGCAAGTTTCCTGACAGTGGCCATGGGGTTCACCGGCATCCCGACAGCGCTGTCGAAATGGGTCGTGTCGCTGGAACTGTCGCCGTATGCCTTGATCGGCGCGCTGACCCTGGTCTATCTGGTTCTGGGCTGTGCACTCGACGGCGTGTCCATGATCGTGTTGACTACCTCCGTAGTCCTGCCGATGGTGCAGGCCGCCGGCTTCGACCCGATCTGGTTTGGCGTCTACATCATCATCATGATCGAACTGGCCCAGGTAACCCCGCCGGTGGGCTTCAACCTGTTCGTGCTCCAGGGCATGAGTGGCCACAGCATCATGACAGTAGCGCGAGCGTCAATCCCGTTCTTCTGCATGATGATCGTCGCCACCGTCCTGATTGTGATTTTCCCATCCATTGCAACCTGGTTGCCGCAATACGTCATGGGTCGCTGATTGACGGCCCTGTCGACCATCAACGGATGGAACGGGAAATCATGACCGTGGTTTCCTGTTCGTTCGCCTTGCCATGGACGCAAGGCGTCGCGGCTGGATGGCAACAGCTCTCAAAACAACGGATCCAACAGCGCACGTGGCATCGGCACTGAGACTCCGTTGCCAAGCTGCTCTTGCAGCGTCAACACGCCATCAAGTACCGCCCGCATCCGAACGGGAGCCACGCCGGCATATTCCATCAGATTGCGCGCCTTGGCCAGGATCTGGTCCTCGCTCATCGGTCGCTCAGGGTCGCCCAGCGAATCGGTGACTTGCGCAGTATGCGCGCTGCCGTCGGCAAACCGCAGCGTCACGCGGGCACCATAGTGCGAAGGATACGCAGCGCTCAGGGCGGCATCGATCCGCAATTGCACGCGCCCAGCCGCCGCCTGCATGGTGGCATCGCCCCATTGGCTGGCGTCGAAGTGCTCCGGCAACAGGGGGCCCCAATGTGCGGCAGCCGCCACGGCGTACTGGAGCGAGAATTTGGCTTCGGTCGCCGTCTGGGGCCGTGGCTGGTCGCAGATGCGAATCGCGTCGCCGAAACCCTCGACGAGGGCATCGGAGTATTCGAATGCTTGCGCCCCGAGCCGTTCGCGCAGCGCCAGCACACAGTCGATCACCGCGTGGGTATGGCGGCAGGCCGGCCACGGTTTGAAACTGGTTCCGTGTATCAGCCAAACATCCGCTGGCTCCAGCACCCGCTCGGGCATGGCATCCGGGCACAAGGCGGCAAAGAACCCTTTTTCGCCCTCCAGGATGTACCGAGGGCCGGTGAAATCCGCCTGAGCCAGACTGGCTGCAGACAGGCCCGCCCAGGCCGCATGCCCGGTATGCAACTGCTTGGACATCACCGGCTCCAGCCGCACCTGCCAAAGACCCGCCGCCTGCGTACCGGCATTCCCCAAAGCCCAAACGGTCTGCACATCGCTCAGCCCCAATGCGTCGGCGGCGGCGGCAGCGGCCCCGAACACACCGGCTGTTGCCGTGTTGTGCCATCGCACGTAGTGCGTCGGACCCAGCGCCCGTCCAACCCGCACAATGGTCTCGTAGCCGCGCACCACGGCGTCCAGTGCTTGCTGCGTATCCAGCGCGCGATGGCGCGCCACATGCGCCACCACGGGCAACACGACCGGTCCCGGATGCAATATGGCCTCGCGATGCATGTCATCCATTTCCTGGATGTTGGCCAGGCCCGCGTCGAGCCATACTGCCTGCATGTCGGTGCAGGCATGACCGGCCAGCGCAGGCCAGGTTTTCGTTTGGCCGACCGCGCACCCCAATGGCTGCCAGCGCATCAGCGCTTGCGCCGCAGGCGCACGATGCGCCGCAGCCACGCAACCGATCCAGTCAAGCCAATGCCAGGCCGCGCGCTGACGTGAGGCAATGTCAACCTGGCGCCGCTGAAGGCGGACCAATTGCTCCGTTATCGACAACGCAACCCCTGAATCGGCGCCGTTGGACTCTGATGTTTGTTCGGACATATTCATGCATTCACCCTGGCGCAAGCCGAAGACCATAATTTACCTGCAATTCTTAGAAACATGGTTGACATATCTCCACCCGCAATCTTATACTTGTCCGGACAAATTGTGAACCCCTTTCGAGCCCCTGCATAACATGTCTGCAACACCTCGTAGCCTGCTGTTCGTATCCGCTGAACGCCCCGATCGTTTCGATAAGGCCATGGCCGCCGGGGCGGACGTAGTGTGTATCGATCTGGAAGATGCTGTAAATCCGCAGCGCAAGGACGCTGCGCGCACGGCCGCGATCGCCTATGTACAGAAAAGGGGCCCGCGTGATGCCAACGAACCACGCCTGGCGTTGCGCGTCAACTCCACCAAGACCCTGACCGGTCTGCGCGACGTGATGGCTTTGGCGGAGTCTGGCGCGCGGCTGGATGTCCTGCTCCTGCCCAAGACGGAGTCGGAGCAGGATCTGGTGTCGCTGCACGAATGGTTGCCCCAAGCCTTTGGTG
>JBDTMH010000300.1:0-5081 GCA_039934375.1 Burkholderiaceae bacterium | reverse complement strand
TGCAGGTGCACGACGCGTGGGTCATTCCGGCGCAATGACAGGTCCTGTGCAGCCCTCGGCAGCTGGCTGGTATTCGTTTTACGACGCCTACGCCTGTGCCGACGGCGGCTTCGTCACCATCGGTTCGATCGAGCCGCAGTTTTATGCCCAACTACTGACCCGGCTAGGTCTGGACGACGTGGACCCGGTCAACCAGTACGACAAGGCAACCTGGCCGGAACTGGAGGCGCGTATCGCCGCATTGTTGCGCACCCGGCCGTGCGCGCACTGGTGCGCGCTGCTCGAAGGCAGCGACGTCTGTTTTGCGCCAGTGCTCAGCATGGCCCAAGCCACGCAACATCCGCACAACATTGCCCGCGGCATTTACACGCAGCGCGCCCAGGGCGCCATCAAGGTTGCCGCGGCGCCGTGTTTCACGGCGCTCACGCCGTCTTGACAGGCGCCAACGGCGCGATCGCCGCACCAAGGGGCGTTCTGATTTTTCAGGTTGGAGCCTTCGCAAGGTCGCGCTCGGTCGCCGATTCCTGACAAGAATCGTCCTCTTGTGCGGCTGTCTGTTGCGTCTCTGAATGCATCGAAATCCTGTTCTGCCACAGTCTGGCAAGTCGACCCTCGCGCGATCCGAGAGTTGTATATACGGATGTGGACACATCGCTCAGACGTTGATACACTCGTGTCAACAAATGGGAGCGTGCTCATGAGTAATACCGTCAGTCAAATCAGCGCATGGGGCAACGGTCTCGCACTTCGACTCACGAAACCGATGGCGAAGACCGCTGGCGTCACCGAAGGGTCTCCGGTCCGTGTCTCCGTCAAACCGGGCCGCATCGTGATCGAGATTGAAGCCGAACCGACACTGGACCAGATGTTGGCGGCCTTCGATCCGAAGAAGCATGGCGGCGAGGCGATGGCCGGTGGTGCAGTGGGCGCAGAAGCGTTTGCCAATGGCGACGCGTAAGTCTGCGATGTGGGTGCCAGAGCGGGCCGAAATCATATTCATCCAATACAACCCCGCAGTGGGCGAAGAAGTGCCCGACGACCACCCGATGCTGGTGATGTCGACCAAGACTTTTGCGGAACGCACGAGCATCGTCGTGGGATTCCCGATGACGCACGCCAAGAGGCATGCGGACAACCCGTTCGCCATCGCGGCGCCGGGCGCCAAGGGCCAGCCCGGCTACCTGTTGACCCATCAGCCAAAATCCTTTGACTGGCGCGAGCGAAATGCGCGCCCGCACCCCTGGGGCACTGGCCATACCAAGCTGCTGGCTGCGGCCCTGAAGCGCTTCGATGCCGTTTTTGGCATTTGCGCCCACTGATCATGGAAAACAATATGTGAGTCGGCACGCAGCAGATGCAGACATTCGATCGGCCGACAACATCCGTGGCATTGTGAATGTCGGCAGAAGACTGAGTGCTGCCGCTCAGATTTGGGTTCTGATCGACTGCGGCAACCGATACCTGAAGTTGGCCACCTTTTGGGACGGGTGTCCGCTCATACCTGAAGCTGACGTTCACTGCGGGTCAGCCAGTTGCGCGTTGCCCAGCCAGCGGAGAGGCCTGGCCAGCGACTGCTCCCGCCGGCATCGAGTCGATTACCCAGGCGAATTTAATGATGCAGTGGTGGGGTCCTGATTCGGGACCGACACTCAAGGCCGTGGCGGACGTTCGCCCGGGAGGTCAATTTAGCGTTATGTTCCGGCTGCTCAACGGCGACGAGCACAACCCGACCGGGATTTACCAGGAAGTGGTTCACGAGGAAAAACTCGTTTTCACCTGGGAATTGCCCGGAGTGCGAGAGCGAGATTCGCTTGTGACGTTTTTGCTTAAGCCGTTTGACGGCGGTACCGAGCTAACCCTGCTTCACGAGCATCTTCCCGATGAAGATGCCAGCAAAAGTCACGAGGACGGCTGGAACGGCCTTCTCGACAAGCTTCCAGTTTTCCTTGGAGACACCGAATGAGCGACTTGATCATTACCACCCTAGATTGGGTTCCTGAGATGCCACGCGGTTTTGTCCGCGACATACGGTTGAGATGGGCCTGTGAGGAAGCTGGTCTCAGCTACACAATCCGAACGATCCCCTTCGATGGGCGTGAGACCAACCATCTCGCGCACCAGCCATTTGGCCAGGTTCCGTTCCTAAACGACGGCGATTTTGAGATTTTCGAAAGCGGCGCGTGCCTGCTGCATCTGGCCGGAAAGAGTGAGAAGCTGATGCCGTCCGACCCGGTCGGCGCCGCAGACACTCTGCAATGGACGATCGCCGCGCTCAACTCAATCGAGATGGCTTCAGTTCCCTGGTGGTTCCTTGAAGTGACAGGCGCTAAGGACAACCAGCTGACCAGCTGGCTGGAAAGCCGCCTCGACCACATGGAGCGCGTACTGAAGGAGCGGGAGTGGTTGGCCGCCGACCGCTTTACTGTTGCAGACTTGTTGATGGCCGATGTTCTCCGAGTGACAAAAGTTCGTTCTTTCGGAAATCGACCGGCAACGGAATCCTATGTGACGCGACTCACAGAGCTCCCCTCATTCAAGAAGGCCTATGCCGATCAGATGGCGCACTTCGCCGCAGCCGATAAGAAGCGCGCATAGCCCAATTGGGGACGACGCCCTAATCCCTACCACTTCGAAGACGGTCGGCTTCGGGGCCTCGGTGCATATGTGACCCGCAGCTTCAGGGCGACGAGTTCCTGGCAGCGTATGTTGCTGATGGGTCAGATGCTAATGTAGATGCAATCAACTTGTACGTCGGCTTCCTGCCATAACTTGCCTCCCAGCGGGAAGAATCGATGCGTGACCGTGGCCGTCGTGTTTGCTGCGAAAGCCGGCACTGGCTGGCGCTTCGCGATCGGCTCTTGACGGCCAGTTCCTGCAGCTCGCCACGATCAGCTACCTCGCACCTAACTAGCTACGCATGTACTCCTTGAGCTGCTGGATCGTCGACGCCGCCCACGGAGGCCAGCGACTTGCGGTTCAAGCCGCCCCGCGCCAGCTACTTGCTGCCGTGGTGTCCGAAGTGCACTCGAGCGCGCAGCGTGTCGCTTGGGCGAACCGGTCGCAAGAAGATGGGGCATAGGAAACTTGAACAACTGCGTGGGCAGCGCAACTGGCCGAGGCTGCGCAGCTACGGAATCGAGAAGAAGAACGTGGCGCCGTGCTCCGTCGCGCCCTCGGCCCAGATTTGGCCGCCGTGGCGCTCGATGATGCGTTGCACGGCGGCGAGGCCCATGCCTGTGCCGTCGAACTCGCTCGACGCGTGAAGCCTCTGGAACGGCGCAAAGAGGAGATGCGCCTGTGTCATGTCGAAGCCGGCGCCGTTATCGCGCACGAAGAAGACTTCTCGCCCATCGACGGCCATCGTGCCGATCTCGATGCGTGCGTGCGCAACCCGCGCGGAGTATTTCCACGCGTTGCCGATCAGGTTTTCCATGGCGGCGCGCATCAGGCTGACGTCGACATTGCAGCGTAGGCCGGGCGCGACCTCGACCGTCACCTTGCGTTCCGGGGACGCGAGACGCAGATGCGCCACGATCTCTTCGCACAGCTGCGACAGGTCGATCTCAGCGCGTTCGAAGGGCGCATTGCCCACCTGCGCAAGCGCCAGCAAGTCGTTGACAAGCTGGGTCATATACGATACCGAGCGCCGGATGCGGGCCAGGCCGTCCACGACGGGCTGCGGCAGGTCGTCGCCCGCGTTCTTCGAGATGAGCGCGCAGCTCAGCGAGATCACCGAGAGGGGCGCGCGCAGGTCATGGCTCACGGTGGCGTTGAAGGCCTCAACGTCTTGCAACGAAGCTTCGATGGTGCGTGTGCGCTCTGCCACGCGGAGTTCGAGCGCAGCGTTGAGCTGCCGTACTTCCTCCTCGGCTAGCTTCTGGTCGGTGATGTCCTGACAGACGCCGACGAGGCGCGTGAGGGCGCCGTCGTCGTCAAGCACGGGATGCGCCCACGTGTGCAGGTAACGCAGCGATCCATCGGGGCGGAAGATCCGCTCGTCGTGCGAGTAAGGCACGTGCTCGTGGAAGACCCGATTGGTCGCGTCGATCACCCGCTGCCGATCGTCCGGGTGCACCATGGCGAGGTAGGCGTCGTAGCTTGGGGTGTAGTGCGCGCGCGTCAGCCCATAGATCTGGTAGAGCTCGTCCGACCACTCGGCGGTCGGCTCGCGGATGTCCCATTCCCACGTGCCCAGGTGCGCCACGCCCTGGGTATCGACCATCAGCTGTTCGCTGCGCCGGAGGCGGAGCTCGGCGCGCTTGAGCGCCGTGGCGTCGGCGGCGATGCAGAGATAGCCGGTGATGGTGTCGCCCTCGCGCAGCGGCGAAACCGCGTAGGTCGCCCACGCTCGCACGTCGCTTGCACCGTGCTCGCCGGAGTCAAAGGTGGCGGCCCCTCCATTGGCGAGGACGTCCGCCGAAATGGCGGCGAGGTGCCCGCGCGTCTCGCCAGCGAAGAGGCCGGCGGCCGATGCGCCCGCCGTGGCCGCTTCGCCCCAGCGCGCGCGGCCTGCGGCATTGACGTAAACGATACAGCCGTCGGCGCCGGCGGCGTAGACCAGGTGCGGACTCGAGTCGAGCGCCCACCTGAGCGCGGCGATCTTGGAAGCGGAACACGGCGAGCTCATGGCAAAGGACAGGGCGATGGCTAGAAAGAAACCGCGAAAGACATGATGTCACATCAATCGGCACTCGGCGTGTGCCTGGCGAGGGGGCTGCTGCAGGATCCCGTTGCTGCCGTGTTGTCCGAAGTGTATCCGAGCGCGCGCGTCGGCGCCCAGTCCTTCCAGAACCGCGTTCTCGGCCTTGACGTAGGTGGTGACCGGCTTATAAGCCAGTCCGGTGAAGCGCATGTGCGCGCGGGCGGCCTTCTGGGCCGTGGCTTGGACGCCGAACTCGACGACCTTGCCGTCGACCGTGATCAGTCGGGGGGGCCTTCGAGCGCTGTGTGTGAGCTTGGCGCAGATACCGAATGGCTGTTGTCCTGAATTCATGCAGCGCATTCCGACGGTGTGACCGGCAGCTTCTAGGTAGCGAAGGGCAAGGGATGAGTGACTCTTGTGGGTCGGATGCGGGTGTAGA
>JBDTMH010000299.1:0-5103 GCA_039934375.1 Burkholderiaceae bacterium | reverse complement strand
CGGTGGCCTGCCAGATGGTGCAGGCGTTCCAGACCATCATCAGCCGCAACAAGAAACCGATCGACGCCGGCGTGATATCGGTCACGATGATCAATGCCGGCGAAGCCATCAACGTGATCCCCGACCACTGCGAGCTCCGGGGCACGGTGCGCACGTTCACGCTGGAAGTGCTGGACCTGATCGAGCAGCGCATGCGCGAGGTCGCCGAGCACACCTGCGCAGCCCACGGTGCCCGCTGTGATTTCAGCTTTGTGCGCAACTACCCGCCAACCATCAATTCCGCCGCCGAGGCCGAATTCGCGCGTGCCGTGATGCAGGACATCGTGGGTGCCGACAACGTCGTGGTGCAGGAGCCGACGATGGGCGCCGAGGACTTTTCCTTCATGCTGCAGGCCAAGCCGGGTGCATATTGCTTCATCGCCAATGGCGACGGCGGCCACCGCGATGCCGGCCACGGCGCCGGCCCGTGCATGCTGCACAACCCCAGCTACGACTTCAACGACGACCTGATTCCGATGGGGGCGACCTACTGGGTCCGGCTGGCCGAGGCCTGGCTGGGACGGCCGCAGACCTGATCAGGGGCTTTAGTGCCGCCGCGCCTGCTCGCGCGCATGCGCCATGCGCAGCAGGCCGTCGAAGATCAGGTTGTCCACCAGTTCGAACGGCACCGACAGGCTGGGTGCCATCTTCCAGCCGGCGCCGCCGGTCATGAAGCAGCGGGGCTCGACAGCGCAGTGGGCACGCAGCTTGTTTACCATGTGCTCCATGGCGCCGGCGATGGCAAACGTACCGCCGCTGGTCAATGCGTCGCTGGTATTGGTCGGGAAGTCGCGTACCTCGCCCGTGGGCACATGCAGGCCGGCAGTGCCCGACTCCAGCGCCCGCAACATGATGCCGTGCCCGGGCAGGATCAGGCCGCCGAGGAAGTGGCCGCGAGCATCGATCGCCTCGATCGTCACGGCGGTACCGACCATTGCCACCACGACCGGCAGTGCCTGCTGCGGTTGCTGGGCCAGCATGCGGTGCCAGGCTCCGATCATCGCAACCCAGCGGTCGGCACCGAGCCGGGATGGGTAGTCGTAGCCATTGTGCAGCCCGGCCTCTTCGCTACTGGAGACCACCCATTGCGGGTCGATGTCCCACAGTTCAAGCTGCTCCTCGACGCGGCGCTTGACCGCTTCCCCGGCCACGACACAGCCGAGCATGCTGGTTGGCGCGGACAGCTCTGACCAGACGCCATCGGCCAGTTTGTCGATGTTGTCCAGGAACTCGGCACCGTTTGCAAGCAGCTGCGCGCCGGGCTCGGCCGTCTGGTATTGCGCCCATTTGAGGCGGGTATTGCCGATGTCGATGGCGAGAAATGTCATGCTGGCTTGGTAGTCGCAGCGATGGTCGGAAAATGACGGGAGGCCTCGTAGGCGCGCGCCGCACGCAGCACCAGCGCATCGCCGAACATCGGCCCCACCAGTTGCAGGCCGATGGGCAAGCCATCCGCAGTGAATCCGCACGGTACGGTGCAGGCCGGTTGCTGCGTCAGGTTGAAAGGGTAGCTGAACGGTGTCCAGCCCAGCATAGCCGCCGGTGACATGGTGGTGTGACCAGCGGGCAACGCCTCGAACGCCGGCACTGCGATGGCCGGCGTCGCGATCAGGTCGAAGCCTTGCATGAATTGGCGCATGTGCGAGCCGAGTGCGCCGCGGCGCAACTGCAGCTGCTGGATCTGCAGCGCACTGTAGGCCTGGCCGAGCGCCGCCTGGGCGACAAAATCCGGGTCGCAAACGCCCTGCTGGCGCGGACTGAGACTGTTCCATACGGTCCACGCGCCCAGAAACCACAAGCCGGTCGTGATGTCGAGCGGGTCTTCGAAGCCGGGGTCGACCTGCTCGACGATGGCGCCGAGCTGCGCGAGTTGCGCCACGGCGACCTGCACCGCTAGCGCCACCTCGGGGTCGACGTCGCGGGCATAACCCAGCGTCGGCGAATACGCGATCCGCAATCCGCGGATGCCGACGTTCAGATCCTGTGTGTAGTCGGACGGATCGGCTGGCAACGAGGTCCAGTCGCGCGCGTCGCCTTGCTTGAGGACGTTCATGACAATGGCGGCGTCTTGCACCGTACGGGTCAGTGGACCGAGATGCGCAACGGTGCCGAACGGTGACAGCGGATAGGCTGGAACCCGTCCGAAACTCGGCTTGAGGCCGAAGCAGCCGCAGAACGCTGCCGGTATCCGGACCGAGCCGGCGCCGTCGGTGCCGATCGCGATTGGGCCCATGCCGGCAGCGACCGCCGCCGCAGCCCCGCCGGACGATCCACCCGCTGTCCGATCCAGCTTCCAGGGATTGCGGGTGATGCCACTACGGGGCGAGTTGGTCTCGCCCTTGCAGCCGAATTCCGGCGTCGTGGTTTTTCCCAGGATCACCGCGCCGGCCTCGCGTAGCCGTGCCGTGGCCGGTGCGTCCACGTCCCAGGCCTGGTCCGTGTCCTGGGTATGGCTGCCGCGCAAGGTGGGCAGACCGCGCGTCAAGATCAGGTCCTTGATCGATACCGGAACGCCATCGAGCGGACCCAGCGGGTTTCCCTGCGCCCAGCGGGCCGTGCTGGCCGCCGCTGACGCCACGGCGCCCTTGCGATCGACGCAGACGAAGGCGTTGATCTGCTCGTCTCGCGTATCGATGCGCGCCATTGCGGCGGCGCAGGCCTCTGCGGGCGACGCCTGGGCGCTGCGGTACAGGGCTGCCAGCTGGGCCGCAGTGCAGTCGGCCAGATCGGTGGGCAAGTTGGCCACGCTGGTGCGGCTCAGTTCTGCCGCCACGGCAGTCCGCGTTTGCGCCAGCCACCCTGATTGCCGCGATGGGCCGATGCGTCCGGATTACCCTCGAATCCTTCCAGAATGTTATAGGCCTCCAGTCCCAGTTCGGTCGCGCGTTTGGCGGCGGCAATCGAACGTACGCCACTGCGGCACAACATCACCACCTTCTTGCCGGCGGGCACCGCGGCCTTGACGGCCTGGTCGAAGTCCGGGTTCATTGCCATGCCTGGCCAATGTTTCCAGGCAATCGGCGCGGCGTCGGGCACGAAACCCACCCATTCACGCTCGGCGTCGGTGCGCACGTCGACCAGCACGGCCTGGCCGGACTGCCACCACTGGCATGCCAGCTCCGGCGCGACATCGCCGGCATATCCCGCAGCCGGCTGTACCGGGGCCGGTTGCGCCGGTGCGCCACCGGCTGCCTGCGGCTGCCCATGCGCATCGTGGCGGATGCCGGAGCTGAGATTGGCCGGAACCGCCTCGTCGATGCGTTTGGGTCGAGGCAAGTTCAATGCATTCATGATGGCGACGAATTCTTCGCGTGTCTTGCCGGCGATCCGTGCATTGCCGGCCTTCTCGGCCGCTATGGTTGAATGGGTTCGACCCTGGTAGTCGTGGGCCGGCCAGACCGTGGTGTTGTCGGGCAAGGCGAACAACACCGTGGTGATGCTGTCGTACAGGGCGCAGGCGCTGCCGGACTGGAAGTCGGTGCGCCCGCAGCCGTTGATCAGCAGCGTGTCGCCGGTAAAGACATGCTGGCGCCAGACATAACTCATGCTGCCAGCGGTGTGGCCCGGCGTATGCAGCGCCTTGAGCGTTTCCTTGCCGAAATTCAGCACATCGCCATCTGCCAGCTGGACCGCGGCGGTCGCGATGCCGCAGCCGGCAGGTGCTGCCGTTCGCGCCCCGGCGTGTTCGGCCAGCTGGGCGGCGCTGGTGATGTGATCGGCATGGGCATGGGTCTCCACCGTCCACAACAGCTTCAGTCCGTATTGCCGCAGCGTGGCCAGGTCGCGCTCGACCTGCTCGTCCACCGGGTCGATGATCAGCGCATCTCGGGTGTTTTCGTCGAACAGCAGATAGGTATAGGTGCTGGACGCCGCATCGAACAATTGAATCGGTTGCATGGATTCCTCGCGATCGGATTGTCAGGGTATGCTCGGACAATAGTTTAGGACTTCGGAGACCGGGCTGTGGATGATTACACACAGGCGCTGCGCGGCGGCATCCTGATCGGGCTGGCCAGCTGGATTCTGCTGGCCGGTGTCGGTCGAGCCAGCGCCGTCAGTTCCATTACCGTGGGCGTGCTGACCACGCGCAAGCAATCGTCATTCTGGCGCTGGGCTTTTCTGTTTGGTCTGGTCGGCGGCGGCGCCTTCTTTTCCTGGTTGCTGGCGGTGCCGCATATGGAGATCCGCCATGCTCTGGTGCTGATACCGGCCGGTTTTCTGGTCGGTTTTGGTTCCGTGCTCGGCTCGGGCTCGGTCAGCGGCCATGCAATGGTCGGTCTGGGGCGGCGTTCCAAACGTTCGCTGGCGGCGGTCATCACCTTCGCGACGGCCGCCGTGATGACGGTATTGTTGACTTCGCATTTGCCGGCCGCCAGCTGGTGGATGGAAGTGATCATCGAAGGACTGCGATGGCTGTTCGGTCGCTGATCTGCCTGTCGCCCCGATTGCTCCGTCATTTCCGACGATGTGCGCGATGAAGCCCGATTCGACCTCTGCGCTGAGCACACCCGAGCCGCGCCGGCGCAGCCTGCACCCGGCCGCAGAGTTGCTGATTGCCTTCATGGCTGGCCTCATCTTCGCGGCCGGCCTGACCATGTCCGGCATGACGCAACCCGACAAGGTAATAGCCTTGCTCGACATCAAGGAGATGCTGGTCGGCCCATTCCCGGGCCGGTGGGATGGAACGCTGCTGTTCGTGGCGCTCGGGGCATTGCTGATTGCCTTGCTGGGATACGCCGTGACGCCACGGGCCAGTGTCAGGCCCTGGTTCACGCGCTCGTTTGTATTGACGACGGGCCGCCACAGCGATGGCCGGCTGATCGCCGGAGCCCTGCTTTTCGGCGTCGGCTGGGGCCTGAGCGGCTACAGTCCGGCAACCGCGCTGACGTCCCTGTTGACCGGCCAGCTCGACACGGTGATCTTCGTGCTGGCCATGTTGCCCGGCATGTGGGTGGCGCGCAAGCTGTAGCGCTGCCTCGGCGCAACGGGGGCGAAATTGACGTTGACGTAAACGTCAATTAAGCTCCCAGGTTGGGCCGCGCTGTGGCGGCCCTGTTCTGGAGA